>CAZYKR010000236.1:0-6897 GCA_964648005.1 uncultured Iamiaceae bacterium
ACATCGACCGCACCGACTGCGGCGGGGCGAAGTCGCCGTAGAGGGCGTTGGTGACGGAGGCGTTGATGTACTGGTACGACCGGCCCGGGTCAGTGTTGTCGCCGAGGCTGGTGTCATCGGTGCCGCCGGCCCACGCCGGGAACGGCGTCGACGGGTTGATCCACTGCGTCGGGCGTGCGGCTGGATCGAGCACGTAGGTGCGCATGCCGGCGGCGTCCTTGCCGATGACGGCACGTGGCTCGGAGGCGTCGGTCATCACCGTGCGGATCGTCGAGTAGCGCGCTGGGCTGGCGTTCCAGCCGTTGGCGTCGGAGAACTGGTCCAGCACGACACCGATGTCGTTGAACGCCTTGGTGGTCGTGTCATAGCTGAGCGTGTGGAGCCCGTCAGACCCGCGGTACAGCACCTCGTCGGTGGGGTAGGGCCCCGGCGACTCGAGGACATCGCCGGTCTGGACGGTCGTGTAGTACTCCGGTTGAGCGAAGCTGGTGCCGGCCATCACGGTCGGCGTAGTGATCATGGCCGTCCACACCCGCTCGCCCGAGGTCTGGTCGATCCCGGACTGGTAGGCCTCGAGCCCGTTCGGCCCGCGCCCGATGATCTCGGCCTGGTTGTCACCGTTGATGTCGCCGGCGGTGATCGACAGGTACTGCTCGGGCTTGTTCCAGCCGTTCTCGGGGATCCACGACGCGACGGTGCCGCTCCACGACCATGCCGTCCCGGTGTAGGTGTACAGCAACATCCCGGCACCCTGGAACGGGTACGGGTTCTGATCGGTGGCGAGGGCCGCGATGTCGTCTCGGCCGTCGCCGGTGAAGTCGGCGACGCGGATGGAGCTGTACTGCGCCTCGCTGGCGCCCCAACCCTCGGCGTCGGTGAGGATGGGGTTCGAGTTGGGCAGCTGGGTGAACCCGGTGCCGTTGGCGTTCAGACTCCACGCCTCGATGCCGCCCGGGCCGCGGCCGATGATCTCGTCGCCGCCCTGGCCGTCGACGTTCCCCGTCGTGATCGTCGTGTAGTACTGCGGGTTGAACCAGCCGGTGGGGTGATTCCCCCAACTCGGGCTGTCGCTGCCCCAGTTGTTCCACGCCGGGCCGGGGATCGGCGTCGGGTTCCACGACCCGTTGACCCACCGGTACACCGCCATGATGTCGGCCTGGTAGTACGGCAGGTTGCCGCTGCCGGCGTTGCCGGGCGAGAACTGGGGTTGGCGGACGATGAGCTCCTCGCCGGGCTGGCCGTCGATGTCGGCGAGCCGGAACGTGGAGGCGTACGACAGGTCGAAGTAGCCGGGCACGTTGCCGCCGTAGTTCGAGGGGATCACCGCCTCCGTCGACCGCTCGCCGAACGGCAGGGAGCTGTGTGGCAGCTGGGTCCATTGTCCGGGCGCCTGGTCGACGGTCGTCGGTGCGCTCGGATCGCCGGGCAGGCGGAACGGGTGGGCCCACGAGTGCGTCTCGATGCCCGACGAGTTGCGGCCGATGAGCTCGCCCATCCCGTCGCCATCGATGTCGCCGTCGACGATCGTCTCGTACTGCTGCGGGTTGAGCCATCCGGCGCTGTCCGCCCAGGCGGGCAGCAGGAGCGGGGGTCCGCTGTAGGAGGCGCCCGGCTCGAACGGCACGAGGCCGCCGGGGGGCGAACCGGACGTGGTGCACGCCGACGGCGGGCTGGGGCTGCTGGCCGCAGCGGCGCTCGGCGCGGCAGGGGTGCTCGGGGTGGCGGCGGTCGGTGCGGGGGTGAACGTCGTCGCCACGACGGCGGCGGTGACCCCGACCGTCAGTGCCACTCGATTCCGCCACCGTAGGATCATCGGCCCGCTGCGTCCCCGCCCTTGCCGGCATCGGATGTGCCGGAGTGGCGGCATGTTACTGCGCGCACCCTGAACGATGGTCGTCGCGACCGGAGGGTTCTCGTCTGCCGTGCCGGCGACGACGGCTAGGGCAGGAGGCGGTCGAAGGCCACGCCCTCGCCGAGGCCGTCGGTCGGCGTGGAGGCGATGGCCCAGGTGTCACCGTCGTCGATGGACCGCCACGAGCGGTTGCCGTCTCCCACCGCCACCCACGTCCCGGCGCCGTCGGTGGCCACGGCATAGCCGTCGGTGTCGATCGGCGTCGTCACGGCGGCCCAGTTGGCACCGCCGTCGGTGGAGACCCAAGTCCGCGAACCGCCGTAGCCGACAGCGATCCAGCGGCCGCCGCCGTCGCTGGCCACGCCGCCACACGGGCCGTCGGGTGCCGTCGTGGCGGCGGTCCAGGTGACGCCGTTGTCCGTCGAACGCCAGGCCAGCGCGCCGGTACCGCCCACGGCCACCCAGATGCCGTCGCCGTCGGTGGCGACGGCGGTGCCGAAGCCGTTGATGGTCGTGGTCGCCGACGCCCAGTTCTGCCCGCCGTCGGTGGAGCGCCACGCCCGTGATCCGCCCGAGCCGACGGCCACCCACGTACCCAAGCGGTCCGTGACGACGGCGTCGGCGCTGCCGTCGAGGGTCGTCGTCGCCGGCGCCCAGGTCGCCCCGGCGTCGATCGACCGCCAGGCGAGCGACCCGGAGAGGCCGACGGCCACCCAGGTGCCCGACCCGTCGGTGGCCACGCCGGCACCGTCACCATCGATCGGCGTGGAGGCATCGGCCCAGACGGCGCCGCCGGCCGAGCGCCACGCCGGTACCGCGCCGCTGCCGACGCCGACCCAGTTCCCCGCACCGTCGGCGGCGACGGCCGAGCCGGCACCCGAGACCGGTGTGGTGGCCGACGCCCAGTTCGCTCCGGCGTCGCCCGAGGTCCAGGTGCGCGCCCCGTCGATTCCGACGGCGACGAGTCCGGCGCCGAGCGATGCCTGCGCCGCCGCCGGCGACGACAGCACGGCCGGTGCCGCCCAGGCCACGCCGATGCCGACGGCCGCACGTCCGAGGAACCGCCGCCGGCCGAGGCCGGCTACGTCGTCGTCCACGGCAGCGCCTCCTCGCGGGTCATGGCAGCAGGACCCGGTCGAGCGTACGACAGCCCGACAGAACGGCGGTGGACCGCGCAGGTCCCGTGCGGTCAGCGGCGGGGCCGTCCCCCGGTGATCATCGGGACCGCCTCGGCGATGCGCTTGGCGCGGGTCTCGGGCTTCTTCGCCTCGGTGATCCAGCGCACGTACTCCTTGCGGTGCGACGGCGCCAGTGCGTCGAAGGCGGCGCGGGCACCACGGGCGTCGAGGGCTGTGGCCAAGTCCTCGGGCACCTCGACCGTGCGCTCGGCCACGTCGAGGGCGATGACGACGTCGATCGTGTCGCCGGCCTCCACACCGGCGGCGGTGCGCACCGCCTTGTTGAACCCGACGAGCGTCTGGCCGCCCATGCGGCCCACCCTGCCGGCGAAGGTGTACGAACCGTTGACCGTCACCGTCACCGGCGGGGTTTTGGCGCCGCCGGCGAGGGTCTCGAGTTGCTCGTCGGTGAGGATGATCGCTGCAGCCGGTCCGCGGGCTTCGAGCGTGACGGTCAGGTGGAGCGGTTCGGGCACGGTCGATCCCTTCGGGCGGCGCGGTCGGCCGGCGCCGACGTCGCAGAGGCTACGGCGTCGTGTGGTAGACGGCATGGGTGCGCACGGCCGACCAGACCGTCGACCCGGACGGGGTGCAGGCCACCGCGCCGTGGTGGGGACGCCCCTCAGCGGGCGCCTGGGAGCTGGCGGCTGTGGTGGTGTTCACGCTGTGGATCGCCTGGCCGTTCGTCGAGCCGGGCAGCTACGTCACCGACTACGACACCCTCGCCTACTCGGGTCCGAACCTCGAGGCGACCTATCGGGCCTGGGGCGAGGGGAGGATGCCGTGGTGGGAGCCGGGGGTCTTCGGTGGTACCGCCTTCGGCGCCAACCTGCAGACCGCCGTCTTCTACCCCCTGAAGCTGCTGTTCTGGCCGTTGGGCGCGCCGGCGGCGATGGGGGCGATGACGGCTGTGCACCTGTTCCTGCTCGCCCTCGGGATGCGCCATCTGGTGCGCCGCACGCTCGGCCTGGCTGTGCCGGCCGGGTTCGTGGCGGCGGCGGTGATGGTCGGTGCCGGCTCGACGATGGTGCGCTCGGTGCGCTTCGAGCAGATCGCCGTCATCGCCTGGCTGCCGTGGCTGCTCGTCGCCATCGACGCCGTCGTCGGCGCTGTGCCCGAGCGTCGGTGGCGTGCCGTCGGGGTGTGCGCCGCAGTCGTGGCGGTCACCCTGCTCGCCGGGCATCCGCAGCAGGTGCACCTGAGCGCCGTGCTGGCGGGCGTTTGGCTGCTCGGTCGTGTGCTCGACCATCGCGCCCGGGCCCTGGCCCTGGCCGACGACGACGGCCACGGCGGCGAGGCGGCGGCGACGTTCCGTCCGTGGGCGGCGGTCGGTCGGGTGGTGGTGGCGGGCGCCCTCGGTGTCGGCGTCAGTGCCGTGGCGCTGTTGCTGGCCTTGCCGTTGCTGCGCTCGAGCGCCGTGCCCGCCGACGAGCTGGCCGAGCAGGCGAGCTTCGGCATCTACGTCCTCGACCCCCTCCGCATGGTGCCGAGCCTGTTCGGTGATCTCTGGGCCGGTGCCGGCGAGCTGACCTACCCGACGGCCGAGGCGCCGGCGTTCCTCGGCGTGGCGGCGCTGGGGCTGGCGCTGGTGGGGACGGTCGTGGCGCTGTGGCGCCGGCCCGCCGGTTGGTCGACGATGCGCGCCACGGCCACCGCCCTCGCCGCGACGGGCGTCGTGTCCTTCCTGATGGCCTTCGGTCCGGGCGGCGGCGTGTACCGGCTGGTGGCGATCGCGGTGCCGGGCGTGTCGCAGGGGCGGGTGCCGCTGCGGTGGTTGTTGCTCGTCACCGTGGCCGTGGCCGTGTTCGCCGCCGTCGGCAGCGTGGCGCTGACGCAGCGCCTGCTCGTGGGCCGGTCGCGCTCGGCGCGGGCGGTGTTCGTGGGTCTCGGGGTCCTGGCGGTGGCGGCGATCGCCCCGCCGTTCCCCGACGGCCCATCGTGGGGCACGCGCCTGACGTGGCTGGCCGCCCTGGCGGTGGTCGCAGGTGCCGTGACCCTCGCCGCTCGGCCGCAGGGTGCACTGGGTCCGAGCGCCCGACGATGGGCGACCACCGGGTCGGCGGCGGTGGCCGTGGTCGTCATGCTCGTCGCGGAGCTCGGGGTGCCGGCGGCGTCGAGCTACGGGCGTGAGCTGCGCCGCGACGAGACGTTCGTGGCCGCGTCGGTCAGCGAGATCGGCACGTTCCTCGCCGGCAGCGGTGAGCGCTACCTGACCGTCGGCGGGTCCGATGCCAACACCAGCATCACCTCGGGGGCGCGCACCCTGGAGGGCTACGACGGCGGACTGTGGCTGACCGAGCCGTACGTGGCGCTCGGTCGAGGGCTGACGCCGGACGGCGCGTTCCGGCCGCTCGACCGCCTCGGCGACCAGGTGACGCTGCCCCTCGACGCCGACGCCCTCGCCGCCGCGGGGGTGCGCTACGTGGTGATCGACCCGGCGACCGATGGTGCGGGCGGTCTGCTCGCCGCCCGGGAGGCGCTGGTGCCCGGTTGGATCGGGCCGCTGGTGGTCGAGGGGACGCGGGAGGTGTGGGAGAACCCACGCTTCGCCAGCGAGGCGGTCGTCTACCCGGGCGCCGTGGGCGTCGACGGGGTGGCGGCCGAGGTCGACCGCACGGGGGCCGACGCCATCGCCGTGGCCGTGCCTGACGGGGTCACGGGCACCCTGGTCCTGGCCGAGCAGGCGCAGGCAGGCTGGACCGCTGTCGTCGACGGGACGCCGCAGCCGCTGGTCGACGCCGACGGGTTCGCGCTGGCGGTCGAGGTCCCGCCCGGCACCTCGCAGGTCACCTTCGCCTACCGGCCGCCCGGTCTGGCGCCGGGCCTCGCGGTCTCGGCCATCAGCCTCCTGCTCGTCGTGCTTCTGGTGGCCGGCGTCGGGGACCGACTGGCCCGCCGGACCCGCCGAGACTCGTCGCGCGGCATCAGAACGCCGGCGGCGGGAAGCGGCCGCTCGTGATGGCGGCGGCAACCCGCGACCGTCGACGCCGGGCGCGCTCCCAGCCGGTGACCCGCCAGCTGTAGCTGTCGCCGTTCGGGGCGCGGGCCTTGACGATCCAGGGCCGACCGAAGCAGGTGCGCAGGATGAACGCACCGACGGCGATCAGCGCCAGTACGACCAGGTCGAGTACGACCAGCACCAACGGTATGACCACGAGCACCGCGACGAGCACGATCCCGATCACCAGGAGGCCGATCAGCAGCCCCTCGCCGAGCGCGTCGGCGGCGCCGTCGACGATCGTGTCGGTCAGTCGGTTGACGATCGCCGTCCATCGGCGCCGGACGCGCGCCGCCAGCGACTCGTCTCGATCCCGCGGCACCCACCGCAGCTCGACCGTCCACTCCCCATCAGGACCCACCACCGCGCTCACCTGTCGGACGGTAGGCAACCCCGACCGGTGACGGCTCGGTCTTGTGCCGGCGTTGATGGCCTGCCGCGTCGCTAGCGTGACGGGATGGTTCGCGGCGGCGCACGACAGGCGATGGCTGCGGTGAGCGTGCTCGTCAGTGCGGCGGCGGTGGGCTGCGGGGGGAGCGCGTCGCCAGACGCCGCCGCATCGTCCGCGTCCGCGTCTGCGTCCGCTTCCTCGACGGCTCCCGCTCCTTCGCCCACCCAGGCCCCGCCCACCACGCCCGTCTCGCCCGCCACGCCTGCCACTACGGAGACCGTGATCGACCTGCGCGACCCGACGGAGGCGGCTCGCTGGGTGACGATCAACGATCCGGTCATGGGTGGGCTCTCCGACTCGAACGTCACCGCGACCTGGCGCTGCGCGCGCCGCGGCGCCGCCTTCGCGAACCCCTGCTTCACGCAGATCCACCCGACCTGCATCCCGGTCAGCGGCGAGTACCAGGCCAAGCTCACGC
>CAZYKR010000237.1:0-6888 GCA_964648005.1 uncultured Iamiaceae bacterium
GCATCGCGGACGCGGCGTCCGGCGCGCTTGGTAGCGTGCGACGCGACCGACGGACACCAACACAAAGGGGAACCCATGGCCTTCGAACTCCCGGCCCTTCCGTACGCGATGGACGCACTGGCGCCACACATCTCCGCCGAGACGCTCGAGTACCACTACGGGAAGCACCACCAGACCTACGTCAACAACCTCAACAACCTCACCGAGGGCACGCCCGACGCCGATGCTTCGCTCGAGGACGTGATCATGAAGGCCGAGGGTGGGCTGTTCAACAACGCAGCGCAGGTGTGGAACCACACCTTCTACTGGAACTCGATGACGCCCTCGGGCGGCGGCGCCCCCGACGGTGCGGTGGCCGATGCCATCGGCGGCGCCTTCGGTTCCTACGACGAGTTCCGGGCGAAGTTCACCGAGGCAGCCACCACGCAGTTCGGTTCGGGCTGGGCGTGGCTGGTCGACGCCGGCAGCGGCCTGGAGATCATGAAGACCGCCAACGCCGACCTGCCGATGAAGCACGGGGCCAAGGCGCTGCTCACGATCGACGTGTGGGAGCACGCCTACTACATCGATTTCCGCAACGCGCGCCCGAACTACATCGGGACGTTCCTCGACAGCCTCGTCAACTGGGACTTCGTCGCCCAGAACCTGGGGTCCTGACCGTGCCCGGTGGCGGGCGTCGGCTCAGCTCGGCGCCCGCCACAGGTACACCCCGGGCTCGAGGCGGCCGTCCGACGCCGCCACCGTCACCGCCAGGTTGAGGCGCCCCTGGGAGTCATAGGCGACCGCCGGCCCGAGCCCGCTCGCCACGATCCGCCGGCTCGGTGGCTCTTCCAGGCACGGTTGCCACGCCGTCGGGCTCGTACCGATGGCCACCTTGGGCAACCCGCAGTCGCCGCGGTCGGTCGTGTCGGGCATGAACGCCAACGCCCAGGGCGCCGGCGTCGACGTCGGTGCCGCGCTCGACGCCAGACTCAGCCCGATCGGTCGCGCCGGCGGCCCGTCGGCACCGACGCCGGCCGGAGCGCCGAACGAAGCACCGCCGTCCGTCGACGTCACGATGGCGGCGGCCGACGTGACGTCCGAGCCCTCGGCCACGCGCCCATCACCGATGGCCAGGACGGGTCCGGCAGGTCCCCACACGGCGGCCAGCGACGGTGGGACGTCGGCCGGCGACGTCGCCGCCGGCAGCGGCACCACCTCGTGTGCCGCATCGGCGACGCCGTCCCACCACACGACGCGCCTCCCGGTCCCATCGGCGCCGTCGACCACGGCACCGACGCCGATCCGTCCATCGGGGGCGACGGCGACGACCGGGCCGCTGCCGGCGGCCATCGTGCCCTCGGGCAGCCCCACGACGACGGGCACCCACCCGGCGTCGGCGCTGAGGTCCTTCGTGGCGACGACGAGATCGCCCGCCTGCCACCAGCCGACGACCGCCATCCCTTGGTTGAGGGCGGCGCTGGGGGCCGAGGCCGGACGGGACGTCACCGTCTCGGTCCGCCAGCCGTCGCCGCCGGCGTCGCTGATCCGCAGGGCGATGCCCTGCGAACGGCCCTGTTCGTCCTGCACCTCGGTGACGACGCCGACGATCCGCCCGTCACCGGTCGCCATCGCCACTGGTGCGGTGCCGGCGAGCGTGGACGAGAGCCGACCGCGCTGCAGCTCCGCCGGCGACGCCCAGGTGCCGTCGTCGCGGTTCCAGCGCGCCACCTGCAGGGCGGTCGTCCCGGTGGCGAGGTCGACGACGTGCGTGAACCCCACGACGGCGCCCTCGACCCCGGCGTCGTCGGTCGTCATCGCCAGGCCGGTCCAGGTGCCGTACTCCCACGAGCGTCCGACCCGCACGGCATCGGACGGCGCGGTGCTGACGAGGGAGAACCCGGCAGGAAGGGCTGTGATCGGCACCGGCAGCTCGTCGGGGGGCACGATCGTCGAGGTGGTGGAGCTGGTCGAGCTGGTCGAGGTGCTCGTGGCGATGGGGAGCGACGGCGCGGGCGGCGCCGAGGTGGTCGTGGTCGACGGCTCCTGCGCTCCGGTGATCACCGGGGTCGCCGTGCTGCAGCCGACGACGGCAACCGAGGCCGCCAGCGCTGCGGCAGCGAGGTGCGCACGAGGGCGTGCGGGTCGACAGCGCATCGGGTGGAGACTATCGGGCGATTGGCGACCGACCGTGGCGTGACGCAAGTCACAGTCTGTCGGCGTAAGCGCGATCCGGCACGCCGGTCAGGAGCACCGAAGCGGAGCACCCGGCTCCCGCACACGAAAGGCCCGACCGATGTTCGCTCCCGCAGATGCCACCACCGTCCAGCCGCAGCCCCAGCAGTCACCGCAGCCGCAGGGCGCGGCGTTCCAGGTCGGCACAGGCTTCGATCCCACCGTCGCCATGGCGCCGCCGACGGTCGTGCCTCCGACGGCCATGTACGCCACCGCCATGCCGCCGGTGCCGCCGCGGCGCCGTGGCCGCAAGGCGCTCGCCGGGTTGGTGATCGTCGGCGTGCTCGTCGGTGGTGGGGTCACCGCCAACGCCGTGCTCCGCAGCGGAGACGCCGCCGTGGCGTCCGGGGTGCGGCCCATCGGCAGCGACCTGGCGGGGGCCTTGCCGGAGCAGCCGACGCAGCCCGCCACGCCGGTGACGCAGGCGCCAGCAACGACCGCAGCGCCGACCACCACGGCCGCACCGGCCCCGACGACGCCACCTGCCCCGCCGGCTCCCCCCACGACGCAGCCGCCCGCCCAGCCGCCGGCGCCGACGGTCGTGTCGGTCGATGCTCCGGCCACCGTGCTGTGCTCCCCGGGGGACACGCCCTCCATCGTCATCTCGTGGTCGGTCGCCCACGCCGACGAGGTCGTGCTCTCGATCGACGGGCCCGGCGCCTACCGCTCGTATCCGGGCGGCGACGGCTCCGACGCCGTGCCGTTCGCCTGCGGCGAGGCCCAGCACTCGTACACGGTCACGGCCTCGGCGGACGGCCACCAGTCCAGCCGGACCGTGGTGGTGACCCGGACCGAGGTCGGGGGCGGGTCGCAGACCCTCGTCAGCCCGTGACGGTGACGGCGACGCTCGAGTGGTCCCCGGGGATCAGCTCGAGCGTCGTCGCGTTGCCGGCCTCGAGCAGGTCCGATTCCGCCGCCTGCACGGCGGCGAGGTGCGCGTCGGAGCCGGTGACCGCCACATCGCCGACCTCGGCCTTGAGCGAGACCTTGGCCTTGGTCTTGGCCTTGCGGATCTCGCCGAGCACGCCGGCGGCGGCGGTGTAGACGGCCGGGTCACCGTCGCCGGCGAGGTCGCGCAGCAGGTGGACGTCGGGCCACGGCGCCCGATGGATCGAGCCGGGACGCCACCACGACCACACCTCGTCGGTGACGAAGGGCAGGAACGGCGCGAACAGGCGCAGCAGGGTCGACAGCGCCACCTGCAAGGTGGCCTGCGCCGAACGGCTGCCGGCGGCGTCGTCGGAGTACGCCCGGCCCTTGACCAGCTCGAGGTAGTTGTCGCAGAAGGCCCAGAAGAAGGTCTCGGTGCGCTCGAGCGCCCGGGCGTAGTCGTAGCCCTCGAAGGCGGCGGTGCACTCGTCGGCGAGGACGGCGAGCTGCGCCAGCATCGATCGGTCGAGCGGCGCCGAGATGATGGTCGGGTCGTCGATCGCCTGTTGGGTGGCGTCGGTGCTGCCGAGACCGAGGGCGAACCGGCTGGCGTTGAGCAGCTTGATCGCCAGACGCCGACCGATCTTCATCTGGCCCTCGTCAAACGCCGTGTCGGTGCCCGGACGTCCGCTGGCCGCCCAGTAGCGGACGGCGTCGGCGCCGTACTGGTCGATCAGGTGCAGCGGGGTGACGACGTTGCCCTTGGACTTGGACATCTTCTTGCGGTCCGGGTCGAGGACCCAGCCCGAGATGCCGGCGTTGCGCCAGGGCAGCGAGTCGTGCTCGAGGTGGGCACGCAGGGTGGTGGAGAACAGCCACGTCCGGATGATCTCGTGTGCCTGGGGGCGCAGGTCCATCGGGAACGTGCGGGCGAACAGGTCCGGGTCCTCCTCCCAGCCGCAGGCGATCTGGGGGGTGAGCGAGCTGGTGGCCCAGGTGTCCATGATGTCGGGGTCGCCGTGGAAGCCGCCCGGCTGGTCGCGCTGGTCGTCGGTGTAGCCGGGCGGCGTGTCGCTCGTCGGGTCGATCGGCAGGGATCCCTCGTCGGGGCTGATTGGGTTGGCGTAGTCGACCTCGCCGTCGGCGTCGACGGGGTACCACAGCGGCAGCGGGACGCCGAAGTAACGCTGGCGGGAGATGAGCCAGTCGCCGGTCAGGCCGTTGACCCAGTTCTCGTAGCGGACGTGCATGTGCGCCGGGTGCCAGCGCAGCTCGGTGCCCCGCTGGAGCAGGGCGGCGCGCAGCGCCTCGTCGTCGCGGCCCCCGTTGCGGATGTACCACTGGCGGCTGGTGATGATCTCGAGCGGGCGGTCGCCCTTCTCGTAGAACTTGACGGGATGGGTGATCGGGCGGGGCTCGCCATCGAGGCTGCCGGCCTCGGTGAGCTGCTCGACGACGATGCGCTGCGCTTGGCGCATGTTGCGCCCGGCGATGGCGGCGTAGGCCTCGACGGCGCCGTCACCGGCGGCGACGATCCACTCGGGCGTGTCGGCGAGGATGCGACCGTTCGGGCCGACGATGCTGCGGGTCGGCAGCTGCAGCTCGCGCCACCACGTGACGTCGGTGATGTCGCCGAAGGTGCAGATCATGGCGATGCCGGAGCCCTTCTCGGGGTCGGCCAGATGATGGGGGCGGATCGGGACCTCGACGCCGTAGAGCGGGGTCGTGACCGTCGTGTCGAACAGGGGCTGGTACCGCTCGTCGTCGGGGTGGGCGACGAGGGCGACGCAGGCGGCGATCAGCTCGGGTCGGGTCGTCTCGATGTGGACGGGCTCGCCGGAGCCCGAACGCAGGAACGGGATGCGGTGGTAGGCGCCGGGCAGCTCGCGGTCCTCGAGCTCGGCCTGGGCGACGGCGCAGCCGAAGTCGACGTCCCACAGGACGGGGGCCTCGGCCTGGTAGGCCTCGCCGCGGGCCAGGTTGCGCAGGAAGGCACGCTGGCTGGCGCGCCGGCAGCGCTCGTCGATGGTGGCGTACGTCAGCGACCAGTCGACGCTGAGGCCCAGGCGGCGCCACAGGTCTTCGAAGGCCTGCTCGTCGGTGACGGTGAGCGAGCCGCACAGCTCGATGAAGTTGCGGCGGGAGATGGCGACGGTCGGCGCCTCGCGCTCGGCCTTGGTGGCGCGTTCGGCGACGGGGGTCGGCGGCGTGAAGTCGGGGTCGTAGGGGAGCGACGGGTCGCACGTGACGCCGAAGTAGTTCTGGACGCGGCGCTCGGTGGGCAGGCCGTTGTCGTCCCAGCCCATCGGGTAGAAGACCTCGTTGCCGCGCATGCGCTGGAAGCGGGCGATGGCGTCGGTGTGGGTGTAGCTGAAGACGTGGCCGACGTGCAGCGAGCCGCTGACGGTGGGCGGCGGGGTGTCGATGCTGTACACCCCGGCGCGCTCGACGGTGCGGTCGAAGGCGTAGGTGCCGGCCTCGTCCCAGCGCTCCACCCACGTCGCCTCCAGGCCGTCGAGGGTGGGCTTGTCGGGGACGTTCCAGCTGCCGTCGGTGCTGTGCATAGGGGCAAGACGGTACCGCCGCGGCGGGGGTCGCTCGAAGCCCGTTCATCCCACTCCCCGTCGAGTGCGCGGCAACGCACCGTCTTGGTGCCGCGCCGCGCACTCGACCTCAGGTGTGGCCCAGTTCGAGCGCCCGCCGCCGACCGATCCGCAGCAGGTCGGACTGGGACGCCGCGAACGCCGTCGTGAGATCGAGCCAGGTGAAGCGCACCACGATCAGCCCCTGCGCCATCGCGGCACGATCCCGCCGACGATCGCGCTCGAAGTCGGCGATGCGGGTGTGCCAGCGCCGCCCGTCCGCCTCCAGGATGAGCCCCCACCGCTCGATGAACACATCGACGCAGGCCATGCGGCCGTCCACGGTCCACGGCAGGCGGTGCTGGCGAACGGCGGGTGGGACCGCCGGATGGCGGACGAGGCGCCAGAGCAGGGGCTCGAGCACGCTCTCGGCCACCGGTTGGCCGTCGGCGCGCTCGGCGACCAGCGATCGGAGCCGGCGGACGCCGCGAGAGCGGAGGCGCGTGTGGCGCACCGCCTGGTCCTCGAGGTGACCGACCAGGAGGCGTCGGTCGAGGATGGCGTCGTCGGTGGCGCGCTCGATCCGTTCGAGCGGGAGTCGGGTGCCGCAGAGGTCGGCAACGGTCTGGGCGATCGTCGTGACGGGGATGCCCTGCGCACGGGTGGCGTCGAACTCGATGCGACGGCGGACGGTGGCGAGGGGGCTGGCGGTGCTAGCCGGCGGTCGCACGGACACCTCGACGGGTGCGGCTCCGAAGCCGGTCAGCCGATGGAGCCCGGCGGCCGCCTGCCCCGAGACCACGCTCTGCGGCGTCAGCAACGTGGCGGCGTGGGCCGCGGTGAGGAAGCCGCGGTCGGCGCCACCGAGCAGGTACACGCCCTGCGCCAGCCGGTTCCATCGTCCGACGGCCACGCGGTGCTCGATCATGCGCTTGGTGCACCCGAAGCGCAGCGCCTGGTCGTGGGGAGAACACGCCGTGCTGGTCGCTCGCCAGGCGGGCGATGGCGGCGTCGGGGTGTGGCGTCGGCTCGGGTCCGGATCGGCGCATCGCTCGGCCTTCCGCTCGGGGGTGTCGAGACCGCCGTCGCGGTGAGGCCGGGCCGGGACCACAGCGGGCACATGGTCGCGCAGGGGTGCCCACGAACTCGTGCCGATTCACGCCCCCGACGTGGCGTTGGCGGGTGGGGCGGCGGTGGCGAGGAAGGCGAGGCCGAGCTGCAG
>CAZYKR010000238.1:0-1875 GCA_964648005.1 uncultured Iamiaceae bacterium
ACGGCGAGATCATCTGCTCCGGGATGCCCTAGGGGTATGCCGCCTTGGCCTAGGTGATCTCCGACTGCGTCAAGTTCTAGGCGCCGCCGGCCACGACGACCCGGTCCATGCCCGCCGCGATGTTGGCGGCGGCGGTGGCCACGGCGGTGAGGCCCGTGGCGCACTGGCGGTTGAGCGCCA
The DNA here is from genome assembly GCA_964648005.1 of uncultured Iamiaceae bacterium. Taxonomy (GTDB): domain Bacteria; phylum Actinomycetota; class Acidimicrobiia; order Acidimicrobiales; family Acidimicrobilacustridaceae; genus JAGQTE01. The sequence continues at coordinate 181 of CAZYKR010000238.1, forward strand.
GGCCCGGGGTGTCGTCGGGCAGGCCGGCGGCGATGGCGGCGTAACGGGCGATGCACCCGCCACCCTGGAGTACCTCTCCGAGCACGACGTCATCGACCTCGGTGGCCGCGACGCCGGCGCGGGCGATGGCCTCCACCACGACGTGCGCCGCCAGGTCGCGCACGCCGACCGGCGCCAGCGAGCCCCGGTACGCGTCGGTGATCGGGGTACGACAGGCGCTGACGATGACCGGTCGGTTCGCCATGGTCACGACCGGTGCAGCAGGTTCATGGTCGACGTGATGACCGGCTCGCCGTCGGGGTCGGTGTAGGTCGTCTCGATGACCATGAAGGTCATCGTCCGTTCGCCCGACTGCTTGGTGTAGACGTCACGCACCACGCCGTGGTGGTGCAGCTTCTCCCCCACGACGGCCGGCCGGTGGTACGTGAACGACTGCTCGCCGTGCAGGATCATCCCGCCGCTCGCCAGCAGGCCGCCCATCAGCTCGGCCATCGGGTTCGATCCGCCGGTCGGGTCGGGCGGCTGCTCCTCGTCCCACTGGCACCAGTTCTGCGCCGCCGAGAAGACGAACGTCGGCGGCGCCGGGATGTCGGCGAAGCCCGCCGCCCTCGCCGCGTCGAGGTTGCGGAACACCGGGTTGTCATCGAGCACCGCATCGGCGAACGCCGACACGATCGCCCGATCGACGGTCACCACCCCGGCGCCGGTCGGCCGACCGACGAAACCGGCCAGGTCCATCTCTGCCATGGCAGCCGCTCCCCCCGCCGCCACATCCTCCGGCGACCTCGCAGAACCTGACGTTCGTGTCAGGCACGGCCGCCATTGAACCACACCGAACCCTGACACGCGTGTCAGGTTACGATCGCCGTCATGGCCTCCGCCGACGAGCCGTATCGCCTCGAGCTGCGCTCGTGGTTGGCCGAGCACCTCACCGACGAGCTGCGGGGGCTGCGGTTCTCGGGCGCGCCGACCCCCGAGACCCTGGCCAGCCTGCGGACGTGGAACGCCCTGCTCGCCGACGCCGGCCACGCGGCGCCGGCATGGCCCAGCGCCTGGGGTGGACGTGACGCGTCGGTGCTCGACCAGCGCGCCCACGCCGAAGAGATGGCCGCCGCCGACGCGCCCGGCCCGATCAACGCCATCGGCATCCCCAACATCGCCCCGGCAATCATGCGCTTCGGCACGCCCGAGCAGCAGGAGCGGCACCTGCGCCCGCTGCTGCGCGGCGACGACATCTGGTGCCAGGGCTTCTCCGAGCCCGACGCCGGCTCGGACCTGGCGTCGCTGCGGACCACGGCGCGCCGCGACGGCGACCACTACGTCGTGTCCGGGCAGAAGATGTGGACCACGCTCGCCACCGTCGCCAACTGGTGCGAGCTGCTGGTGCGCACCGACCCCGAGGCGTCACCGCCGCAGGCGGGCATCACCGCGCTGCTCGTCGACATGGGCTCCCCCGGCATCGAGGTGCGACCGTTGCGCACGATGACCGGCAGCGCCGAGTTCGGCGAGGTGTTCTTCGACGACGTGCGGGTGCCGGTCAGCGCCCGGCTCGGCGACGAGCACCAGGGCTGGCGGGTCGCCACCGCCACCCTCGCCAACGAGCGCGGCGGGGTGGCGGCGCTGCACCTGTCGGTGCGCCGGCGCATCGACGACCTGATCGCCGAGGCGCACGCTGCCGGCGCCACGGCCGCGCCC
>CAZYKR010000238.1:1885-6833 GCA_964648005.1 uncultured Iamiaceae bacterium
ATCGCCTGGTCGAGCTGTGGGCGGCCGGCGAGTTGCTGCGCCTGCTGGCGGATCGGGCCATCGCCCGCGCTGCTGCCGGCGCGCCACCGGGCCCCGAGTCGAGCATCATCAAGCTGGCGTGGTCGACCACCGGGCAGCTGCTCGGCGAGACGGCGCTCGACGTGCTCGGCGTCGCCGCCCTCGACGGCCGCTGGGCCGATGCCCTCACCGAGGCCCGGTCGTGGTCGATCGCCGGCGGGACCAGCGAGGTGAACCGCACCATCGTGGCGGAGCGGGTCCTCGGCCTGCCCCGGGAGGACCGATGACCTGGGAGGACCGATGACGACGAGCGACGACCTCTTCCTCCCCGAACCCGAGCCCCGCGAGGTGCGCGCCACGGTGATCTCGGTCGACGACCACCTGGTCGAGCCGCCCGACATGTTCGAGGGGCGGCTGCCGGCCCGGCTCGCCGACCGTGCCCCGCGCGTCGTCGAGAACGAGTGGGGCCATCAGGTGTGGTCCTTCGACGGCGCCACCTACAGCCAGGTCGGCATGAACGCTGTGGCCGGCCGGCGGCCCGAGACCGTCAAGATCGAACCGTTCCGGTTCGACCAGATGCGCCGCGGCTGCTGGGACGTCGACGCCCGGGTCCACGACATGGATCTCAACGGCGTGTGGGCGTCGCTGTGCTTCCCGTCGATGATCACCGGCTTCTGCGGCCGGGTGTTCTCGCAGAGCTCGGACCCCGAGCTCGGCCTGGCGGTGACGCGCGCCTGGAACGACTGGATGCACGACGCCTGGTGGCAACCACATCCCGAGCGCATCATCCCGCTCGGCATCACGTTCCTCACCGACCCCGAGGCCGGCGCCGCCGAGATCCGCCGCAACGCCGAACGGGGCTTCCGATCGGTGACGCTGCCCGAGCGACCCCACCGCCTGGGACTCCCGTCGATCTTCGAGCCGTACTGGGAGCCCATCCTGCGCGCCTGCGCTGAGACCGACACGGTCGTGAGCCTGCACGTCGGCTCGTCCGGCCTCGGCGACCTGCCCGACGGCTGTTGGGACGTGGCGGTCCCGCTGAGTGCCACGCTGTTCGGTCAGCTGTCGCTCACGGCGTGCGTCGAGTGGCTGTGGGCCGGCTGGACGGTGCGGTTCCCCGAGCTCAAGATCGCCATGTCCGAGGGTGGCATCGGCTGGGTGGCGATGCTCATCGACCGCCTCGACAACATCGTCGACCGCTCCGGCTACGCCGGCGACTGGGACCTGCGTCCCGCCGACGTGCTGCGTCGCAACTTCTGGTTCTGCACCCTCGACGACCCGTCGACCATCGACACCCGCCACACGATCGGCGTCGACAACATCATGGTGGAGGTCGATTACCCCCACGGCGACGGGACATGGCCCGACACCCAGGACGTCATCGCCAGCACCTGGGGCCACCTCCCCGACGACGAGCTGCGGGCGATCTGCTGCGAGAACGCCGCGGCGCTGTACCGCCATCCGCTCCCGGACGTCGTGGTGCCGGCGCGCTGATCACGCTGCCGGCGTGACCGTGTCCTGCGGTCCCCGGGCGGCGTGGATGCGCGCGTGGGCGATGGCGGCGTCGAGGTCGTCGAAGAGGTGGCGTTCGCTGGCCAGGCGGTCGAGGGCCCCGACGGCGCGCAGCACCCGCTCGTGCTCGGTGCGCAGACCCTTGATCAGCACGGTGATGTGCCGGTGCTCGAGGTCGGCGACCACCTCGCCGAGGGCCTGCGCCCCGGTGGCGTCGAGCACCTGCAGGTCGCCGACGCGCAGGATGACGACCCGAACGTCGGCCACCTGGGCCAGGTCGGTGAGGAACCGCTGCGCCGCACCGAAGAACAGGGCGCCGTCGACGCGGTAGGCGACGATGTGCTCGCGCAGCAGGTCGCGCTCGTCGGCGTCGCTCACCTCGACGGGCACGGGCGTCTCGACGACGGCGGAGGTGCGCGCCACGTTGCGCAGCGCCAGCACGGCCGCCACCGCCACGCCGATCTCCACGGCGACGATCAGGTCGAACACCACCGTGGCGGCGGCGGTGAGCACCAGCACGACGGCGTCCGAGCGCGTCGAGCGCAGGATCGATCGCACGTTGTGGACCTCGACCATCCGCACGGCGGTGACCATTAACACGCCGGCGAGCGCCGCCAGCGGGATGCGCGCCACCAGACCCGAACCGACGAGCACGATCACGACGAGCGCGAGGGCGTGCGTGATCGCCGCCAGACGGGTGCGAGCGCCCGCTCGCACGTTGACCGCGGTGCGGGCGATGGCGCCCGTGGCCGGCATGCCACCGAGCAACGGCGCCGCGATGTTGGCCAACCCCTGCCCGACCAGCTCCCGGTCGGGCTGATGGCGACGGCCGTCCGTCATGCCATCGGCCACCTTCGCCGACAGCAGGCTCTCGATGGCAGCGAGCGCGGCGACGGCGATGGCCGGACCCACGAACTCCGACAGGTCGCCGACACCGACGCTCGGGAGGTGCAGCGTGGGCAGGGCCGAGGGGAGCGCCCCGATCGTCGCCACCTCCCACCCGGTGACGGCGGCGAGCACGGTGGCCACGACGACCGCGAGCAGCGATGCCGGGGCCGACCGGTGCAGGCGCGGGGTGATGACCATGATCGCCACGACGACGGCAACCAGCGCCAGCGCCTGGATCGTGCCGGCGACCACGCCGGACTCGGCCACCGCGCGGCCCGCCACGACCGCAGGGTTCTCGCCCTCGGGCTTGGCGACGCCGAGGGCGGCCGGCACCTGTTGGAGGAAGATGATGATGGCGATACCGAGCGTGAAGCCCTCCACGACCGGCCACGGGATGTAGGCCAGGGCCCGCCCCAGGCGCAGGAGGCCGGCGGCGACGACCAGCACGCCGGCGAGCACGCCCACCACGACCACGGCGTCGGCGCCGAAGCGGGCCACCAGCGGCACGAGCACCACCGTCATGGCGCCCGTCGGGCCCGACACCTGCACGTCGGAGCCGCCGAACACCCCGGCGACCAGCCCGGCGACGATGGCGGTCGTCAGCCCGGCGGCCGCGCCGAGCCCAGTCGTGATCCCGAACGCCAACGCCAGCGGGAGGGCCACGACCCCGACCGTGAGGCCGGCAAGCACGTCGCCGCGCCACGACCGGCGCAGGCCCGCGTAGTCGGCACGTCCGGGCAGCAGTGCGGCGAGCGCGCTCACCGCACGCCGATCTCGGCGTCGAGGTCGTCGAGCAGCTCTCGGGTCTGGGTGAGGGTGACGCGCAGCAGTCGCTTGGCGACGTCGAGGAGCTCCGCCACGAGGGGATCACGCACGGCGTAGACCACGGTGCTGCCCTCGCGTCGCGTCGTGACCAGGCCCGCGCGCCGCAGCACGGCGAGCTGCTGGGACAGGTGCGACGACTCGATGCCGACGAGCGGCTGCAGCTCGCCCACCGAGCGCTCGCCGTCGACCAGCACCTCGAGGGCACGCACGCGCGCCGGATGCCCCAACGCCTTGAACAGGTCCGCCTTGATCTCGTTCAGGGGTCGGTTCGCGTCCTCGAACGGCGCGGTCGCTCTGCTCGGCATCGTCGCCACCTCTCGGTCGAGGTTATCTGACTATTTTGTCAGATCATCAACTGATGAAGTCTTGCAGATCGATGCCGCAGCCGTCACGCAGCGAGTCCTCGATCGCCGAGGTGAGCAACGCCTGACCGCTCTCGCTGGGATGGACGGAGTCGACGGTGGGCGGGAACTGCGGGTCGGACTCGTCGAGGTGCTCACCGACGATGGCGGACCAGTCGATCACCTGGTAGTCGCGCTCGTCGGCGAGGCGACGGATGCCGTCGTTCACCGCGGCGGCGCGCTGGTTGACGTCGGGATGGTCGACCGAGACCATGTGCTCGCTGATCGTCACCAGGTGCACGCAGGATCCGGCGTCGACGACGTCGGTGAGCGCCTCCAGGTCGGCGACCACCTGATCGGGCGGGCGACCCTGCAGCACGTCGTTCGTGCCGAGGTTCACGACGACGTCGCGCGTGCCGCGGTCGGCCACCTCGTCGGCGGCGTCGGACATCTCGGCCACCCGCGCCCCGGACACGGCATGCACCCGGGTCGACCGTCCGGCGAGGGTCAGGTCCTCGTCGGCGGTGAGCAGCACCGAGATCGAGTCGCCGATCACGGCCACGTCGCCGTCGTCGGAACGCACCTGGCTCCAGGCGAGCCAGCCCACTGCGGCCACGGCGCCGGCCGCCGCCACGACGACCAGAACGCCGGCCAGGGTGCGCATCGACGAGCGGCGTGCCATGCACGGGACCTACCCGCTCCGCACCGTGGCAGTCGCAATGCGTAACGTGGCGCCGTGCTCAGCTCCTTCGACGACTACCCCATCCACCAGACGGTCCACCCGATCGCCCGACCCGACTCCGAGGATCGCAACAAGTACGACCGGTTCTGGTTCAACGGCTACGACCGCAGCGGCGACTGGTACTTCGGCATCGGCATGGGGCGCTACCCCAACCTCGGGATCATGGACTGCGCCCTGTCGCTCGTCACCCGCGACGGCGACCAGCGCTGCTTCTTCGGTTCGCGCCGCGCCCCCGCCGACCCGACCGAGCTCGCCGTCGGCCCGTACCGGCTCGAGATCGTCGAGCCGATGCGGCGCACCCGCCTGGTGCTCGACGACAACGAGACCGGCATCGCCGCCGACCTGACGTTCACCGCCCGCACCGCCTGCGTTGAGGAGGGCCGCCAGACCTGGCAGCACGACGGGCGTACGAACATCGACAACACGCGCTTCGCCCAGTTCGGCACCTGGAGCGGCGTGATCTCGATCGACGGCGACGACCTCGAGGTCCACGCCCAACCCGGCACCAAGGACCGGTCGTGGGGCCTGCGGGTCATCGGTGCGCCCGATCCGGGGGTGGCGCCGCTGCAGACGCTGCCGCAGTTCTGGTTCCTGTGGAACCCGGTGCACTGGGACGACCACT
>CAZYKR010000239.1:0-6824 GCA_964648005.1 uncultured Iamiaceae bacterium
GACGAGGCAGCAGGCAGTGAGCCGGCACTGCACGCGCCGGCGCCGAGGATCGCCACGATCCCGGCGACGGCCGCGGCGCGCCGACCACGCCGGCGCGGGGTCGGCGGCACCCCGCGCGGCGGCGGGGCGCCCGTGCCTCGGGCAGGTGTCGGCGGTTCGAGATCAGACATCGGAGCTCCTGGTCGGCAGGCGGATGTCCCCACGGTGGCGCCGGCACCTGTGAGGTACCGCAGAGCGGACGCAGAGCTTGCACAGTCGTGAAGCGCAGCGGTCCGCTCGCGCTCTGCGGGCCTTCGCCGGGAGCTCTGCGCCAGCTCTCAGGTGGGCGTCATACGACTGTCGCCATGCAGCCGAGCAACCCCACCTCCGACCTCGCCTCGACGTCCGACGCGGCGACCTGGCCGCTCGTCCCGCCCGTCGCTCCGCCGAGCGACGCGGCGGCGGGCGGTCCGCCACACGCCGGTCCGCCACCGTCCGATCCGCTGACCGGCCCCTCCCTCGCCGGCACCTCCCCAGCCGGCCGCTCGCGACCGCCGAAGCGACGGCGCCTGATGACGCGCGTGCTCGGCGTGCTGGGCGCCCTGTCCATCGTGCTGGCCGTCACCGCCTACTGGGCGCTCGACCGCTACGTCATCGACCACGTCGAGATCGAGGACGTCTCGGCCTACGAGGCCCAGGTGCTCGGCAGCGGGCAATCATCGACCGGCGCCGCCGCCGTCGCTTCAGCGGCGAGCGCCGACGAGGCCGTGATCACCGGCAACACCGCCACCTCGGACACCGCCACCATCGAGATCTCGACCGTGGTCACCGGATCGGGCCGCAACCAGGTGACCTACTACGTCGCCGACGTGCAGCTCGCCGAGGGCACGGCGCTGCGCAGCGCCTTCGCCGAGGACAAGTTCGGCACCAACATCGTCGCCGACACCTCCGACATCGCCACCGACGTCGGCGCCGTGTTCGCCATCAACGGCGACTACTACGGCTACCGCGACAGCGGCATCGTCATCCGCAACGGCGTGCTCTACCGCGACGACGGTGCCCGCACCGGCTTGGCCATCTACGCCGACGGCACCATGCGGATCTACGACGAGACGACGACGTCGGGCGAGGAGCTGTTGGCCGAGGGCGTGTGGAACACCTTGTCGTTCGGACCGGCCCTCGTCGACGGCGGGGAGGTCGTCGCCGGCATCGACCAGGTCGAGGTCGACACCAACTTCGGCAACCACTCGATCCAGGGCAACCAGCCCCGCACCGGCATCGGCCTCATCGACACCAACCACTTCGTGTTCGTCGTCGTCGACGGGCGCTCCGAGGGTTACAGCCGGGGCGTCACCATGACCGAGTTCGCCCAGATCTTCGACGACCTCGGCGTCGAGGTCGCCTACAACCTCGACGGCGGCGGCAGCTCGACCATGGTCTTCGACGGCGATCTGGTCAACAACCCCCTCGGCAAGGGGGCCGAGCGGGGCACCAGCGACATCCTCTACGTGGCCTGATCGGAGCGTTCGATGATCGTCCTCATCCCCGCCTACGAACCCGACCAGCGCCTCGTGGACCTGATCCGGGCCATCCGCTCTGCCGAGCCGGAGCAGCGGATCCTCGTCGTCGACGACGGCAGCGGCCCCGCCTACGCCGACGTGTTCGCCGCCGCCCGCTTCGCCGGCGCCGACGTGATCGGCCACCCGACCAACCGCGGCAAGGGGTACGCCCTGCGAGCCGGCTTCGCCCACATCCGCCGCCGCCATCCCGGCGAGGACGTGGTGTGCGCCGACTGCGACGGCCAGCACACGCTCGCCGATCTGACCAAGGTCGCCGAGGCGCTGCGCGCCCACCGCGACGGCATCGTGCTCGGTGCCCGCCAGTTCGTCGGCGACGTCCCTGCCCGCAGCCGGTTCGGCAACACCGTGACCCGCGTCCTGTTCGGTCGCGTCACCGGCATCCCGCTCACCGATACGCAGACCGGGCTGCGCGGCTACCCGGCATGGATGCTCGGCTGGCTCGACACCATCGGCGGAGACCGCTTCGAGTACGAGCTCGACGTCCTGCTGGCGGCGCGCCGGGCAGGCTTCGCCTTCCACGAGGTGCCGATCGAGACGATCTACCTCGACGACAACGCCTCGTCGCACTTCCGCACCTTCCGCGACTCGTTCCGGGTGTACGTCCCGCTCGTGAAGTTCTCGCTGTCCTCGCTCAGCGCCTTCGTCATCGACGCCACGCTGCTGTTCGTGCTGATGGCGGCGACCGGCAACCTGCTGGCATCCGTCGTCGTCGCCCGGGTGGTGAGCGCGTCGGTGAACTTCGCCGTGAACCGCAGGCTCGTCTTCCACAGCGACCGCCCTGCCGCGGCGTCGGCGCTGCGCTACGGCGGGCTCGTCGTGACGCTGCTCGCTGCCAACTACGCGCTGCTGTACGGCCTGACCGAGCTCGGGGCCGTACCGCTCGGGTGGGCGAAGCTCGTCACCGAGCTGACCCTGTTCCTCGTCAGCTACCAGGTCCAACGCCTGGTGGTGTTCGCCGGGCGCCGTCATGAGCTGCCGGCGCCCGCCGTGGCGCCGGTGGCGCCGGCCGAGCGCCACGCCGCCTGAGCCGCGCCCCGCACCTGCGCCGCCCCGCCGACACGGCGCGACGGTCCCAGGGACCTCCCCGCCGGCGCTGCAGAAGCTCTCAGGTTCGCTTCGTACAACGTTTCCAACCCGTTCACCTGGAGGCCACCCACCATGTCCCGCACGATCCTGTTCGCCGTCGACCTCGCCGCCATCGCCGTGATGGTCTTCGCGCTCTACTTCCCCCGGCACCGCCGGCGGGACATGGTGGTCGCCTACCTCGTCGTGAACCTCGGCGTGCTCGCCGTCGCCGACGCGTTGGCCTCGAGCGGCCTCAACGCCGGCCTCGGCCTCGGCCTGTTCGGTGTCTTGTCGATCATCCGCCTGCGCTCCGCCGAGCTGGACCAGGCCGAGATCGCCTACTTCTTCGCCGCGCTGGCCATCGGGCTGCTGGGCGGCCTGGCCGAGACGCCTCAGGGGCTCGCACCAGCGCTGATGGTGGCGATCGTCGTCGCCCTCGCCGTCGGCGATCACCCGGCGCTGTTTCGCCGATACCGCCACCAGACCGTCACCCTCGACCAGGCCTTCACGGACGAGGGAGCGCTGCGAGCGCACCTCGAACGGCTGCTGGGCGGCACCGTGCATCGCCTGACCGTCCGCAAGGTCGACCTCGTGACCGACACCACCGTCGTCGAGGTCCGCTACGAGATCCCCGACGCCCCGACCCCCGCCGGCCGCCCGGCAGCGACCTCCAGCGCTGCTGCGGCGGTCGGCGGCACGGCCCTGACCGGATCAGCCCGATGAGCGGCGCCGTGGCCACCCTCCCCACGCCCGCCGCCCCGGCACCCCCCGCAGGCCGGTCCGATGCCGCCGAGACGGTCGCGCTGCGAGCCGTCGGCGCCCGGGTCGCCGATCTGCTGGCCGACCGGCCACCGGTGGGCGTCGCCGAGCTCGTCGACCAGGCGGCGCTGCTGCGCCGCTTCGACCGCAAGTACGTCGTGCCCTCGGCGGCGGTCGTGACGCTGCTCGAACACCTTCCCGCCGACATCGCCGTGCTGCGCATCGACGACGTGGACGCCTTCGGCTACGACACCGTGTACTTCGACACGCCGGATCTGCGGGCCTATCTCGACGCCGCCCGCAGCCGCCCGGCGCGGTGGAAGGTCCGGGTGCGCACGTACCTCGACAGCGGCGACGTCTGGTGCGAGGTCAAGGTCCGCGACCGCCGAGGCGAGACGATCAAGCACCGACGGCCCCGCCACCACGGCACCGGCGCGTCGCTGCGCCTCGCCGAACCGCCGGGCCCGACGGTCGCCGCGTCCGCGCTGCACCACGTCGAGCAGCGGTTCGTGACGACGGCGGCGCCAGGGATCCCCGTCGATCACCTCATCCCGGTGCTGCGCACCCGCTACCGGCGCGTGACGCTCCTCGACCGTGCCACGCGCAGCCGCATCACCATCGACGACGCGCTGTGCTGCGAGGACGCCGGCGGCGCCGTGGCCCGCTTCGCCGGCTCCGCCATCGTCGAGACCAAGGCACCCGGCGGTCCCTCCGCCATCGACCGGACGCTGTGGCGCCTCGGCCATCGGCCCCGGCGCTTCTCCAAGTACGCCACCGGACTCGCCGCGCTCCACCCGGAGCTGCCGGCCAACCGCTGGCACCAGACACTTGTTCGCACCCACCCGCTCCTCGAAGGACGCCTGCCATGAACCTCCCGCCCCATCCCCCGACACCCCAGTTCCCGACACCCCAGTCCCCGACACCCCAGCCCCCGACGCCCGACGCCGGCCCGGCGCCCGGCGCGCCCGCCCGCCGTCGCCGCCGGTTCTGGCTGATCGGCACGCCGGTCCTCGTGTCGACAGCATTCCTCGCCGGTGCCGTCAGCGCCGTCGTGCGCACCGACGACGCGTCCACCGCCACGGCGGCCTCATCCGGCAACGCCTCGTCGAACGGCTTGGACGCCGCCACGGTGGCGGCGTCCGGCGAGCTCACCTCGGTCGATGCTGGCGACCTGCTCGACGACTCCACGGTGCACAGCATCTCGGTGACCTTCGACCAGGCCGACTACGACGCCATGATCGCCACCTACCAGTCGTCGTCCGACAAGGAGTGGATCGCCGCCACGGTCACCATCGACGGCGAGACCTACGAGAACGTCGGCCTGCGCCTGAAGGGCAACTCGTCCTTGCGCAGCCTGTCGGGCCGTGGCGGCCCCGCCGGCCCCGGCGGGCAGGTGTCGGCCGAGGATCCCGAGACGCTGCCGTGGCTGATCAAGCTCGACAAGTTCGTCGACGGCCAGGACCACGACGGCGTCGAGGAGCTCGTCATCCGCTCCAACGTCACCGAGACGGCGCTCAACGAGGCGGTGGCGCTCGACCTGATGGAGCTCGCCGGCCTCGCCTCCCAGCAGGCCGTCGCCACGACGTTCTCGGTGAACGGCAGCGACGCCGTGCTGCGCCTGGCCGTCGAGCACCCCGACGACGAGTGGATCGAGCGCGTGTTCGGCACCGACGGTTCGCTCTACAAAGCGGAGAGCACCGGCGACTACTCCTACCGGGGCGATGACGCCGCCGAGTACGAGGAGGTCTTCGACCTGGAGTCCGGCGACGACGAGGCGCTCGAGCACCTCACCGCCTTCCTCGAGTTCGTCAACGAGTCCGATGACGCCACCTTCGCCGCCGAGCTGTCGTCGTGGCTCGACGTCGATGCCTTCGCTACGTATCTGGCCATGCAGGACCTCGTCGACAACTTCGACGACATCGACGGTCCCGGCAACAACTCCTACCTGTACTACGACCCGTCGACCGGCCAGATGACCGTCGTGCCCTGGGACCTGAACCTCGCCTTCGGGGTCATGAGCGGCACGCCGGCCACCGACGGCACCCAGGCCGGTGGCCCTGCCACGCCGGGCGGCCAGGCCGGTGGGCCCGGGGGCGGTGGACGGGCCCCCGGCGGCTTCGGTCGCTCGAACGTCCTCGTGACCCGCTTCCTGGAGAACGAGGACTTCGCCGCCATGAAGGCGACCGCCCTCACCGACCTCCAGGCGAGCCTGTTCGACAGCGGTCAGGCCACCGCGGTGCTCGAGCGGTGGACCGCCCTGCTCGACGAGGCCGGCGTCGTCGACGCCGCCACCCTCTCCAGCGAATCGGAGGCGCTCGCCAGCAAGCTCTCGGCGTAGTGGCCATGATGGTCGCCTCGTGCGCGTCGTCCGACACCACGAGCCGACCCGAGGCCACCGGGGAGCCGACATGTCCGAGTTGACCGTCAAGCCCGAGCGCGCCGGCGTGGCGATCGCGCCCTGGTCCGCCGTCCCCGACGGCGAGCCGTACGGCGTCACCGCCCGCGGCATCGACCTGGTCGTCATCCGACGCGGCGACGCCCACTCGGTGCTCTACGGACGGTGCCTGCACCGCGGCGCCCTGCTCGCCGACGGCACGATCCGCGGCGACAACCTGCTGTGCGGCCTGCACGGCTGGGACTACCGCATCGACTCCGGCGTCAGCGCCTATGACAACCGCGAAGCGCTCGAGCGCTTCGCCAGCTGGATCGAGGGTGACGACCTCGTCGTGGACGCCGCCGAGCTCGACCGCTTCGCCGAGCGGCACCCGCAGCCCTATGACGGCTCGACGTACCTGGGCGCCTTCCACGACGCGCATCTGGTGCCCGAGGAGCCCCATGTCGCCTACATCCACGCGCTCGCCGCCCAAGGGCTCGAGCGCAGCGGCCATCACGGCCCGGTCGGGGCCATGGGGGTGGCGCGCACGTCCCTGCCGAGCTGGGACGGTCTGCAGGTCCTCACCGCCCAACTCGCCCGGCTGCCGCTGCTCGATGACGAGCCGGTCGGCACGGACACCGTCATCGGACCGAACGCGGCGCGGCCGCTGCGCCTCGACATCCCACTGTTCGTGTCCGACATGAGCTTCGGGGCGCTGTCCGAGGAGGCAAAGGTGAGCCTGGCGCGCGGCGCCGAGCTCGCCGGCACCGGCATCTGCTCCGGCGAGGGCGGCATGCTCCCCGACGAGCAGGCCCACAACAGCCGGTACCTCTACGAGCTGGCGTCGGGCCGCTTCGGCTGGGATCTCGAGGTCGTCGAGCGAGTGCAGGCGTTCCACGTGAAGTTCGGCCAGGGCGCCAAGACCGGCACCGGCGGACACCTGCCCGGCGCCAAGGTCGTCGGCCGCATCGCCGAGGTGCGCCACCTCCCCGAGGGCACGCCGGCCGTCTCGCCAGCCCGGTTCGTGGACCTCGACTCCCCCGCCGCCTTCCGTGAGCTCTTCGCCC
>CAZYKR010000240.1:0-6722 GCA_964648005.1 uncultured Iamiaceae bacterium
GCGGCTACATGCTCGAGCTGACGGCGGACGCCGGCGGACGGTCGACCAGCGGACCCGATGCCGCCGTGGCGAGCCGGGCCTGACGACCGAACCCGACGCCGGCGTCGAGCGCTGCGGCCGATCGAACGCCGCCTGCGCTCGTGCCCTCAGATGCGCTGACCGCAGACCGGCCAGGGCGAACGGCCGGCCTCGCTGAACAGCGCACGCGCCATCGAGTCCTGGACCTTCGACGGTGCAACGGCGGGGTCCACACCGACGTAGGCCGGGTAGTGCCGGCCGGCGACGCTGTTCCACGTGGAGGGGGAGAACTGGTAGGCACCGCGGTAGTGGCCGCCGGGGCTCACCGCGGCGTAGTTGCCGCCGGACTCGCACTGGCGCAGTCGCCAGAGCTGGTCCTCGGTGAGGACGTGGTCGAACTTGGTGAGGTCGCGGTAGTCGGCGATCACCCGGTCCCAGATGGCCGTCGCCGCCGCAGCGCCCTGCTCGAGCTGTGCCTGGGAGTACTGGTTGGGGTTGACCCCGATCGAGCTCAGCCACGAGGCGAACTGCTGCGGGGTGCAGGCACTCAGCGCCAACGTCAACCCGACGACGGCGAGCGCCCGAGTGGTGACGCGACGAACACGGTTGCTGGACATGGAATCCTCCGGAACGGGTGCCGGTCCCGTCGAGGTGCTGCGGTCGGGAGGGGGTGCGCTGCAGCAAGCGGAGCGCACCCGACGGCAGGGGGGGGGAGGGGAAGGTGCCGTCGGGTGCGACCCCGCTCGACGGTGTCGCCCACGAGGGCGACGAACCGGTGTCTTGGTGGTCGGCCGTAACCAAACAGCAACATTCGCAACAAAAGGGCAACATCATCGCTGACCTGGGCGAACGGCATCGTCCCCGGGACCCGGTCGCGCTGCGACACGCTCGCCAGGCGGAGCACCGGACGCGCAACGGCCGGCCCCGAGGAGCCGGCCGTGGAGCGGAGAGGGTGGGATTCGAACCCACGGTGAGCGTGAACCCACACCTCCTTAGCAGGGAGGCCCGATCGGCCAGACTCCGGCACCTCTCCCCTGTTGCGTGCGCCCGAGGCGCGCCGGGCATCGTACACGGCGCCCCGCCCGCCGATCACACGATTGACCGGTGGCGGTGAGGCCGGGGTTGAACCTTCGTGCAGCGGAGGGAGGGGGATTCGAACCCCCGGAGGCTTGCACCTCAACGGTTTTCAAGACCGTCGCAATCGTCCGCTCTGCCATCCCTCCGGAGAGAGCCGGAGCTCTCCGGCGGCGAGGGTAGCCCCGCCCGGTCGCTCCGCTCAGCGACGGATCTCGGCACGGAGCGCGTCGAGCCAGGCTGCGGCCGCCTGTCCCGAGGCGTCGGCTTCGCGCCGCACCTCGGGCCCGTGCTCGCCCGCCGCCGGATACGAGCCGAGGAACTTCACGTCGCCCTGCTTCGACTTCAGTGTCCGCAGCACGTCCGCCACCACCTCATCGTCGACGTGCCCGTCGAGGTCGATCAGAAAGCAGTAGTCGCCGAGGCCCGTCTTGGTCGGGCGCGACTCGAGCTTGGACAGGTTGATGTTGCGGGCGGCGAACTCCTGCAAGATGCCGAGCAGGCTGCCCGGCGCGTCGGCGCGCTGGTAGACGACGATCGAGGTCTTGTCGTGGCCGGTCGGCGCCGGGATGCCGTGGGGTGCCACGACGACGAAACGCGTGGCGTTCTCGGGGTGGTCGGCGATGCTCGCCGCCAAGACGTCGAGGCCGTAGACCTCGGCGGCGCGCGCCGGGGCGATGGCGGCGCATGTCGGATCGCCGGTGTCGGCGACGAGGCGCGCCGCGTCCGCGGTGGAGTTGGTGGCGTCGGTGGCGGCCCCCGGCAGCGCACGCGCCAGGAAGCCCCGGCACTGCGCCGTGGCGTGGGGGAACGAGATGACCCGCGCGATGCCGTCGACCGAGGCGCCCGCCACGCCGAGCAGGCACAGCTCGACGGGGATCACGACCTCGCGCTGGATCAGCAGGTCGGCCTCGAACGCCAACGTGTCCTGGGTGACGTTCACCGTGCCCTCGATGGCGTTCTCGATGGCGACGAAGCCGAGGTCGACCCTGCCGTCGCCGGCGGCGGTCAGCACGTCGGGGATCGAGGGCAAGGGCACGAGCTCGCCCCGACACAGGTCGGGTTGGGTCAGCAACGCCTGCTCCGTGAAGGTGCCCGCCGGCCCGAGGAAGCCGACCCGCTGCGACGCGTCGGGAGCAGATGCGGCAGCGGGGGTCACGCCGGAGCATGCTAGTGACGTGGACGAAGCGGCCGTTCATCGATTGCTGCGCGAGGTGCTCGACGGTCGACGGTCGATCGAGGAGGCGACCGCCACCCTGGCGCGCCTGCCCTACGCCGACCTTTCCTTCGCGCGCGTCGATCACCACCGCACACTGCGCCAGGGGCTCGCCGAGGCGGTCTACGCGCCGGGCAAGACGCCCGAGCAGTGCGCCGCCATCGTCGCCGAGCTCCTCGCCGCGCCGTCCGACGCCCCGATCGTGCTGACCCGCGCCGATGCGTCGCAGGCGAACGCCGCCCGGGCCGCCAACCCCGGCGCCACGTCGACCGGACCGACCCTGACCTGGCGCCACGCGCCGGCTCGTCCGGAGCGCATCGCCGTCGTCACGGCCGGCACGGCCGACCTGCCCGTCGCCGACGAGTGCGCCGCCGTGCTCGTCGCCCACGGGCTCGACCCGCTGCGCATCACCGACGTCGGCGTCGCCGGCATCCATCGCGTGCTCGACGCGGCACCCGAGCTGATCGACGCCGACGCCGTCGTCGTGACCGCCGGGATGGAAGGCGCGCTGGCCAGCGTCGTCGGCGGGCTCACGGGCGCGCCGGTCGTCGCCGTCCCCACCTCGACCGGATACGGCGCCGGGCTCGAGGGCGTCACCGCCCTGCTCGGGATGCTGGCGTCGTGTGCCGCCGGCATCACCGTGGTCGGCATCGACAATGGCTTCGGTGCGGCCTGCGCCATCCTGCGCCTCCTGCGATCCCGCGACCGGTCCGGTGTCTGAGGTGCGCACCGCCTGGTTCCACTGTTTCAGCGGCGTGGCCGGCGACATGTCGATGGCCGCGCTCGTCGACGCCGGCGCCTCGATCGACGAGGTGCGCGCCCTGTGCGAGCGACTCCCGCTCGGCGGCTGGGCGCTGGAAGCGGAGGCGACGCAGCGCAACGGCATCGGCGCCACGCGCATCCACGTGATCGCCGAGCACACCGCCGTCGTGCGCACGGCGGCGCACATCACCGGCCTCGTGGAGGAGGCGCGGCTCCCGGAGCGGTTGCGACGGCGCGCCCTCGCCACCATCGCGGCGCTGGCCGCCGCAGAGGGGCACATCCACCGGCGCCCGCCCGAGCAGGTGCACTTCCACGAGGTCGGCGGCGTCGACGCCATCATCGACATCGTCGGCACCTGTGCCGCGCTCGAGGTCCTCGACGTCGACGAGATCCTCGTGAGTCCCATCGCCAACGGCATCGGCATGGTGCGCGCCGCCCACGGTCTGCTGCCGGTGCCGGCGCCTGCCGTGGTCGAGCTGTTGCGCGGGGCGCCCACCTACAGCCTCGACATCCCGACCGAGCTCACGACGCCGACCGGTGCGGCGCTGATGGCGGCCAACGCCAGCGCCTTCGGTCCGATGCCCCGGCTGCAGATCGAGACGTCGGGCTTCGGGGCCGGCACGGCCGAGCTGGACGACCGTCCGAACCTCCTGCAGGTGATCATCGGCGCCGCCGCCGGCGAGCTGGTCGAGGGCCAGCCGGTCGTGCTGCTCGAGACCAACGTGGACGACCTCACCGGGGAGCTCGTCGCCCACGCCGTCGCCCGACTCCTCGACGCCGGCGCGCACGACGCCTGGGCCACGCCGATCCTCATGAAGAAGGGCCGGCCGGCGCACACGATCTCGGCGCTCGCCGATCCCGCCGCCGCCGACGCCGTCGCCGCCGTGCTGCGCACCGAGACCGGCACGCTCGGCGTGCGCGGCCAGATGCTGCAACGTTGGCCCGGGGCCCGAACCGAGGACGAGGTCACCGTCGAGGGTCACCCGATCCGCGTCAAGGTCGCCGGCGGCCGAGTGAAGGTCGAACACGACGACGCCGCCCGGGTCGCCCGCCGCGTCGGCCGCCCCCTGCGCGAGGTGCTGCTCGAGGCCGAGCGCGCCTGGTTCGCCGCCAACGACTCACCCGACGAGCCGGCGGTGACCGAGCTGCACCCGATGGGTCGGCTCTACCAGTGGGACCCGCATCGCCACGACCAGGGGCCGGACCACCAGCCAGGCCGCCAGTCCGACCACGGGCACCACCACGGGCACGACCATCCGCACCCGCACGAGCACCCGCACGCCGACGGGCCAGGCGACGACGCAGGCTGAGCGGCGGCTGCGCCTCAGCCCGAGGCGAGCGCCTTCCAGAGCGCGACGTAGCTCGGGTAGGTGATCTCGTCGGTGACCCACCCCGACGCCACCAGCTCGTCGTGCAGCGCCGGCAGGTTCTGGAACGGGATGCCCATGTCGACGTGGTGGGCGAGGTGCCAGCCGGTGTTGAAGGGCACGAAGATGCTGCGGGCGATCCACGACTGGCGCGCCACGTGGGTGGTCAGCCGCCGGTCGGGCGAGTGCGTCATGCCACCGTGCTCGGCGATGGCCCGCAGCCGGTTGATGACCCGCCACACCGTCATCCAGGGCAGCAGCCACATGACCGGGTAGATCCACCAGGTGCGCGTGGCGGCGGTGAGCGCCACGGCGATGACCAGCTGCACACCGAGGATGCGCAGCGCCACCGGTCGGGCGAACTCGCTGCGCACGGCGAGCAGCAGCGACTTGAGGTTCTTCCACCCCGAGCTGCCGCGGGCGTCGCGCACCAGCTTCCGCCGGAAGGACGCCCGGCTGATCGGATAGCCGTTGTAGAGGTTGAGGTCAGGCTCGGCGGGACCGAACTCTTCGCGGTGGTGGGCGAAGTGGCTGCGGCGGTACAGGTCGAACGGGACGAACGCCGGGTAGGCGACGAGCCAGCGCCCGACGAGGTCGTTGACGCGCTTGCGGCTGAACAGCAGCCGGTGCGCCGCCTCGTGGCCCAAGATGGCGAACAGGCCCAGGCCGCGGCCCATCGCCAGGAACACGACGGCCCAGATCGGGATGGCCGCCCACAGGGGCAGCTGCCGGGTCAGCCACGAGGCCGCCACCAGCAGGCCGGCCGTCTGGAGCCACACCGACACGACGTTGGCGGCGTTGCGCCAGCTGTGCGTGCGCCGCAGCTCGGCCCGCAGCGGCGGGAGCGGCTTGGCGGTCGGGCCCAGGCGGTCGGTCGGCAACACGTCCGGCAACGCCGAGGCATCGGGGACCATCCCGCCCATGCGCAGGCCCGAGATAGTGGCGGCATCGCCCTCGGTGGGCAGGCCGTCGGTCAGCTCGGGCACGACGAGCTCCGCGTCAGCGGCCGAGCCGGCGGGTCCGTCGGCCACAGCGGGTCCGTCCGGCGCGCCATGATGCGTGCGGTGGTCGTCGGCGATGGTCACGCCCGCCAGTATTACACATCGTTCTCAGGTGCACAAGACTCGTAATGTCCGCTCGATCGACTCCCCCGCCCGGCGCCGGCCACCGTCGCCCGCTAACGGCGCGCTCGGTCATCGCCTCGACGCTGCTCGGCACCCACCCGCCGTGGATGCCCACACGCCTGCTCGTGCGCACCGGCGAGCTGTTCGGCGTGAGCGAGGGCACGATCCGCACCGCCATCAGCCGCATGGCCGCGGCCGGTGAACTGGCTGCCGAGGGCGACGGGTACCGCCTCGTCGGGCCGATGCTCGAGCGCCAGACCCGCCAGGACGCCAGCCGACGCGCCGAACGGCACCGGTGGGACGGCACGTGGGAGCTCGCCATCGTGCGCGACGGCAGCCGCGACGCCGCGGCGCGCACCGAGTTGCGCGAGGCCATGCGCCGGCTCGCCCTCGCCGAGCTGCGCGAGGGGACGTGGCTGCGACCCGCCAACCTCGACGCCGACCGACTGGCGGCGCAGCGATCCGTCGTCGACGCGCAGTGCACCGCCTTTCGCGCCACGCCCGGCGACGACGCTGCGGCGCTGGCCGCCATGCTGTGGGACCTCGACGGTTGGGCGCGCGACGCCCGGGCGCTCGCCGACGAGCTGGCGGCACTCGGCACCCGGCTGCGCGCCGGCGACACCGAGGCCATGGGCCCGGCGTTCGTCACCTCCGCCGCCGTGTTGCGGCACCTGCTCGCCGACCCACTGCTCCCCGACGAGCTCGTCCCCGCCGACTGGCCGGGGGCCGAGCTGCGCGCCACCTACGACGAGGTCAACGTCGCCTTCATGGACCTGTTCGGCGCCTGGCTCCTCGCCCAACGCTGACCACAGCCGGTCTCAGCGGGCGCCGCGGGCGCGCCGGTCGAGGAAGGCGAGCTGCCGCCACAGGGCTTCGGTGCGCACCATCGGTCGGCCGGCGGCCGCCGCCGCCTCGACCGGCGCCCGGTAGATGGCGTCGAGCTCCAGCGCCCGACCGGCGCGGTAATCGAGCTGCATCGACGGCGCATACGGCGTCATGGCATCGGTGTCGGCGAGCATCTGGTCGACGAAGGCGGCGTCGAAGCCGTGGCCACAGGCGGCTGCGGCGTCGTGGACCTCGCGCATCAGGGCCTCGACGAGCGCACGCGTGGCGGGGTCGGCCTGCAGCTCGTCCGTCCCGGCGTCGAGGACCACCGACAGG
>CAZYKR010000241.1:0-5288 GCA_964648005.1 uncultured Iamiaceae bacterium
GGTCAAGGGCCAGGCCACCGGCAACACGATCCTGCGTGCCGCTCGGTGGGCCAAGGCGCGCGCCGCTGCCCGGCTGGTGCCGGTCGGCTCCGACGGGCTCGACGGCCTGACCGAGGCGTGGTGCGTGCTCGACCAGGACCTGGCGATCATGCGGGTGAACGACGAGTTCCTTCGCCTGTTCGGCCTCCTGGAGACCGAGGCGATGGGCATGCCGTTCAGCACGGTGCTGCCCACGGACGCTGCTGCCGACGCGGCGCGGGTCCTGCGCAGCGTCCAGACCGGCGCGGCGCCGTCCGTCGCCTTCCCGATCTTGCTCTACAACCGCCAGAGCCAGGGGATCCGGCGCGTGCTCGTCGCCACGCGCGTCAGCGCCGCTGCCCCGGCGCCGCTGTTCGTGCTCGCCGCGGCGCCACTGCGCAAGTAGGCCCCGACGGGGTGATTCGTCGGTTCCGACGATCCGCTGCTACCGTGTCCTACGTCACCTCCGTACGGCGACCGTCAGGCGCCAAGCACGAGAAGGAGCACGTCATGCGCCGACGCATGATGAAGTCCAAGATCCATCGGGCGACCGTCACGGACGCGAACCTCCACTACGTGGGGTCGATCACCATCGACACCGAGCTGCTGGAGCGCTCCGACATCCGGGAGTGGGAGCAGGTCACCGTGGTCGACATCGACAACGGTGCTCGGTTCGAGACCTACGCCATCCCCGGTGGTCCCGGTGACATCTGCCTCAACGGTGCCGCCGCCCGCCTGGTGCAGCCCGGCGACCGGATCATCATCATCACGTACGCCGACTACGAGGACGCAGAGCTCGAGGCGTACGAGCCGACGGTGGTGCACGTCGACACCGCCAACCGCCCGGTCGATGCCGAGACGGCCTCGCTCCTGGCTCAGGCCACGCCGGGTCCCGTGCGCTACGTGGAGATCGAGGCGCAGGTCGGCCGGGAGATGGCCAACCTCGACGCCGAGCTCGACGGGCTGAACTGACCCCCACGCCGTGACCGGCGGCTTGCCGACATCCGATCCGGACGACCTCGATCCGGCGCCGCTGGACCTGCTCGTCCTCGGCAGCGGCGTGGCCGGGCTGTCGGCGGCGGTGCGCGCCGCCGAGGTGCACGGCATGCGGGTCGGTGTGCTCACCAAGGGCGAGCTGCACCAGGCCACGACTCGGTGGGCCCAGGGAGGAGTGGCGGCCGTGCTCGGCGGCGATCCCGACTCGACGGACCTGCACCTCGCCGACACGCTGGCGGCGGGCGCCGGGCTCTGCGACGCCGACGCCGTCCGCGTCCTGGTCGACGAAGGCCCGGGCCGTGTCAACGAGCTGATCGCCCTCGGGGCAATCTTCGACGTCGACGAACACGGCGAGTTCCAGCTCGCACGGGAAGGCGGGCACTCGTTGCCACGGATCGTGCACGCCGGGGGCGCGGCCACCGGCGTCGAGATCGAGCGGGCACTGGTCGAGGCGGTCAACCGCACGGCGGCGGCCGTGCACGAGTCGGCCTTCGCCGTCGACCTGCTGGTCGAGCACGGTCGCTGCCGGGGCGTGCGCGCCATCGACGCGTCGGGCCGGCGTCGCGAGGTGCGCGCCGAGCACGTCCTCGTGGCGACCGGCGGGGCGGGACAGCTGTTCTCCGTGACCACGAACCCCGTCGAGGTCACGGGCGACGGCGTGGCGATGGCGCTGCGGGCCGGCGTGGCGGTCGCCGATGTCGAGTTCGTCCAGTTCCACCCGACGGCGCTGCACCACCCGGCGATGCCACGACCGTTGCTGTCGGAGGCGTTGCGCGGCCACGGCGCCCTGCTGCGGGACACCGCTGGGGAGCGCTTCGTCGACGAGCTGCTCCCGCGTGACGAGGTGTCACGAGCGATGACGACGCGCATGCTCGAGCTCGGCGTCGATCACCTGTGGCTCGATGCCACCGCGCTCGGGGGCTTCGGCGAACGGTTCCCGACGCTGGCGGCACAGCTCGCCGACGTCGGTCTCGACCCGGCGCGCGACTGGCTACCGATCGCGCCCGCTGCGCACTACCTCTGCGGCGGCATCGTGACCGACCTCGACGGCGCGGCGTCGATGCCCGGCGTCTGGGCGGCCGGCGAGGCGGCGTGCTCGGGGGTGCACGGCGCCAACCGGCTCGCCTCGAACTCGCTGCTCGAAGGGATGGTGTTCGCGTTCCGCGTGGTGGAGGCCATCGAGCGCGGGGTGGACGGACCGATGGCCACGGGGGCCATGCGTGCCGTGCTCGGCTCCGACCTGGAGGGGATCCCGGGCATCGGCGGTCCGATCGGCGGCCATCGGCTGGAGGTCGTCGCCCCACCGGACGTCGACGCGCGCCCGGGCGACCAGCGCGACCTGCGGCAGCACCTGCAGCGGGTCCTGACCACCGAGGCGGGCGTCGTGCGGTCGGCCTCGTCGCTCGGGCGAGCCGCCGAGGCGGTGGCGGCCGTCGCCCACGCGGTGCCGGACGGGACGGTCGACCCGTCGTGGTTGGAGCTTCGCAACCTGTGTGCCGTCGGCGAGGCCATGGTGCGAGCCGCGGCGGCGCGCACCGAGAGCCGTGGTGCGCACACCCGCGCCGACTACCCGGCGCGCGACGACGCGCTGCGCTGCCGCCTCGTCATCGGCTCGTGACCTTCCGGTACGAGACTCGCGTCGTCCCTGACGCGACGTCACCACCAGAACGGGGCAGGGGTTCGGTTCTCGTGTCAGCGGTGGCGGGCGACCCAGCTGGTCACGGCCGGGACGGCGTTGCCGACGACCAGCCCCAGCAAGCTGCCCGCCAGCACGTCGCCGGGGTAGTGCACGCCGGTGTGGACCCGTGAGTAGGCCACGGCTGTGGCGGCGGAGTGCAAGGCGGGCGACAGCAGCGGGAGCTGGTCACCGACGGCGCTGGCGAAGGCGAACGCCGACGCGGAGTGGCCCGACGGGAACGACGTCGAACCGGGCATGCGGACGTGGCGGGCGATCGGCACCGCCGCGGCGTCGCGCGCCGGGCGGTTGCGGGTCACGACCCTCTTGAGGCCCTGGTTGGCCACGAAGGACGTCAACCCGATCGCCACCAGGCCCTGCACCGCTGCCTGGCGCCCGCGTCCCGGCCGCACGGCGAGGACGCCGGCGATGCCGGCCCACAACACCGAGTAGTTCGCTGCCGTCGACACGCCGCGCATCACACGGTCGAGCGTGGGTGTGCGCGAGATCGCCACGGCGCGGTACACGTTCTCGTCGAGCTCCTGCAGCTGCTGGCGGAGCCCGCCGGGCGCCGGCGCCGTCGCCGCCGCGTCGACTGCGGTGGTGTCCATGGCTGCCTCGTCGAACGCGGCGGTCGGGTCGGCCATGAGCGGTGACCTTAGCCAACCGGGGCGGCGGAACCGGCGGAGCTACCGTGGGCGCGTGCCGGCCGACACGACGTCTGAACCGCCGCTGCAGCAGCGGCTGCTGGCCGTGCTGGCGCTCGTGCTGGGCGCATCGACGCTCCTCGCCCTCACGGCGTTCGTGTTCTCGCGGGTGCTGTTGCTGATCGCGGTCGATGTGCTGGTCGTGGTGGCGATCTGGGGCCTGTGGGAGAGCCTGACGCAGCGGGGGATGCGCAGTGTGCTCGCCGGGCTCGGTGCCGCCCTGGCGACGACCGTGGTCGTCGTGCTGCTCCTGGTCTCGGACAGCGCGCTCGGTCTCGTCATCGTGCTGGCGATGGTCGCGTGCTCGGGCGCGGCGGCCCGCGCCGCCCTGGCCCATCACGTGCACGAGCCGGCCGCGCACGACGCGCCGGTGGCGCTCGCCCCGGTGGTGTTCATGAACCCCCGCTCCGGTGGCGGCAAGGTCGAGTCGTTCGACCTGGCGCGCCGAGCGGAGCAGTACGGCGCCCGGGTGGTCCTGCTCGGCCCTGACTCGGACCTCGCCGCCATGGCGCAGGCGGCGATCGACGACGGAGCCGATCTGCTCGGCGCCGCAGGTGGCGACGGGACCCAAGCCCTCGTCGCTCAGGTCTGCGCCGACAACCGGCTGCCGTTCCTGTGCATCCCGGCCGGCACCCGCAACCACTTCGCCCTCGACCTCGGACTCGATCGGGAGGACCCGAGCTTGGCGTTGAGCGGCCTGGCGGTCGATGCCGAGGAGGTCCACGTCGACCTGGCCGAGGTCGACGGTCGCCCGTTCGTCAACAACGTGTCGATGGGCGTCTACGCCAAGGTCATCCAGAGCCCGGACTATCGCGACGACAAGCTCGGGACCTTCGCAGACCTGCTGCCCGACCTGGTCGGGGAGGACGCGGAACCGTTCGACCTGGCCTGCGTGACACCGGACGGCCCCGTGCAGGGACCGGAGCTGCTGATGGTGTCGAACAACCCGTACCAGTTCTCGTCGTTGACCGACTTCGGCACGCGAGAACGGCTCGACTCGGGGCTGCTCGGCGTGCTGGTCGCCCAGGTCGACTCGGCGTCCGCCGCGGCGCAGGTGGTCCGGCTGTCGGCCATCGGCCAGGTGGATCGGTACGAGGGGTGGCGCACGTTCGCCGCCGCATCGTTCACCGTGACGAGCGCCTCCGGGAGCGTCGACGCCGGCATCGACGGCGAGGCGGTGCGCCTGCCGTCCCCGGCGAGCTTCCGCATCCGGCCGGGGGCGCTGCGCGTGCGCCTGCCCCGGCACCGGCCCGGGGTGCGAGCACCGGCGCCGCGCCTGGAGTCGGCGACGTTCGGCCGGCTGTGGCGGGTGGCACTTGGGCGCCACTGAGACACCACGGCTGAGGGCGCGCCGCCGGCGTCTGCAACGATTTCGGTGCGTGCCAGGGACTGAGGCAGGCTGTGCGCCATGCCCGAGGCTCTCCACCCCCCGGTGCACGCCGTGCGCGATGCGGTGGCCCGGGCGCTCGCCGAGGACCTGACGCCG
Organism: uncultured Iamiaceae bacterium; assembly: GCA_964648005.1. Taxonomy (GTDB): domain Bacteria; phylum Actinomycetota; class Acidimicrobiia; order Acidimicrobiales; family Acidimicrobilacustridaceae; genus JAGQTE01. Next base: position 4,883 of record CAZYKR010000241.1, read on the forward strand.
CTCGGCGACCTCACCGCCGTGCTCGTACCCGCCGGCGCCACCACCACGGCCACCTTCGGTGCACGGGCTGCGGGGGTGCTCGCCGGGACGAGGTGCGCGTCGGAGGCCTTCGCCCAGGTCGATCCGTCGATCACCGTGACCTGGTCCCTCGACGACGGCGAGACGGTCGAGGCCGGGTCGGTGATCGGCACGGTGGTCGGACCGCTGGCGTCGGTGCTGACCGCTGAACGTACGGCCTTGAACTTCCTCGGGCACCTGTCGGGCGTGGCGACGGCGACCCGTCGGTTCGTCGACGCCGCCGCCGGTGGCGCCCGCGTGTGGGACACCCGCAAGACCACGCCCGGGCTGCGCTCGCTCGAGAAGGCGGCGGTCCGGGCCGGCGGGGGAGCCAACCACCGCGGCAACC
>CAZYKR010000241.1:5298-6718 GCA_964648005.1 uncultured Iamiaceae bacterium
GACCGCCCGCTACGTCGAGGCTGCCGCCGCGGGGGGCGGGACCGCAGGGGTGTGGGACACCCGCAAGACGATCCCCGGCCTCAGGTCGCTGGCCAAGGCGGCGGTGCGGGCCGGCGGTGGCCGCAACCACCGCGGCAACCTGTCGGACTGGGTGCTCGTCAAGGACAACCACCTGAGCGCTCTCGGCGTCGCCGGTGCCGTGGCCGCCGCGCGGGACCGCTGGCCCGGCCGCACGGTGCACATCGAGTGTGACACCGTCGCCCAGGCGGTCGAGGCCATCGATGCCGGAGCCGATGCGTTGTTGCTCGACAACATGGCGCTCGACGATCTGCGCGCCTGCGTCGCCGCTGCGGCGTCGAGCCCGCGCCGCCCGCTGCTCGAGGCGTCGGGCGGCATCACGCTCGAGTCGATCGCTGCGGTGGCGTCGACCGGCGTCGACATGATCTCGGTCGGCGCCATCACCAACTCGGCGCCGGTGCTCGACATCGGCTTGGACATCGGCCCCGCCATCGACCCGGTGCCCGAGGGCTGACGACGGGCGACCGGCCCGGAAGAGGAGGAGGCGACGTGCTGCTCGCCATCGACGCAGGCAACACCCAGACCGTGGTCGGGCTCTACGACCTCGAGGACGACCCCGCCCCGGCGCGCCGGCCCGAGGCGGGGCTGTTGGACCACTGGCGCATCGCCACCGTGCACGAACGGACCTCCGACGAGCTGGCGGTCATGCTCTCGTCGTTCATCACGTTGCGGGGCTACAGCCTCGACGAGGTGGACGGCGTGGCCATCTCGTCGGGCGTACCGCGGGTGACGGCCGGCCTGCGCGAATTCTCGGACCGCTACCTCGACACCGACCCCGTGGTCATCGAGCCCGGCGTGAAGACGGGCATCGCCATCCTCTACGAGAACCCCAAGGAGGTGGGCGCCGACCGGATCGCCAACGCCGTCGCGGCGTTCGACCTGTTCGGCGGGCCGACGATCATCGTTGACTTCGGCACGGCGACGACGTGCGACGCCGTCAGCGCCAGCGGCGAGTACCTCGGCGGCGCCATCGCCCCCGGCATCGAGATCTCGATGGACGCCCTGGTGGGCCGGGCCGCCGCGCTGCGTGCGGTCGAGTTGAAGGCACCACGCCACGTCCTGGGGAAGTCGACGGTCGAGTCGATCCAGTCGGGCGCCGTGTACGGGTTCTCGGCGCAGGTGGACGGCCTGTGCACGCGGATCGAAGACGAGCTGGGCGAGTGCGCCATCGTCTCGACCGGCGGACTCGCCGACCTGATCACGCCGCTGAGCACGAAGATCCAGCACTCGGAGCCGTGGCTGACGCTGCACGGCCTGCGCATCGTCTACGAGAAGAACGCCTGACGCGTTCTGGTGGTGCAACCGGTGGCTTCGCCTACCGGCTGCACCACCAGTTCGCCGG
>CAZYKR010000242.1:0-6660 GCA_964648005.1 uncultured Iamiaceae bacterium
CGGAGCGTGGCAGGTCCATGAACAGCGCTGTGTGGGTGGCCAAGATGCGCGCCGTGCCCTCAGCGCGCTCGAGGTAGCGACCGGTCCAGTACAACGACTCGGCGGCGCTCGACAGCAGCGTCACGGCAGCGCTCCGACCGTCGGGTCGACGATCCAGGTGTCCTTGCTGCCGCCGCCCTGGGAGCTGTTCACGACGAGTGACCCCTCCCGCAGCGCTACCCGGGTCAGGCCGCCTCGGGTGACGTAGGCGCGGTCACCCGACAGGACGAACGGCCGTAGGTCGAGGTGGCGTGGCTTCAGCTGCCCCCCGCTGAGCGTCGGTGCCGTCGAGATGGCGAGCGTCGGCTGGGCGATGAAGTTCCGGGGGTCGGCCTCGATGCGGATGCGGTACTCGTCGAGCTCCTCGGGGGTCGCCCGCGGCCCGATCAGGATGCCGTAGCCGCCGCTCTCGTTGGCGGGCTTCACCACGAGCTCGTGCAGGTGTGCCAGCACGTGGCTGCGCTCGCCGGGGTCGATGCAGCGCCACGTCGGCACGTTGGGCAGCAGGATGTCCTCGCCCAGGTAGTAGCGCACGAGCTCCGGGACATAGCTGTAGATGACCTTGTCGTCGGCGACGCCCGCACCCGGGGCGTTGGCGATGGCGACGGTGCCTGCCCGCCACGCCCGCATCAGGCCGGGCACCCCGAGCATCGAGTCGGGACGGAACGCTTCGGGGTCGAGGAACAGGTCGTCGATGCGGCGGTAGATGACGTCGACGCGCTTGCGGCCGTCGATCGTGCGCATCCATACGACGTCGTCGTCGTCGACCACCAGGTCGCTGCCCTCGGCGAGCGCAGCTCCCATCTGCTGGGCCAGGAAGGCGTGTTCGAAGTAGGCGCTGTTGTGCACCCCCGGCGTGAGCACGACGAGCGCCGGTTCGATGCCCCGGCGCGGCGTGAGCGAGGCGAGCAGGTCGTAGAGGCGCGCCGGGTAGTCGTCGACGGGCTGGATGTCGAGGTCGCGGAACAGGTCGCCGAAGACCCGCTTGGTGATCTTGCGGTTCTCGAGCATGTACGACACGCCGGATGGCACGCGCAGGTTGTCCTCGAGCACGTAGATCGTCCCGTCGCCGTCGCGCACGAGGTCGCAGCCCGAGATGTGCGCCCAGACCCCCTGCGGTGGGCTGATGCCGCAGCACTCGGGTCGGAAGTTCGCCGAGTCGGCGAGCAGTTCGGCCGGAAGGACGCCGTCGGCGATGACCTTCTGCGCGCCGTAGAGGTCGTCGATGAACAGATTCAACGCCCGCATGCGCTGCAGCAGGCCGGCTTCGACGCGGTCCCACTCCTGCGTGGTGATCACCCGGGGCAGCACGTCGAGCGGCCAGGCACGGTCGAGGTTGGCGCCGTCCTGGTACACGGTGAAGGTGATGCCCATCGCCTGCACCGCCGCCTCCGCCGCACGCTGCCGTGCTCGGACGTCGGACACCGTCAGCGCCGCCAGATAGTCCGCCAGCGGACCGAGCTCGGGGCGCGGCGCACCGTCGCTGATGAGCTCGTCCCAGGTGGGGCTGCGGTAGGTGCTCCAGTCCATGCGAGCAACAGATGTACCAGCCCTGACGGCGTGGCGCGAAGGCCACGGTGGGCGAGCTTCAGCGGGGCTGACACCGATCTGACGCCGCCGAGGTGCTGGCCGACACCCACGCTGACCTGGGGACGAAACACGTGGTTCATGGCTGGGTGACGGCTGCGAAACGGGTGCGCGCCGAACCGTTCACATTGCGGAAGCCAACGCGAAATCCGCCGTCCGTACGTTCAGCGAGCAGTCAGTTCCGGGCTCTTGCGGCGGCGATGCCGCTCACCCCGGCTCGAACCCCGCAAGGGACATCCAAGGAGGAGCGATGGTTCATCTGGTCACCGCGGTGATCAAACCGCACAAGTTGGAGGAGGTGAAGGACGCGCTGTCAGCGATCGGCATCCAGGGCTTGACGATCACCGAGGTCAAGGGCCATGGCCGGCAGGGCGGACACACCGAGACCTATCGGGGGGCCGAGTACAAGATCGATCTGATCCCCAAGGTGAAGGTCGAGATCGTCTGCGACACGTCGGACGCCGACATGATCGCCGACACCATCGCCGCTGCGGCGAAGACCGGGAAGATCGGCGACGGGAAGATCTGGGTCAGCCCCGTCGACCGGCTGGTGCGGATCCGCACCGGCGAGCGCGACGCCGAGGCGGTGTGACATGCGCCTTCCGAATCTGACCTCCCCCCTGGCCGCTCGCCGCGGCCCCGACAGCTCCCCAGGAGAAGGTATGCACACCGAACGGCACGGCGAGGGCTGCAACTGCCGCCGCCGGCTCCCCAAGAAGCGGCTCGCCGCCGCCGGCGTGCTCGCCGTCGGCGCCGTCATGATCAGCGGGGCCCAGGCCTATGCGCAGGAGGTCGAGTCGCCGGAGACGACGCTCGACACCGTCGCCACGTCGGTCACCACGCTGAGCCAGACGACCAACCTGCTGTGGATCGTCATCGGCGCCATGCTGGTGATCTTCATGCAGGCGGGCTTTGCGCTCGTCGAGACCGGGTTCTGCCGGGCGAAGCACGCGGCGCACGTGGTGAGCACCAACTTCGCCATCTTCGGCCTCGGCTTCATCGGCTTCTTCCTCATCGGTTACCCACTGATGTTCGGCGGCTACACCTACGTGCTGCCCGGCTACGACTATGGCCTCGACACCGCGGCCGGCGGCGCCCTGATCGGCTCCGACAACTGGGTGTTCCTGTGGCAGGGCGGCTGGGCCGGCACCTGGTTCGACATGGCCAAGCCGGCGCTCGCCGGCGCGACAGCCGGGTTCTTCCTGTACATGGTCGCCTTCATGGACACCGTCGCCACCATCCCCACCGGGTCGATGGCGGAGCGCTGGAAGTGGAAGTCCTTCGTGCTCTGGGGCTTCTTCGCCGGTGCGCTCTACTACCCGATCTTCGGTGCCTGGACCTGGGGCGGCGGCTGGCTGGCCAAGCTCGGCAACTCGATGAGCTTCGGCAACGGCTACGTCGACTTCGCCGGCTCGGGCGTGGTGCACGCCGTCGGTGGTGTGGCGGCGCTCGCCGGCGCCATCGTGCTCGGCCCCCGCATCGGCAAGTTCGACAAGGACGGCAAGCCGCGGGCCCTGCCCGGCCACCACATCCCGATGGCCTTCCTCGGCACGTTCATCCTGCTGTTCGGCTGGTTCGGCTTCAACGCTGCGTCGACCTTCGCCAGCTCCGACCCGCAGTTCGCCGTGGTCGCCGTGAACACGGCCATCGCCGCGGCGTTCGGTGCCATCGCCTGCATGTTCTACGTGTGGGCCCGTACCGGGAAGCCGGACCCCGCCATGATGGCGAACGGCATGCTGGCCGGCCTCGTGGCCATCACCGCCCCCTGCGCCTTCGTGGACCCGTGGGCGGCGGCGGTCATCGGCATCATCGCCGGTGTGATCGTGGTCGAGTCGGTGTACTTCTGGGAGCGTCGGGCCAAGATCGACGACCCGGTCGGCGCCATCTCGGTGCACGGCGTGTGCGGCACCCTCGGCGTGCTGTTCGTCGGCATCTTCGCCAACGGCAAGTACGGCATCAACGCCGGCGGCGCCGGCATCGGCTGGAACGGCACGACCACCAGCGTCGACGCAGAGGGCAACGCAGCCGGCGTGACCGGCATCCTCTACGGCGGCAACGGCGGCGGGCAGTTCATCTCCCAGCTGATCGGTGCGATCGTGCTGTGGACCGTGATCCTCGGCATCGCCTTCGCCTTCTTCAAGATCCAGAACGCCCTCACCAAGGGCGGGATCCGGTCGGACGCCGACGACGAGATCGCCGGCCTCGACCTGCCCGAGATGGGCATCCTCGCCTACCCGGAGTTCTCGGGCACCCACGAGAGCTTCAGCGATGCGAGCTACACCGGCTCCTCCAAGGAGAGCGTCGGCACCTGACCGGGCCGACCAGAGTGTGACGGCTGCGGCCCGGTGGGTACCGCCCACCGGGCTGCAGACGCGTCAGGCTCACCAACCGCAACCGCAACCGTTCATCCGTCGAGACCTGTTCGTCCCCACCCAGCACTGCGCCGAGGACCCGCCCGTGGAGCACGCCAAGCACTGGAACCACACCTGGATCGGCAGCGATCGCCTGCTCGCCCGTGGGTTCGCCCGCCCGATCGCCCGCTTCTTGACGATCGAGGCGGCCGGCGGACTGCTGCTGCTCGCCGGAGCGCTCATCGCCGTGATCTGGGCCAACTCGCCGTGGGCGTCGTCCTATGAGGCCCTGTGGCACACCGAGGTCGGCATCGAGTTCGGCTCCTTCTCGCTCCAGATGGGGTTGCTCGAGTGGGTCAACGACGCCGCCATGGCGCTGTTCTTCTTCGTGGTCGGCATGGAGATCAAGCGCGAGATGGTCTCCGGCGAGCTGCGGGACCCACGGGCCGCCGCCTTGCCGGTCATCGCCGCGGTCGGCGGCATGCTCGTCCCCGCCGCCATCTACTTCTCGTTGAACCACGGCACGGACGGCGCGTCGGGGTGGGGCATCCCGATGGCGACCGACATCGCTTTCGCCGTCGGCATCGTGTCGTTGATGGGCCGCAGGGTCCCGACCGGCCTCAAGCTGTTCCTGCTGACCCTGGCCGTCGCCGACGACCTCGGCGCCATCGGCGTCATCGCCTTTGCCTACAGCGACGGGTTGGCCTGGACCTGGCTCGCCGGCGCCATCGCCATCTTCGCCGGCGCCTACCTGCTGCGCCGGGCGCACGTGTGGTACCTGCCCGTGTATGTCGTGCTCGGCGCGATCGCCTGGTACTGCATGTTCCGTTCGGGGGTGCACGCCACGATCACCGGAGTCGTGTTCGGGTTCCTCACGCCGACCTCACCATTGCGGACGGACCTCGATGCCGAGGCGATCGCCGACCGGCTCGAGAACCAACCCGAGCTCACGGCCGCTGACGTGCGCGCTGCCGCCTTCGAGATCCGCGAGGCGGTGCCGGTCAACGAGCGCATCACCGACGCGCTGCACCCGTGGACGAGCTATGTGATCGTCCCGATCTTCGCCCTGGCCAACGCCGGCGTTGCTCTGTCCGCCGATGCGCTGTCGGCGGCGTTCACCTCGACGGTGACGCTCGGTGTGCTGCTCGGCCTCGTGGTCGGCAAGACGGTCGGCGTCACGGTGGCCGCATTGCTCGCCCGGGCGTCGGGCCTCGCCCGCTTCCCCGCCGGCATGAACCTGTGGTCGCTCGTCGGCATCGCCATGGCGGGTGGCATCGGCTTCACGGTGGCGATCTTCGTGACCGGCATCTCGTTGGACGCCCCCCTACTCCAGGAGGAGGCGAAGATCGGCATCTTCGCCGCCTCCTTCCTCGCCGCTGGCCTGTCGGCGATCGTGCTCAGTATCGCCCACAAGCGCGAGACGCCTGCCGAGTTGGCGGCCGACGTCGAGGCCGAGGCGGAGCTGTTCGAAGAAGTCTCGGACCGGCTCGTCGTGCCGTAAGCGACAGGCGGTCCGACTCGATCGGCGCCCGGGGGGATTCGGGCAGCGTTGCCTGCCGCCGGACGCGCACGGGCCCCGACCACGACGGTCGGGGCCCGTGGGGTGCGTCCACGCTGGGTTGGTCCGCGTGGGACGGACGCTCAGGTGTGGATCACTCGGCGGTCATGTCCGAGCTCTGCCGCTTCGAGAACGTGATGGCGCCGACGAGCACGACGATGCCGGCCAGTGCGATCAGGTACGTGACCGGGTTCGTGTCGTCGAGGTTCAGCTCCGGGAACAGCGGCAGGCTCGGCGGGTTGAGCGCCACCACCGCCGGGAGCACCAGCAGCGAGATGAGGTTCATCACCTTCATCAACGGGTTCAGCGCCGGGCCCGAGGTGTCCTTGAACGGGTCGCCGACGGTGTCGCCGATGACGGCGGCCTTGTGGGCCTCGGAGCCCTTGCCGCCCTCGTTGCCGTCCTCGATGAACTTCTTGGCGTTGTCCCACGCGCCACCGGCGTTGGACTGGAAGTTCGCCATGAGGGCGGCGACGACGATGCCCGACGCCAGGAAGGCGCCGAGGGCGACCGGGCCGAGGCCGAAGCCGACGACGACCGGCATCAGCACGGCGAGCAGCGCCGGCGTGGCGAGCTCACGCAGCGAGGCGCTGGTGCAGATGTCGATGACCGGGCCGTAGTCGGGACGCTGGGTGCCGTCCATGATGCCGGGCTTCTCGCGGAACTGGCGGCGCACCTCTTGCACCACGGTGCCGGCCGTGCGGCCCACGGCGAGGATCGCCAGCGACGAGAACAAGAAGGCGACGGTGCCGCCGAGGATCAGCCCGATGAACGTCTTCGGGTCGGCGACGTTGATCTGGATGGCCTCGAAGGCGCTCCCTCCGGCGGCCTCGACGATCTTGGCGACGCCGGTGGAGTCGGCGACCGTCTCGACGAAGCTGGCGAACAGCGCCACGGCAGCGATCACGGCGGAGCCGATGGCGAAGCCCTTGGTCACGGCCTTGGTCGTGTTCCCGACGGCGTCGAGGCCGACCATGATCTTCTCGGCCTCGCCGTCGAACTCGCCCGCCATCTCGGCGATGCCGGCGGCGTTGTCGGCGACCGGGCCGAAGGTGTCCTCGGCCACGATGATGCCGGTGGTCGAGAGCATGCCGATGCCGGCGAGCGCCACGAGGTACAGCGAGA
>CAZYKR010000243.1:0-6645 GCA_964648005.1 uncultured Iamiaceae bacterium
CGCATGGCGTGTGTCACCCGACAGGCGGCACGCGACGTCAGGCATACGCCGGCGATGAGACATTCGCCACACAAGGGGGGAGCCAGGTGACGGCACGCGGGGTGCCGGATGCCGTGGCGACGCGACGCAATGGCACGACTGACGACCGCAGCGAAGCGACATCCGTTCATGGTGATGACCGCCGTGTTCGGCGTGATCCTGGTGGCCGGGCTGGCGTGGGTGCTCAACGCCAACCTGCGCGTGGCGCCCGTCGAGGTGAACTACGCCGTGCCGGTGGCGCCGCAGCTCGCCGCCACCGGATCGGGCCAGACGCTGTACCGGATCGACGCCTCGCAGTCGTCGGTGTCCTACACGATCGACGAGACCCTGGCCGGCGCCACCCGCACCGCCACCGGCACGACCCACGGGGTTGCCGGCGACATCGTCGTCGACGAGGCGAACCCGGCGGCCAGCCACCTCGGCGAGGTGGTGGTGAACATCGAGCAGCTGACCTCGGACCAGGAGCTGCGCGACAACCGCATCCGCAACGACTTCCTCCAGTCGTCGCGGTACCCCGAGGCGCGCTTCTCCCCCACCTTGATCGACGGCTTGCCATCGCAAATCACCGACGGCACGCCCTATCAGGTGACGATCACCGGTGACCTGACCGTGCGCGACGTGACGGCGCCGGTGACGCTCGACGCCACCGTGACCCGCAACGCCGAGGCGCTGGACATCGACGCCACCACCACCGTCAAGCTCTCGACCTACGGCGCCGGTCCGATCTCGATCATCGGCCTGGTCACCACGGGCGACGACGTCCAGCTGGCGTTCGATCTGGTCGCCCCCGAGGCCGATCAGGTGAACATCGCCGAGGTCGCCGCCGGCGAGACCGAGCTGGCCACCGGACCGACCGACGGCCCCTCCTTCTCGCAGACGGTGCAGCCGGTGCTCGAGCGCAACTGCGCCTCGTGCCATCAGACCGGCGCCATCGGCTCACAGATCTGGACGCTCGAGACCGCCGGCGACGCGGCGCACGTGGCCGACGGCCTCGGCATCGTGACCCAGGCCGGCTACATGCCTCCGTGGCCGGCGTCGGACCTCGGCGTCGAGCTGCAGCACCCGATGCGGCTCGCCGACGAGGAGATCGACGCCGTGGTGGCCTGGGCCAGCGCCGGCGGACCACTCGATGTCGATCCGGCGACCGAGATCGTCCCCGACGAGCCCGTCGTGCCCGAGCCGCGCAACGACCTCGAGCTCAAGCTGCCGGCGCCGTACCAGGCGACGACCGACAAGCCCAACGACTACCGGTGCTTCGTCCTCGACCCGAAGATCACCGACCCGGTGGCGGTCACCGGCTACGTGTTCGACCCCGACGTCGACGAGATCGTGCACCACGCGCTGATCTACCGGGTGACCGGCGAACGTCGCCAGGACGCGCTTGATCGCGACGCCATGGACTCCGGCGACGGCTGGGAGTGCTTCGGCGACATCGACGTGGGCGGCTCGCTCGACCCCTCGGGTCGCGGCGGCGGCATCGGCCTGGTGGCCGGCTGGGCGCCCGGCCAGCAGCCCGCCGTCTACCAGGACGGCACCGCGATGCACCTGGGCGAGGGCGACCTGTTCGTCATCCAGATGCACTACAACACCCGCCGAGACGACATCCGGCCCGATCAGAGCAGCATCAAGCTCCAGATCGCCGAGGACTCGCCGGACAACTACGACGAGATCGTGGTGAACACGTACCTGGCACCGGCCGAGATCCCGTGCGCCGACAACGAGGAGGGCCCGCTCTGCGATCGCGACGCGGCGCTGGAGGAGCTCGGCGAGCTGTACGGCCCGAAGGGTCCGCTGATCGCCAACGGCCTGCACATGGTGTGCGGCACCTCACCCGACGAGCTCGGCGTGCTCGACGACGAGAACATCGCCCGCTCGAGCTGTGATCACAACGTGTACACGGAGGGGACGATCACCTCGGTGCTCGGGCACATGCACGAGATCGGCCAGTCCTTCCGCATGACGCTCAACCCGGGCACCCCCGAAGAGCGGATCCTGCTCGACATCCCCGAGTGGGACTTCAACTGGCAGCTCAACTACGCACCGGTCGAGCAGATCGAGATCCACAAGGGCGACACGATTCGGGTCGAGTGCAGCTGGGACCGCGACCTGCGCAACCGCAACCTCCCGGCGGCCTATTGCACGTGGGCGGAGGGCACCGAGGACGAGATGTGCTTCTCGACCATGTCGGTGGCCAAGCACACGAGCAACCAGGGCCCGCCTCAGACGGTCTCACAGAACCCGCCGCCCGGCTGAGGTCGATGCTGCGTCGGGGCGGGTGCGCGTCGCGCAACGGGTGACGGCGGCGGGCCGGCCGCACAGTACGATCCGCCCCGCCGGGGAGTGGCGCAGCTTGGTTAGCGTGCCTGCTTTGGGAGCAGGAGGTCGCGGGTTCGAATCCCGCCTCCCCGACTGGACGGCGGCTCAGCGAGGGGTCCGTCGGGCCTTGGCGGCGTAGAGCGCGGCGTCGGCCTCGAGCAGCAGGTCATCGATGCTGCGGCCACCGGTGGCGTCGATCGCCACCCCGATGCTGGTCGTGACGGTGGCGGAGGCGTCGCCGACGTCGATCGGGCGGGCCACGGCATCGGCGATCGCCGTCGCGAGTCGCTCGGCGACGGCGCTGTCGGCCTGGCCGACGAGCACGACCGCCAACTCGTCGCCACCGAGTCGCGCGATCAGCGCCTCGGCGCCGGCAGTCGAGGCGCGGACACCGGCACCGTCCCGGAGGTCGCGCACCCCCGCCGCGGCGACCGCTCGCAGGCGCCGGGCCACTGCACGCAGCACCGCATCACCGGCGGCATGTCCCAACTCGTCGTTGACCGGCTTGAAGCCGTCAAGGTCGAGGGCGAACACCGTCAACGGCGTGGCGGACGAGGGTTGCGGTACGGCGGCGAAGAACCCGGCACGGTTCAGCAACCCGGTCAACTGATCGTGGCCGGCGGCGTAGCGCAGCTCGGCGGCGTTCTGGTGGAACCGGAGCACGAGGTCCATGGTGCGGGCGATCATCGCCAGCGGGTAGCTGTGCGCCTCGATCGGCGAGCCGGCAGCGGTCGTCCAGACGGTGATCAGCGCGGGTGCGAGGCCGCGTGGATCGGGCACGGCGCGCACGCGACAGCCCGTGGCCCCTGCAGCCGTGGCGGCGTGGCGGATGTCGTCGGGCAGGTTGTCGAGTGAGCGGTCGATGGCCTCGTGATCGTCGGCGGCGATGGCGCGCGCCCACACCGAGCCGGCGTCGAGGCGCGCGCCGGTGAGCAGATCCGGCAGCGCGCTGCCGACGACGACGGCCTGGCCATCGGCGTCAGCGTCGGCGCAGCGCAGGGTGCAGTACTCGGTGGGGTTGCGCCACAGGTCGAACGCCGGGAGCAGCGCCACCACGTCGGCGAAGTCGCGGCCTGAGGTGAGGGCGTCGAGCACGCGGTCCATCAGCTCGTGGTCGTACATCCGGCGGCCGACGACGACGAGCAGGCCATCGAGCACCGTCACGCCGACGTCGAGCGTCTCGTAATGGCCGTCTGCGCATCGCAGGCGATACGGCGCGCCAGCACGGGGCGCCTGGATGTGCTCGAGGTTGGCCATGGCCAGCGCCACGGCGCGCTCGACCTCGTCGGGGTAGAGGAAGTCGACGAACGACTGGCCGACGACGGCGTCGCGCCCCCAGCCCAGGATGTCGAGTCCGGCGTCGTTCACATACCGGATGACGCCGACGTTGTCGAAGGCGCAGATCAGGTCCGGTGAGCGTTCCACGACCCCCCGCTGCACCCCGTCGAGCACCTCGTCGTGCTGCCGATCGTCGCCGCCCACGTCGAGCTCCCCCTGGGTTCCCAGCGGCGCACAGCGTACCGGCGACGCGACGGCGCCGGGTGTCCGGTTCGGCGACTCGGTGGGTATGGGACACTGCGCTGTCGAACCGCTGGAGGTCCTCATGGCCGTGTCCCCGATCCCCGACGACTACCCCCGCCTCTGCCCGTCGATCGCTGTGAGCGATTGCGCCGCCGCCATCGGCTTCTACGTCACCGTGCTCGGTGCCGAGGAGCGCGGCGGGCGCATGATGATGCCCGACGGCCGGGTCGGCCACGCCGAACTGACGATCGGCGACTCGGTGATCATGCTGGCCGACGAGTTCCCCGAGTCCGGCTACGTCGGACCCACCGCGGTCGGCGGCACGCCGGTCACGATGTCGCTGTTCGTCGAGGATGCCGATGCCACCTTCGCCGCCGCACTCGCCAACGGCGCCACCGAGCTGCGGGCCGTCGAAGACCAGTTCTACGGGCACCGCAGCGGCCAGTTCATCGACCCGTGGGGACACCGCTGGAGCGTGCAGCAGGTGATCGAGAAGGTCTCCGATGAGGAGATGGCCCGCCGCATGGCAGCCATGGGCGACTGACGACTCGTCGTCGCCTGCCGGCGGGCGCACGCGTCATCGACGCTCCCAGTACGGGTCCCGGCGCGGCCGGCGCGCACCTCCGACGCTTGGCCTGCAAGTCGCGACGGCTGGCCGAAGTTCATCCCCATCGGATGACCATCAGCCACTCGTCGCACCAACCCGTTCCGGGACCACCGACGCCGACCGCTACGGTGGCGCCGACACGCGGGTGTAGCTCAATGGCTAGAGCCCCAGCCTTCCAAGCTGGTTATGCGGGTTCGATTCCCGTCACCCGCTCTCGCACATCGGCAAGGTCACAGGCCTGGGGCTTCTTGCCTGTCGGACGTGCTACCCGCCGCCATCGCGCAGATATCGCGCTCGCAGAGGCGATTCGCCCCCTCCTGCGCCGACGACAGGGCACTGATGCACCGATGCGATCGTCGCGATCTCGGCCTCAGCACCAACGGTCACGTTGCGCCCCCGATCACGCCTCACCAGAGGTGGTCCAAGAAGCGCTTGGTGCCCCGCCAGGCCAGGCCCGCCAGGCCTGCGTCGCGTCGCCACGCAACCTCCACCTCAACTGACTCCCTTGTAGCTCCGTACGCGCCATCGGATGCTCGATAGGCGTCTTGCATGTCACCCCAGAGAACGAACACTCGGAATCGGTCCGGGGATCCTGATGTCGTTGAGCGAGACGAAGTCATCATCCTCGACCACGACTGTTGGTAGTGGGCCGTCCTTCCTCCGTCTGCGATGGTGCTTCACGATCTGGGACCGAATCGGCTCCTCAGCAAGGTCGAGGTGATCCGGGAGATGGTCAGCAAGCCGTTCTTCCACCCCCGGTCGCCATGGCGACCCACTACGCCTGCTCGGCGGAGCCGATGGCCGATCGCCCGTCATTGGCTGCCACCGAGCAGGAGTCGTCCCCTCATCACCTGATCCTCTCTGAGGCACACCCGACAAGGTCCGGCGCCTCGCCCTAGCCATGCATCATCACCACGGCCTCGCCGTCCTGTTCGGCTATCTCCATGAAGCGATCAAGCTGTTCGAGCACTGCCGCCAGGATCGACCCATCCTCATCGGACTCGACCCCGAACATCTGGGCGGCACCCGGGAACAGCGAATCGAACAACTCGCTGCCGAATGAGGTACGAGCGAACTCCTGAAGCGCATGAACTCGCGATCGCGCGAGCGCCACCTGCTCAGGTGCGACCAGCACCGCGTTCTCGCTGCCCTCGCCCGGGAAGACGTTCGGGTCGAGTCCCGCGGGAAGCAGACCTGCCTCCTGGAGTGCGAACAACGACATGAACCGGCCCGTCTGGCCCTTGTCGATCATCATTGACTCAGCACCCTCGGCAGCAGTAGCCGACCCGCCGACGAGGGCCTGAGCAGGCTCAGGCTCAAGTCGGTAGATCCACATCGCGACGCTCATCGAAGCCGCCTCCATCGAAGTATGGGTCGCCGCCTCACTCCCCACCGTCCTTTCCAGCGAAGTCTTCGAGCAGCGCGAACAGGGCGTTCCTCGCAGCCTCGTTCTCAACAGCGGACATCTCGCCCGGCTTCGGCAGGTCTCCGTTGGGCCAGCACCGTTCCAGGACGAGGATCGGCCAGGCGTAGCCAGCGTTGCGCCGCGCCCGTTCTACTCACTCCCAGCGATGGGCAGCGACCGTACGCGGATCCGATCGAGATCGATCACGGCGATGAACCCCGTGCCTGTCGGTTCCTCGAATACCTCGGCGTTTGCCACCAGCAACGACGCCTGAGCTGCCGGACGGTGATCGACGCGCCGCAGAAGGACCACACTGGGCCCAGGTGCCCCTGTCAGCGCCAGGAGCGTTCCGAAGTCGGTGTCCACCGACACGAGGATCCGGTCGTCCCCGAGCGCCGCCGCCATCACGACGTCGTCAGTGGCGCCGCGCAGCCCGAGATCGCTGATGTGGACGGCGTCGTGTTCGGCCTCGTTCAATCGCAGCGCCACGATCTGCGAGAGGCTCTCGTCGATCAAGAACCTCACGCGCCGAGGCGGAGCTCGACCTCGCGCTCGTCGACACGCGCAGACGCGTAGCGGAGCGCTTCACGGATATCGTCCTCCACGAGTTGCGGGAACTCCGTGAGTATCTCCTCGAACGCCATCCCCTCGGCGACCATCGCGACGACCGTGGAGACGGGCATGCGCGTGCCCCTGATGCAGGGAACACCCGCCATGATGTTCGGGTCGACGCTGATCCGCTCGAACGGCATGCTGC
>CAZYKR010000244.1:0-6617 GCA_964648005.1 uncultured Iamiaceae bacterium
CGCCCACCGGTGCTCGACCGTGCCCCCATCCCGCCCATCGCCGCCAACGCCCGACCGCTGCACGGCCGCCACCTCCGCCACGCCTGCCTCAACCTCCTCGCTCGCTACGGACCGAGCACCCTCACCGAGCTGCACACCAACCTGCACATCCACGGCTTCAGCGTCGAAGCCACCAACCCAGTGAAAGCCCTCGCTGAGGCCATGCGTTACGAGGTCCGCCTCGGTCGCGCCCAGCGCACCGCACGCGCCACGTACGCCACGGCCACCGGACCCGGCGCCACCCGTCGACGACGTATCCCCTCCGGCACCTTGGCCGGCAGCGAGCTGGCAGCACCCGTTGCGCCGCCGACGCTCCCCGACCTGTCCGACGCCTACCCCGTCGACCCCGATCCCGACGAGCACGACGACCCCGGGCGCTGGTGGCATGTGGCCGACGACGAACCCTGACGGCGACCAATGACCACGGAAGGCGCCGTCACCCCTGCTGGCGCACCGCCACTTTCCACGTGGTGCGGTCGGTCACGGAGTTGGTAACGACGTACCGCACCTTCCACCACGTCCTGCCGCCGTACGCTGCTGTGACGTTCTCTGGTAGCTGCACGGTCAGGCGCAGCAGCCGGTCGTTGTACTTCGAACAGCTGATGGTTCGAGTGCTCGGCCGGTTGTTGCAATACGAACCCGACACGTTCACTGACGTGACGTTGTTGAACGGGCCATAGCCCCCAACGGGCGCCGTCTCGCCCGAGCAGGCAACCCCCGTCTCACTCGAGAACGTGCCGTCCTGGCATGCGACCTCGTAGCGCAGCGTCGCCGGATTCCCGTTCGGATCCAACAGCTCGACGGTCGAGGAGCCCTCTCCGGTGTCCCACAGGTACACGTCGAGCAACTGGCCGCCGAATCGTGGCTCGATCGACGCCGCCCGGAAGATCGCATTCGTACCGCCGATATTTGCGAAGAGGCCGAGCTCGTCGGTGGCGTACACGGTCGGGCACTGCGTCGTCACCGACACGTCCGCCGGGTCGGTGGTGCAGGGAGCGAACGCCGCACCGGTGTACGCCCGGAGGGCGAACTGGTTGCTGCCGGTGGTGGTCGTCGTGCTCGCACCCGGCAGCGACCTGATCTGGAAGTAGAACCGGTCGCCTGCGGCCACTCCCGGAACGGTGGCCAGCGTCCGCCACCGGCTCGTTGAACTCGTAGCGCCGCAGTAGTAGTTGTGCACTCCGCCGACAGCAGTGCTCGATGTCAGGGTCGCCGGCCCGAACAGCGCGGTACCCGAAGCCGCGCCGCCGGTCCCGTCATCAGCTCGAACCGTCACCTCGACGTCATCGCGCTGCGACCCCGTATCGACGCCGCTTCCCGGTCCCTCGATGCTGATACCGGGGCAGTGCGCCAACCCCTGCGCCTGGATGACGAGCGGGCTGGTGCCCACGTACCCCTCGGGCACCTCAATGACGTAGGTGTAGCCGTCCGGGTCGTGGTGCACGTTGGCCTTGGTGCCACTCGTCGGCGGCGTGCAGTTCTGAAACGAACCGGCGCCGTCGTAGGTCGACGCGTAGGTCCAGTCCGCCACCGGCATCACCAGGTCGCCCTGCTCCTTCGACACGCACGTGCCGCTGATGGCCAGCGAGGTGTTCTCGCGCCATTGGGAGGACTGCTGCGTGTTCGTCCCGAGGTAGTTCTGCGCCCCACCGAAGGGCAGGTAGGTCGTGCGCGACTCGACGGCACCCCGATCGCACGCTCCGTGCTGCGGGCGCGCCGTGTGGCGCTGGTCCAGCGGATCGCACCCGGCACCCGAGTCGATGGCCGGACTCCCCGGCTGCAGCGCATGGCTCTCGCGCGCCCCGGTCGAGCTCAACGGCCCCAGGATCGGCTCCGTCGCCGGCAGGTCCGTGCCCTGGGTGAGGTTGCACGACCCGTCACCGTCGAGGTTGTGCCCGTCCGACGCCGGGGCCACCACCGCCACGCAATCGGATGCCGTCACCTGATCGGCGACGATGCTGTTGCGCAACGACGCCACGGTGTCGACACCCGTCTCGAGGCCGCCGCCCGCACCGAGGTTGGCGGTGATGGTCGAATCGGCCACGTTCACCGTCGCTGGATGCGCCACATCACCGACGCCGTACACGCCGGAACCGATGTCGGCCGTGTTCGACGACACGGTCGACGTCTCGATGTCGACGTCGCTGTGCGCGTTGCCCACGCCACCCGCCAAGCCGGCGCTGTTGCCGGTCACCGATGTGCGCAACAACGTCGTGTCCGCCGCGAACGACAACGTGCCGCCGGCGATCGCCGCCGAGTTGTCGGCCACGGCCGAGTCGATCAAGGTCAACGGGCCGACAAGGATCGTCGACACCCCACCGCCCCAGCCGGTGCCCGCCGAGTTGCCGTGCACCGTCGAACCGGTCACCGTCGTGGGCCCGATCGTGAACACGCCGCCGCCGCTCTTCGTCGCCGCGTTCGTCGACACCGTCGACCCCGACACGGCGACCGTGGCGAAGGTGGCGCCGATCGCACCGCCGAACGGCGCCGTGTTCCCGGTGAGCACGCCGCCCACGACATCGAGCTGGGCGCCGTTGCGAGCGCCGAACGCCCCACCCAGCTCGGCGGCCTGGTTCCCGGTCGCAGACACCCCGTCGAGATGGGCGACCGCCCCGGCGTTGACTGCCAGCGCGCCGCCATAGCCGGGCCGCGCCAGGCCCGAGGGCACGTTGCCACCGGTGATCGTCAGACCCGAGATCGTCACCGTGCCGGCCATCACGTCGATCCCACGGTCGAGCGCCGCCGCATCGAGGGTCGCCCCGGACGCCACGATCGTCAGCGAATCGGTCACATCGAGATCGCCCGAGACGTTGGCATCCTCATCGGCACCGGCGAGCCCCAACACGTAGGTCCCGGCGGGGACCGTGATCGTGTCCGCCCCCGGCACCGCGTTCGCTTCGTCCACTGCCGCCCGCAGCGAGCACGAGCCCACCGAGCCGTCACCGCAGATGCCGTCGCCCGGCGTGGCGTCGGCGAGGTCGTTCGGCGTGTCGACCGTGAGCTCGGCAGCGGCGACCGGCGGAGCCGCAGCCAGCGGCACGACCACCCCGCCGGCGAGGGCGAACGCACCGGCGCCGACCACCGACATCACCCGCACACCACGCCCGACCATCCGCCGCATAGCCGGCAATCTAACACTGGAGCGACAAGCAGCCAAGGCCCTTGCAGCCGCACAGAAGGAACGAAGTGGCGCCAGTACGATTCGTCGCCTCCGGGCGACCGTGTGTGGCGCCCGGGAGGGCAAGCGACGACAACGGCACAGGAGCACCCACCCATGCAAGACGACCCCCGCATCGCGGCACTCGAAGCCGAGGTCGACCAACTCCGGTCGGAGCTGCACGAGCTCCGCCACAGCCTGACCGTGCAACGGACCGCTCCCACCACAGCGCCGGCCACTGCGCCCGCGCCTACCGCGCCGGCACCCTTGGCGACCGCACCAGCCGCACCAGCAACCGTGGCACCCGTACCACCGGTCCCGACGCGCCGCACGATGCTCCGCCACGCCGCTGTCGCCGCCGCCGGTGCGGCGGGCGCGGCGGCAGCCGTCGCCGCTACGGCCAGCCCGGCGGCGGCGAACAACGGCGACCCGGTCAAGGCCGGCGACACCACGACGGCCACGGCGAAGACCGAGCTGCGCTACACGGCCGCCGGAGGTCTGCAATCGCACATCTTGGCCGTGCAAGACGGCAACCTCGACCTCAGCTTCGTACTCGTCCCGTCGGCGATCCTCGGCATGGCGCTCGGCCGGGTCCCGAACGGCGTCTACGGCGCCACGAACGTCGCCAACGGCGCCGGTGTCGTCGCTACCGGCGACCACGCCCAGTCACGCGGGATCATCGTGCGCGGCGACAAGGCCGTCATCTCGATGGCGGCTGAGGGCGTGCCGCCCCAGCAGCGCAACAGCATCGGCGGCTTCGTCCCGGGCGACCTGGTCTTCGACAGCGCCTACACCCTGTGGCTCTGCGTCGGGCAGGGCGGCACCGGAGCGACATCCACCTGGCGACGACTCACCAGCCCCGACACCATCGGCTCCCTGACCCTCAACGCCTCCCCCATCCGGGCCTACGACTCCCGCGTGACCGGTGGGCGCATCTCGGCCGACCAGTTCCGCGACATCCAGCTCAAGACCGGTGGCGGGGTGCCCGACGGCACCAACGGCGCGCTCCTCAACATCACGGTCACCGAAACGTCGACGGCCGGGTTCTTGCAGGTCTACAAGCCGGGCGCCGCCGTCCCGGCCGCGTCCAACATCAACTGGGACCACGCCAACTCCAACGTGGCGAACAACGCCACGGTCCTGCTCGACACGTCCGAGCAGTGCCGGATCCGCTGCGGTGGCACCAACGCCTCCACGCAGTTCATCGTCGACGTCTTGGGCTGGTATCGCTGAGCGACGACCACCGCTGAGCGACGCCTACGCCACCTCGACCAGGTCCAGCATCTCGTCACTGAAGTAGTCGAGCGTGCCTTCGGGCATGAACAGCACCCGGTCGGGCGCCAGCGCCTGCACGAACTCCGGGTCGTGGCTGACGAGCAGCATCGTGCCCGCCCACCCGGCGAGCGCCTCACCGATCGCCAGTCGGGCCCCCGGGTCGAGGTTGTTCGTCGGCTCGTCGAGCAGCAACAGGTTGTGACCACCGGCGACGAGCTGTGCCAGCGCCAGCTTCGTCTTCTCGCCGCCGGACAGCGTGGCGGCGTCCTGGTACGCCTTCTCCCCGGTCAGGCCGAACATGCCGAGCACGGCACGGGCCTGCTGGTCGCCGATCGCCGCGTTCTCGCGCATGTGGTCGAGCAGGCTGCGCCCAGCGGTGATGCCCTCGTGCTCCTGGGCGAAGTAGCCGAGCCTCGCTCGAGCGTCGAGGTGCACCGAACCGAGGTCCGGCTCGATCCGCCCGGCCACGATCTTGAGCAGCGTCGTCTTGCCCGCCCCGTTGAGGCCCAGCACCAACAAGCGCTCGTGCCGCCCGACCGAGAAGCTCACGTCCTCGAAGACGTCGAGCGGCCCGTAGCACTTCCACAGCTCGGTCACCTCGAGCGCCGTGCGCCCGATGGGCGGCGGCTCCGGCAGCCGCAGATCGAGGCGGCGCTTGGCGTTCGGCGCCTCGACCTTGGTGGCGGCGATGCGCTCGGCGCGTGCATCGAGGTTCTTGGCGACCCGGGCACGCTTGGCGGTCTGGCCGCGCATGGCGTCGGCCTGCGAGGTGAGCCGGGCGATCTCGCGCTCCTGGCGAACGGCGAGGGCTGCCAGCCGCTCCTCGTCCGCCTCGCGTGACGCCAGGTAGCGGGAGTACGTCCCCCGATACTCGATCAGCTCCCCCGTGGCATCGTCGTGGTCGCGATCGAGGTGCAGCACACGCGTGATGGCGTCATCGAGCAACCCGAGATCGTGGCTGATCACGACCAGAGCGCCGCCGAAGGTGCGCAGGTGCCGGAGCAGCCAGTCGCGGGCGTCGGCGTCGAGGTGGTTCGTCGGTTCGTCCAGCAGCAACAGCTCCGACCCGGCGAACAGGATGCGCGCCAGCTCGAGGCGCCGTCGCTCCCCGCCCGACAACGCCCCGACGCTCAGCGCCAGCCGGTCGGGCGGCAGCCCCAGCCCGGCCACCAACCGGTGCACCTCCGACTCGGCGGCGTACCCCCCGAGGCGCTCGAAGTCGTCCTGCGCCCGGGCGAAGGCCCCGATGGCGGCGTCGGACGTGTCGTCCTGCATGGCGGCCGTCGCCGCCGCCAACCGATCGGCGGCGACGTCGAGGCCACGGCCCGACAGCACGTGTGCCAGGCAGTTCGTGTCGGGCGGCGTGGCGTCGGCACGAGGATCCTGGGACAGATACCCGGTGGCGTCGGCGCGCCGCACCGACCCCGCCTTGGGGTTGGCGGCGCCGCCGAGGACTCGGAACAGGGTCGTCTTGCCGGCGCCGTTGCGGCCGACGAGCCCCACCTTGTCTCCGGCGCGCACGTCGAACGACACGCTCTCGACGATGGTCGTCCCACCGATCTCGACCGCGAGGTCGCGGACCACCAGATGCACCCGCCCATCCTCCACGACGCAGACCTGCGGAACGAAGCCGAAGCTCCGGCGGGCCGGGCGGGTGGTCCATCTTCCGCACCCGCGGCGCCTAGGTCGACGTCTCTCGCTCGGAGGTCCGATAGCCGTACCCGGGAGCGAGGGTGGCGTCGATGTAGGCGTCCATGAAGGCGCAGTCGTCAGCCGAGAGGTAATCGACGTACCCGCCCACCTTGCCGCGACGCACCTTGAACGACTCAGGATCGGCGGCGTCGCCGGGCCGCAGCATGGCGTGGTCGATGGCGCCGCTGCGCTCGAGGTCGCGCATGGCACCGAACGAGGCGCCCTCGATGGCGGCTGCGAGCTCGACCTCCGTCAGCGCGCCGAGGCCGGCGAGCGAGGCCACGCGCTGCAGGCATCGACGCGGGTCGACGTGCAGGTCCTCGTAGCGCACGACGACCAGCCCCTCCCCCATCGGCCGGCGTTGGCGGGCCCAGATGTTCTGGTGGGCCACGATCGACGCCAGCCCGCCCACCTCGCCGCGCATGAAGGCGCCGACCTCGTCTGGCGTCGCCTG
>CAZYKR010000245.1:0-6575 GCA_964648005.1 uncultured Iamiaceae bacterium
GTTGGAGGCGAAGGCCTCCACGTAGGTGGCCGCGGTGTCGTCGAGACGTAGCTCGCCCTCGCGCAGCAGCTGCCAGATGACCGCCGCGATCAGCGCCTTGGTGCAGCTGAACATGACGTAGCGCTGGTCGGGCGCGGCGTCGCCGAGCGTCTCGTGCAGCACGAGCTCGCCGTCGCGTGCCACCGCGAGCTGGCAGCTCGGCAAGAGGCCGTCGTCGATCTCGCGTCGGGCACGTTCGAGCACGGGGGCGTACGCAGCGGCATCGGTCATGGCCTGAGATGATGGCGCACATGGAGCGGCTGAGCGGGCTGGACGCGGGCTTCTTGTACATGGAGACGCCGACGCTGCTCATGCACACCCTCAAGCTGGCGATCCTCGAGCCGCCGGTCGCCGTCGATGCCTTGCCGCTCGAGTGGGTGCGCGAGCGCATCGCTGACCGCCTCCACCTGCTGCCGCCGTTCCGGCGGCGGCTGGTCGAGGTGCCGTTCGGTCTGCATCACCCGTTGTGGATCGAAGACCCGGACTTCGACCTCGAATACCACGTGCGGCGCGTGCAGGTGCCGCCACCGGGTACGCCAGCGCAGATGGATCGGGTCGTGGCCGAGCTGGCGTCACGCCCGCTCGACCGGCGCCGCCCGCTGTGGGAGCTGTCGGTGCTCAACGGCCTCGAAGGGGGCCGGATCGCGGTGCTGATCAAGATCCACCACGCCGCTGCCGACGGCGTCGCGGCGGCGGCCCTGCTCGCCAACGTCATGGCGACGGACGTCCCCGCGTCGTTGGAGCCCGGCCGACCCGCCACGCCCTGGCGACCCGAACCCGTGCCGACGCCGTGGGCGCTGGTGCGTGACGCGTTGGCGGACCAGGCCCGGCAGTGGCGTCGCCTGCCGGAGCTGCTCCACCGCACGGTGGCGCGGGTCGTGGCGCTCGTGCGCCACAAGCGCGGCGCGCCGGTGCGCACGCCCGTCCCGATGCTGTCGACGCCGCGGACGCGCTTCGGCGCCGCGCTGACCCCGCATCGGTCCTTCGCCACCTGCTCGCTGCCCTTCGCCGACCTGCGCCTGGTCAAGGACGCCTTCGAGGTGACGATCAACGATGTGTTCCTGGCGATCGTCGCCGGGGCGTTGCGATCCTGGCTCGCCGACCACGGCGAGCTGCCGGCGCGCCCGCTCGTCGCCGGCGTGCCGGTGTCGACCGACCGGCCCGACGAGATCCTGCGCCTCGGCGGCAACCGTGTGTCGAACATGTTCACCACCTTGGCGACCGACGAGGCCGATCCGGCGCAGCGTCTGGCGACGATCCACCGCACGACCGCCGAGGCGAAGGTGGTGCAGAACCTCCTGGGGGCCGAGATGATGGCGGACTGGGTGCAATACACCCCCGGACGGCCCTACAGCTGGGTCGTGCGGCAGTGGTCACGCCATGGCGTCGCCGATCAGCTGCCGGCACCGATCAACGTCGTCGTGTCGAACGTCCCCGGGCCCCGGACGCCGCTGTTCGCCGGCTCGGCGCGCCTCGACGCCATCTTCTCGGTCGGCCCGATCCTGGAGGGGGTCGGTCTCAACATCACCGGCTGGAGCTACGGCGACGACCTGCACGTGGGGTTGCTGGCGTGCCGGGAGCACCTCGACGACCCGCACGAGGTCACCGACCGGCTCCGTGGCGCCCTCGACGAGCTCGTCGCCCTCGCCACCGTCGACGCGTGATCTAACCTCGTGCGCCATGCGCAGAGCGATCCTGGCGGTGTTGACCGGCGTCCTCGTGGCGGTCGTGGCCTTCGGTGCGGCGGCCCCGGCGGGCGTCCTGGTGAAGCTCAACGAGGTCCAGGTCATCGGGACGCACAACAGCTACCACATCGAGCCGCCCGCCGATCTGCTCGAGATGCTGATCAACATCGATCCGGCGGCCAAGGAGCTGGCGTACTCCCATCCGCCGCTCGGCGACCAGTTCTCCTACGAGGGCGTGCGCCAGATCGAGCTCGACGTCTACGCCGATCCTGCCGGCACGCTGTGGCGGCCGATCGGTCGCAGCGGGTTCAAGGTGTTCCACATCGAGGGATTCGACGAGCGGTCCACCTGCGAGGTGTTCGTCGACTGCCTCGCTGAGGTCAAGGCGTGGTCCGACGCTCGCCCGGCGCACATGCCGATCGCCATCCTGATCGAGGTCAAGGACAACGCCGACCTGCCCGGGCCGCCGGACCCGATCCCGGTCGGTCCCGCCGAGCTCGATGCGCTCGACGCCGAGATCCGCTCGGTCTTCGCCGCCGACCGGTTGATCGAACCCGACGACGTGCGCGGCGCCCGGCCGACGTTGGAGGAGGCGGTGCTCGCAGGGGAGTGGCCGGCCATCGACGACGTCCGCGGCGACGTGATCTTCCTGCTCGACAACAAGCGCGACGAATATCGCAGCGGCCACCCGTCGCTCGAGGGGCGCGTGGCGTTCACACCCTCGTCCCCGGGGCAGCCCGATGCCGCGTTCATCAAGGAGAACGACCCGACCGGCGCCAAGACCGCCGAGATCCAGGGCCTCGTCGCCGCCGGCTACGTCGTGCGCACCCGGGCCGACACCCCGGTTCTCACCCCCCAGTCGGGTGACACGTCCCAGCGGGACGCCGCCCTGGCCAGCGGTGCGCAGTGGGTCAGCACCGACTACCCGGTCCCCGGGTACTCCGAGCGATGGGGCTCGGACTACGTGGCTGCGATCCCGGGCGGCAACCCCGCTCGGTGCAACCCGGTGAACGGACCTGCGGGCTGCAACGCGGCGTTGATCGAGGACCTCCCGCCCGAGCAGCGTCCGACGACGACGAGCACCACCTCCACGGCACCGCCCGCGGCGACGGTGACCCCCGCGTTCACCGGCTAGTGGCCCGCGACCGAACGGACCGCCGTCCCGCGACCACCGGGTGGGCCATCGCCAAGACCATGCTCGTGGTGGCGATCGTGGCGTTGGGCGTCTCGGTGTGGCTCGCCTTCACGCCGATGCAGAACCCGGGCGTGCAGGACTGCGGCACCGCGCTGGGCTACATCGTGTTCAACCGGCCCGATCTGCGGGCGACGCCCGGTGAGACGCCCGGGTCGACCGAGCTCGCCCTGCAGGCCACCTGCCGTGAGCGCGTGGTGCCCCAGCTCGGACGGGCGGCGCTGGCGTTGGGAGCGGCCTTGGTCGTGGGCATCATCGGTGCCGCGGTCGGCATCATCGACGACTACGTCGCCTACCGCAGGGCGCCGAGGTTCGAGACGCTGCTGCGCGAACGCCCGGCCGACGCGCCTGGTCGGTATCTGCGCGCGCCCCTCGCCGTGGCCCCGAGCGCCGTGGGGCGCCGCCTGCCGCCGGTCGAGGCGCGCGACGTCGCGGTGCTCGCCGGCATCGGTGTGATGGCGTTCGCCGTGCTCGTCGGCGTCGCCGGGCCCAGCGCCGTGGGCGATGCGCTCGGTGGGCTTCAGTGGACGTTGGTGGCCCTGGCGCTGGCGGCACAGGTGCTGGGGGTCGTCGCCGCCTCGGGTCAGGAGCTCCTCGCGGGTGGTGGCCCGCCGCGCCTCGCCGCCGGGGTGGCGGTGCAATCGGGCGCGGCCCAGCGGCTCGTGCCAGGTCTCGGACCGCTCGGTTACGACTCCTATGCGCTGGTGTGGCGGGGTTGGGCGCGACCGGTCGCCCTCGACGCGCTCCGGCGTCGCCAAGGTGTCGGCGTCCTCGGGTGGCTGGTGGTGGCCCCGGCGTTCGGGCTGGTGGCGTGGGGCGCGCCGCGGCCGGAGATCAGCGCCTCGGCGGGTTTGTGGGTGCTGCTGGCAGCGACCGTGGTGTTCGTGCTCGTCGGGCTGGGCCGCGCCGGCGATCGGTGGCGCCGGCTCCTGGTCCGTCCGGCGACCCCGGTCGCCCTGGTGCGCCGGCGTCCGGAGGAGGCGGCGATGGTGCACGCCGTTCGGTTGGGCGGGCAGCTCGCGGCGGCGGTGGCGTTGCCGCTCGCCGGCATCGCGTCGTTCGCCCTCGTCGTGGCCGCGAGCGGTGGCCGGATCTCGTTCGCCGGCGCGGCGAGCGTGGCGCTCGCCGCCATGGCGGCGGCAGCGCTGGTGCCCACGCCCGGGGGCGTCGGGGGCGTCGAGGCCGTCGTCGGGCTCGGCCTCGTGCTGCTCGGCGTGCCGTTGGCCTCGGCGGCGGCGGCGGTCGTCGTGTGGCGGGTGCTCACGCTGTGGCTGCCGCTGGCGGTGGGCGTCGTGCCCTTCCGCCGAGCGACGGCCGCGTCACTCGGTCGTGCGGTACTTGCGTGAGGCCGTCGCCTCGGTCGGGATGAACTCGGGTTGGAACTCGACGTCGGGCGGCTCGGGCGCCCACACGTCGTGCTCGCCGTCGACCGCGTCGGCATAGAACTGGCTGTACCACTTGCGGAACTTCATGAACGGCGGGTCCGTGTCGGCCAGCGCCGGCCGGCGCAGGTGCGCCTTGTTCTCCCAGATCGGGCGGTCTTCCTCGAACTGCTTGGCGACCTCGCGCACGAACGCCTCGCCGACGCTGGACGTGGTGGCGGCGTCGCCGAGCTTCTTGGTCCGGAAGTTGAAGCGCACCTCGCAGCGGTTCTGATCGACCGGGACCGCGGCGCCGATGAGGAAGGTGTCGACGATGCCGGAGAACCGCGTGATGCCGAAGCCCGGTCCCTGGTTGTCGACGTCGATGCGCCCGTCGACCACGCCGCGCGGCGTCGGGAACTTCTGGATCGATCGCATGCGTGCCACGTGGCCGTCGGTCTCGTACGACTCGATCTCGGGCACGACCTCGGTGTTGTGCACGTACCGGAAGTGCGGCCCGTCGACCGAGTTCTCGGCGAGCTCCTGGCTGGCGGCAGCGACGGCGAAGTGGACGGTGGACCACTCGCTGTACTCGTCGCTCGTCGCCTCGTCGGGGATGTCGAGCTCGAACAGCGGGGGCTCGTCGTGCGGGTGGTACCAGGCGACGATGAGGTGATCGCCGATCTCGCGCACGGGGTAGGACCGGACGCGCGCCTTGGCGTTGGTGCGTTCCGAGTAAGGGATCCGGGTGTTCGTGCCCTCGGCGTCGAACTCCCACCCGTGGAACGGGCACTGCAGCTGGCAACGCTGCACGACCTTGCCGCCGTAGCCGAAGTGGCCGCCGAGGTGCGGGCAGAAGGCGTCGTTGAGGTGCACCTCGCCGTCGTCGTCGCGCCAGAGCACCAGGTGGCGACCGAAGTAGAAGCGCGGCACCACCGCGCCGGGCTCGAGCTCGGAGGACCACGCCACCTGGAACCAGCCGTAGGGCATGCGGAACGGGTACCGGTTGTCGTCCTCGTGCGGGACGACCTGATCGAGGATGTCGCTCATGGCAGCTGTAGGACCTTTCTCGCGTTGTCGCGGAGGAACTTGGGCCAGACCTCGTCGCGCAGCGGCACGTGCGCCAACTCGGAGAAGATCCGCTCGAGGGAGAGGCCCATCGGGAAGTAGCCCGCGTACAGCACCTTGTCGGCACCGCGGGTGTTGGCGTAGTCGATGATCGCCTTGGGGTAGTAGCGGGGGGCGAACGCCGAGGTGGAGTAGTAGAGGTTCGGCCACTTCAGCATGAGCTTGACGGCCAGGTCGGCCCAGGGCTCGGCGCCGTGGCGCATGACGATCTTGAGCTCGGGGAAGAACCAACAGACCTCGTCGAGCAGCTCGACGTGCTGGCACAGCATCGGCAGGCGCGGCCCGGGCACGCCGACGCAGATGAAGATGGGGATGTCGAGCTCCACGCAGGTGGCGTAGATGGGGTAGAGGCGCTTGTCGTCGATCGGCACCTGGGGGTGGCACCCCGCGGGGAACAGCTGCGCCGAGCGGGCGCCCAGCACCTCGACGGCGTAGCGCAGGTCGCGCACGGCGTCCATGCCCCGGTTGGGGTCGACGCTGACGGACGCGAAGAACCGGTCGGGGTGCTCGGCCAGGGCCCGGTGCTGCTCGCCGGCGGTGCCGATCATGGCCTGCTCGATGCCGAAGCGGTCCATCTCGCGCAGGACCCAGGCCACCGGGTCGTCGGTGTCGGGGTCGTCGGGGACCTCTTTGAACATGTACTGCGCCGGGAACTCGAACTCCTCGCGGCTCTCGCGATCGCGCAGCTGCGGCGTCATGAACCGGTACCACTCCTCGCGCTTCCCGTCCGGGATGCCGAGCATGGTGTCGATCACGCCGACATCGGCGGGCATGGCCATGACGTCGACGTTAGCGCGCAGGTAGAACGAGTTCTAGTTTTCGGCGAGCAGCTCCGAGAAGACCTCGTCGGTGTGCTGGCCCAGGCTCGGCGCCTTCGTGGGCGTGGGGAGCTCGGCGCCGACGATCTTGATCGGCAGCGGGAGCTGCTCGGCGCCGAGGACGTCCGCACCGATCCAACCCAGGCGGTCCTGGAACTGGGGGTCGTCGCCCAGGTTCTTCGGCGTGTTCACCGGAGCGATCGTGGTGTTGTGCTCGTCGGCGAAGGCCAGCCACTCGGCGCAGCTGCGGCCGGCGAAGATCGCACGCAGCTCGGCCTGCAGCTCGCGGTTGTTGCGGGCATGGTCGGCGTAGGTGCTGCCGGGCCAGCGCTCGAACAGGTCCATGCGCCCG
>CAZYKR010000246.1:0-3259 GCA_964648005.1 uncultured Iamiaceae bacterium
CGTCTTCGGCGACGATGACGACGACGTGATCCTCGGCAACGGCGCCGGCGAGCACCTCGAAGGCGGCGGCGGCAACGACAGCCTCAAGACCTCGGGGCCGTCGCTCCTCTACGGCAACGCCGGCAACGATCGCCTGTTGGGCAGCGGCGCCAACGACGCCCTCAACGGCGGTGACGGCAACGACCTGCTCTACGGCTTCGGCGGCGTCGACCAGCTGATCGGGGGCACCGGCGCCGACGAGCTCCACGGCGGCGCGGCCTTCGACAACCTCGACGGTTCGGTCGACGCCCAGATCGACACCTGCGTCGACGCCGCCGGGCTCGTCGACGGCGCCGCCATGGCCGGCTGCGACGTGATCACGCTCACCCCCGCTGCCGGCTTCGGTGGCTTCAGCAGCTGACTCGACGACACCAACCGAAGTTGGGCTGCGGCCTCCGATACACCGGAATCCCCAGCCCAATTTCGGGGGTCGCCGGGGGTTCGGGTCAGGCCGTGTGGATGGCGGCGACCAGCTCACCGAGCAGGTCGTCGCCAGCGGCGTACGGGGTGTAGATCGCCAGACGGTCGGGCCGATCGCCGAAGCGCTCCCGCAGCTGCGCCGCCACCGCTGCCGGCGTCCCCCGCACCGCGATCGTCGCCAGCACCTCGTCGTCGATCAGGTCAGCGAGGGTGTCCCAGGCGCCGCTGCGGGTCAGCGCCTGCAGCTCGGGTTGGAGGTCGCCCCACCCGTGCGCCTCGAGCACCGGTCGATACGCCGGCGTCGAGCCGTAGAACGCCAGCAGGGCGCGCGTCCCGGCGTCGGCGACCGCCTGCTCTGCCCTGTCTCGGCCGGCCGCCACGATGGCCTCGACCACGACGGTCAGGTCGCCGGCGTCCCGGTCGGCGCGGGCCAGACCGGCGGCGACGTTGGGCCACACGTGATCGTCGAGGTGCCGCTGCGAGTTGAACGGCATGACCAGCAGGCCGTCGGCGTGGGCCGCCACCATGCGGGTCATCTGCGGGCCGAGCGCACCGACGTGGATGGGCGGTGGGCCCGTCGGCAGCGGCTGGGGCGAGAACATCGGCGACATCCGCGTGTGCGTGTAGAACTCGCCGCGCACGTCGAGGCGCGAGCCGTCCTGCCAGGCGGCGAAGATGGCCCGCAGCGCCTCGATCAGCTCGCGCATGCGAGCGACCGGCCGATCGAACGGCACGCCGAACCGCTCGGTGATGTGCGTGCGCACCTGGGTGCCCAGGCCGAGGGTGAACCGCCCGCCGGTCAGGTCGGCGAGGTCCCATGCCGCGTGCGCCAGGTGGATCGGGTTGCGCGGGAAGGCGATGGCCACATTGGTCCACAGGTCCAGGTCGAGCCCGGCACCGGCCACCATCGCCAGCGGATGGAACACATCGTGCGGCCCTTCGAAGGTGAACACGCCGTCGAAGCCGAGCCGGTGCAGATGGGCGGCGCGCTCGACCGCGCCGTGCGGCGAGAACAGGGCGGTGTCGACGCGCATGGGCGCCAGTCTGGCCGACGGGCCCTAGCCTCGATGCCCGTGGCACCGCCCGAGCGCATCCTCGAGCTGGGGCACGGGTGTCGCATCCCGCTCGACGAGCTGGCGGTGCGCACCGGACCCAGCGGCGGACCCGGAGGCCAGCACGCCAACCGGGCGCACACGCGCGTCTCGGTGACCTTCGACATCGCCGGCTCGCCGTCGCTGCCGCCCGCGGCGCGGGCCCGGCTGCTGGCGGTGTTGGGCGCCAGCATCACCGCCACGGTCGACGAGACGCGCAGCCAGGCCCGCAACCGCGACCTTGCCGTCGCGCGTCTGCGCCGCAAGCTCGCCGACGCCCTGCAACCACCGACGCCGCGACGCCCGACCCGCCCGTCGCGCGCCGCCAAGGAACGCCGGCTCCAAGCCAAGCGCCGCCAGAGCGAACGCAAGTCACAACGGCGCAGCTACCCGACCGACTGAACGACCCGACCACCGACCGGGGCTGCCGGGTAGGCCGTCCGCCGTCGTTGGGCCACGCTCAGGCGAGCGGACGGCGATGCACCGACACGGTGTAGCCACCGTCACCGGGGAACGGGGCGCGGTCCCAGGTGGCGAATCGCTCCGTCAGCACGAGCCCGGCCGCGGCGCAGTGCGCGTCGTAGTCGTCGACGCCGTAGCCCCGACCGAGGCCGAACCCGGCGACGAGATGGCCGCCGGGCGCGACGTGCCGGGCGCACCCGGCGACGAGCGCGGCGTGCGTGCCCGGCGGGGTGAACAGCGGCACGTTGCCCGCCATCACCACCACGTCGAACGTGCGCCCGAGCTCCAGGGCGGCGAGGTCGGAGGACACCCAGGTCAGCTCGGGTGCCGCCGCCCGTGCCGTGGCGAGCATCGAGGCGTCCAGATCGGCCCCGACGACGTCGATGCCGTGGCGGGCGAGCTCGATCGCCACCCGTCCGGTGCCGCAGCCGGCGTCGAGCACCGACGACGGTCCGAACGCCCGCACGAACGTCGCCTCGCCGTGGACGTCCACACCCGACGCCGCCAACTCGTCGAAGCGACGCTGGTAGTCGTCACCGTCCCAGGTCGTCATCGCCGGGCACGCTTCATCGATCGCCGTCGACCGGTCACGCCGTGTCGATGCGCCGGAACGCCTCGGTGAGGCGACCGTCCGGCAGGCCGAAGCGGGCCGTGGTCTCGGTCGCCCAGCCCCGGACGAACCCCTCGACGTCCGTGATCCAGGAGACCTGGCTGACGTGGCACGACAGTGCCGCTGCCTTGCGGTCGATCACGTCCGTGATGTCGACGAAGTGGTCCGGCGGCTCGAGCATGGGCACCCACACCTCCGGGACCTTGTGCGGCTCGAGGCCTTCGTCGGTGAGCAGGTCGACGTGGGCGTGGGGGTTGCGGGCATCGGGGTAGACCGCCGCCATGGTCGCCTCGGCCACGGCGAGGTGATCAGGATGCGAGGCGTAGATGCGATCCCAACGCCGCTCCGGCGACTGGGTGATCACGAGGTCCGGCCGGATCTGGCGGATCACTCGGCTGATCACCTTGCGCAGCGGCAGTCCCGGCTCGAGGTGCCCGTCGGGCATGCCCAGGAACTGCACGTCGTCCACACCGACGGCAGCCGCCGCCGCCCGCTGTTCGCGCTCGCGGATGGCCGCCAACTCGGCACGGTCCATGTCCTCGGGCGGCCCCGCCTCACCCGAGGTGGCGATGGCGTAGTGCACGGTCGATCCGGCAGCGGTGAGCGCCGCCACGGTCCCCGACACGCCGAAGTCGAT
>CAZYKR010000246.1:3269-6572 GCA_964648005.1 uncultured Iamiaceae bacterium
TGTCGTCGGGGTGCGCAACGACGACCAGGACGCGCGCCGGCGGTTGGGAGAGATCGACGAAGGAAGCCACCGGCGGGCACGCTATCGCCGTGCCGGCGCCCTGCGGCTCAGGCGAACCGGCCGGTCATCCCGTCGACCACGTCGTCGGGGAGCGGCTGGCGCAGACGGTCTCGCACGGCGAACTGCATCGTGGCGGCATCGAGCACGTTCACGTCGGCCGTCTCGGCGACGAGCACCAGCGCCGAGCTGCCCTTGGTCAGGCGCGCCTGGATCTCCGACGCCACCCCCTCCGGCAGCTCGGCGTCCTTGCGCAGCTTCTCGATCCCCGCCCCGGCGGCACCGGCGAGCACGGCCAGCGCGCCCAGGCTCGCCGGCGGGAACACGAGCCCGACGAGCGCGCCGGTCACCACGCCGATCGCCGTGCCCTCGGTGACCGACCCCCCGTGGGTCAGGTGCGTGGCGACGCGCCCTGAATGGTGCCGCTCGACGACCGCCACGTCCTCGAGCCACGTCCAGTCGTCCGGGGCGTCGTGGCGCAGGTCGCCGAGCACCCGCGCCGCCAGGTCCGTGCCGTCGAAGAACAGAGCCACAACCTCGATCATGGGCGCCGACGCTACCGGCCCGGACCTCAGGTGGGGATGCGCAGGACCAAGGCGCCGTCGCGCTCGACCAGGTCCCATCCGACATCAGCCGCCGACGACGCCAGGCCAGGCGGCATCGGGCGCGCCGCGTCGGGCGTCAGCACCAGCTCGAGCTCGTCGGCTCCCGCCGGACCGATCGACAGCGCGGCGCCGTCCGACCCTCGAGCCGCCGCCACCAGCTCCTCCACCGCACGCAACAGAACCAGCACCGAGGCGAGACCCATGGCTCGACGGGTCGCCTCGTCGATCGACCAGCTGACGTCGATCGGCACGCCGCACTCCTCACGGCTGGCGTCCGCCAGGATGGCGACGGCGTCGGTCACCGCCGCGCCGGGGTCGACGGCGAGGGGGCAGTCGGCGTCGAGGGTCACCGAGACCCAGTCGTGCCAGATGCGGCAGAGCCGCTCACGCTCGAACGCCCACAGTCCCGGCGGATCGAGCGCGCGCCGCAGGCGCGCCAACGCGTCGTCGGCCGCCTCGGCCGCGGCGCGCGCGGCGACGGCCTCGACCGTGGCCTCGTCGGCGGCGGCACGCGCCGTCGCCGCCGCCTCGCTCGCCTCGGCGGCAACGGCGTCGGCGGCGCTCGCCCGCGTGCGCGCCGTGGCGGCGGCGGTGCGCTCGGTCGCGGCCTCGGCACGCGCTGCCTCGGCGTCGGCACGATGGCGCGCCGCCCGACCTTCGGCGGCATCGGCGCGCGCCTGCGCCGCGTCGCGCTCGGCAGTGCGCGTGGCCGCCTCGGCCTGCGCCGCCTCAGCGGTGGTGCGCACCTCACCGAGCTCGGCCTCGAGCGCCGACACCCGGGCGTCGGCCGACGCCTTGCCCCGTCCGAGCACGATCGCCACGACGGCGAGGGCCGCTACGGCGACGGCGAGCACGATGACGACGGCGAGCACCGCCGCACGCTACCGCTCCCCTCCCGACGCGCCGAAGGTACGTCCCCGATCCGGTCGACGGACCTGGCGATGGTCGAGCGACGGGGTGGGACGTTGGTCGAACGACCGGGCCGGACAGCCGAGCCAGGCGACGTGCACCGACGGGCGCCGGTGCGCGCAGACTGGCGCCGATGACCGGACCCGCCGACGACGCTCCGACGGCCCCGCCGGGTGGCGTGCGCACCCGAGCCGGCGACGCCCTGGCGGCGGCCGACCTGACGGCCAAGGCGGCACTGGTCACGGCGTTGCGGCGAGATCGGTTGGCCGGACGCTGCGGCATCGACGTCCCGAGCGAGCTCGTCGAGGTGACCCGCCCCGGTCGCCCGGAGCACCCCGAGCTCGTGGTGCCACGGCGGTTGGCGAAGCGGTCCGTCCACACGGCCGGCGGTCGCCTGGCGCTCGTCCACGCCGTCGCCCACATCGAGGCCAACGCCATCAACCTGGCGCTCGACGCCGTGCATCGTTTCGGCGATCTGCCCGACGCCTACTACGACGACTGGCTGCAGGTGGCGGCGGAGGAGGCCCGACACTTCGCCCTCCTGCGGGACCGGCTGGCGGACCTCGGCGCCGCCTACGGCGACCTCCCCGCCCACGACGGTCTGTGGGCGGCGGCGGTGCGCACGGCCGACGATCCGTTGCGCCGCATGGCGCTGGTGCCCCGCGTGCTCGAGGCCCGCGGCCTCGACGTCACGCCGGACATGATCGAGCGGCTGCGGTCCGTCGGCGACGACGCCACCGTCGCGGTGCTCGAGGTGATCCTGCGCGATGAAGTCGGGCACGTCGCCATCGGCACCCGCTGGTTCCGCTGGCTCTGCGACACCCGGGGCCTCGACCCCGCGACGACCTTCCGACGCCTGCTCGCCGACGAAGGCGTCCGGCTCGTTCCGCCGTTCAACGACGACGCCCGCCGAGCCGCCGGGTTCGAGCCGGGCGAGTACTCGCCGACCTGAGCGACGTCGGACGGCGCCGACGGCGCTGCCCCTGTTGGGTCCGGGGCGTGGCATCGGGCACAATGGAGCCTTCGTCCGCCGGCACCCGGCCGCGCGGCGGGCTGCGAGCGTGAGGCATCGCAGCCGACGTCCCCCGCGCCGATCCCTCCGAAGGCGCTCGCAGAGCAGATGACTGATTCGAACGAACCCCCCGCGACCGCCGACGACGATCTCGAGCTCGTGCTCGACGACGACCCGGACAGCGACCTCGACGACGCCCCGCCCCCGACCTTCGCCGAGCTCGGCGTCGACAAGCGGCTGGTCGACACCCTGGCCGAGCGCAACATCACCGTCCCGACGCCGATCCAGGCGTTGTCGATCGGACCGGCGCTCGAGGGCCACAACGTCTGCGGCAAGGCCAAGACCGGCTCCGGCAAGACGATCGCCTTCGGCCTGCCCACGCTGATGCACCTCGACAAGGGCCAAGCCCGCCAACCCACCGGCGTCGTCCTGGTGCCCACGCGCGAGCTGGCCCAGCAGGTGGCATCCGAGCTCGAGGACCTCGCCGAGGCCGTCGAGCGCTCGGTGGTGTGCATCCACGGCGGCGTGTCGATGAAGGGTCAGGTCGACGCCCTGCGCGCCGGCGCCGACCTCGTCGTCGCCACCCCGGGCCGCCTGATCGACCTGTGCGACCAGGGCGAGGCCGACCTGTCCCAGGTCAAGGACGTGGTGATCGACGAAGCCGACCGCATGGCAGACATGGGGTTCCTGCCCCAGGTCGAGTGGGTGCTGCGCCAGATG
>CAZYKR010000247.1:0-6524 GCA_964648005.1 uncultured Iamiaceae bacterium
GGTCGGCCCGAGTCAACCGATCTGTGATGTGACATCAGTCCTTAGCGTCACTGCAGAAACCACTCGGCAGAGCACCCACCCGTCCCTGGCCGACCTTGTGGTGCACAACCGCGCATGCGCGGGGTCAGCACCACAGGAAGCGCCTGGGCCTAGAGCTCGACGACGTCGGCGCAGCCGAAGCCGCCGCACCACATGCCCCACACCGTGAACGGCACGGCGCGGTCGGTGACCGAGCCGGCCTCGACGCCGACCACGGACAGGACGAGGTCGATCGACCCGTGGGCGGGCAGGACCAACGGGTCCCGCGGCGCGTGAAGAGCACTCCCGAGAGCCCGGCGGCGCCCCTATGGCAGAGCGTGGTCGATGCCTGGCCGACGGTGGAGGTGATGTCGTACCCGTAGAAGGGGTGGCCGTCGCAGCCGAGGTCGATGCGCACCAAGATGTCGAACTCGGTCGGGTTGGTGATCGTGACGGGGTGCGACCACGCGACTTAGCAACGCCTTGAGGTTGACGAGAGGTGCCGACGAGGTCCGGTGACCGAAGGTGCATGGGCAAGGCGGCACGGTGCCGCTGCATCCGAACAGGAGCCCACCCACCATGCGTCAGACCACGATGCACCCGAAGCCCATCACCCCAGCTCGGCGGAGCAGGCGTCGAGTGGCCGTTCCGCTCATCGCGCTCACCGCGTCCGCTGCTGTCGCCGGTCTGGCGTCGCCCGCCATGGCCAAGAACGGCCTCGAGAACGAGACCGCCCCGGCCGCCAAGACCTGTGCCCCGATCGTCGTGACCAACAGCGGTCGCATCGTGCGCAACCGCGTACAGCCTCCGGCGGCGAAGGTCACGATCACCGAGTGCGCCGGCCAGGCGCGCAACGTGACGATCACGTCGTCCGAGATCGGCGGCTTCTTCGTCAAGGACTGTCCGGCCCCGCTGGCCGCGCCCGTGTCGGCGACGGTCACCGCTGGCGGGAAGGCGGCGACCAGTGTGCCGATGGATCGCGGCGCCTGCGGCTGGTACTCGCAGACCTCGCCGGTCTTCGTTGACGGCTTCTCAGCGTGGCAGTCGCACACCATCAGGCTGACGCTCACCGACGACGCCACCGGCGCCGTGCTCGGCACGTCGTCCTACACCTGGAAGGACGACAAGCCCGGCGTCTGATCCAGAGGCGACCCGACGGCCCGGAGCGAGCGCTCAGAGCAGCTCGAGCACCAGGGCCGACCCCATCCCGCCACCGGCGCACATCGATACGCAGCCCAGGCTCAGGCCTCGGCGGCGCAACTCGTGCACCATGCTCACCACCATGCGGGCGCCGGTGGCGGCGATGGGATGGCCGAGGCCGCACCCCGATCCGTTGACGTTCACGATGTCGGCGTCGAGGCCGAGCCGCCGTGACGAGGCGACGGCGACCGAGCAGAAGGCTTCGTTGATCTCGAACAGCTCGATGTCGGCCAACGACAGGCCGGCCCGCTCCAGCGCTCGGGGGATGGCGAGCGTCGGCGCCAGACCGGTCTCCACCGGGTCGACGCCCACCGATGCCCATGACCGGATGCGCGCCAACGGGGCGACGCCGTTGGCGGCGGCGTAGTCGGCACTCGTCAGCACCAGCGCGGCGGCAGCGTCGTTGAGGCCGGCGCTGTTGCCGGCCGTGACGGTCGGACGGTCGAGCTCCGGGTGCAGCACGGGCAGGGACGCCAAGCGCTCGATCGTCGAGTCGGCCCGGGGGTGCTCGTCCTGGTCGAAGACCCGTGCGACGCCATCGGGCCCCACGACGGGCACGCCGACGATCTCGTCGGCGACCCGCCCCGAGTCGCGCGCCTCGGCGGCGCGCAGGTGCGACTGCAGCGCCCACTCGTCGGACTCAGCCCGGGACACGCCGGCGAGGCGTGCCGTGTTCTCGCCGACGGTGAGCGACATGTCGAACGCCGGCGTGAGCGGCGTCGGGGGATGGCTCGGCGACATCCACGGCGTCGCCTCGGGGTTCGAGCCTGGGATGCGCTTGAGGTTCTGCGGCATGGAGCTGAGGCTCTCGGTGCCACCGGCGACGCCCACGTCGAGCATGCCGGCAGCGATCGACGCCGCCACGGTCTGCACGGCGCTGAGACCGGCGGCGCAGTGGCGGTTCACCGCCATACCGGGAACGGACGACATCCCGAGCTCGACAGCGACGTAACGGCCGATGACGCCGCCGCCCTGGAGCGACTCGGCCAGGACCAGATCCTCGATCTGCTCGGCGGGGATGCCGGAGCGGTCGATGGCCTCGCGCACGGCGATGGCGCCCAGCTCGAAGGCGTCGACGTCGACGAGCGACCCCTTGTTGGCCCGACCCACAGCGGTCCGGGCACCCGACACGATCACGGCATCCGTTGCGGCCATCACGCCACCACCATGCCGCCGTCGAGGGCGAGCACCTCGCCGTTGACGAAGGCGCCGGCACGCGACGCCAGGAACAGCGCCGTGCCGGCGACGTCCTCGGGGCTACCGACGCGGCCGCGCGGCACCATCCGCCCGACGGCGTCCCAGTCGGTGCCCTCGACGTCGCCGCCGGTGCCGACGCCGGTCGAGAGCATCCACGTCGGGAAGGGGCCGGGGGCGATGGCGTTGCTCGTGATGTTGCGCTTCACCAGCCGGGCGGCCATCTGACGGGTCAGCGCGTGCAGCGCCGCCTTGGACGGACCGTACGACCAGGTGTCGAACGACGGCGTGCGGATGCCGTCGATGGAGCCGATGTTGATGATGCGCGCCGGGTCCTCGGGCGTACCGGCGGCTTCGAGCTTCGCCAGCAGGCGCTGGGTCAGGAAGAACACGCCCTTGACGTTGGTGTCCATGACCTTGTCCCAGCCGGCCTCGGGGAACTCTTCGATCGAGGCGCCCCACGAGGCGCCGGCGTTGTTGACGAGCACGTGCACCGCCGGCTCGTCGGCCAGCGCGGCGACCAGGCCGTCGACGCCCTCGACGGTCGACAGGTCGGCCGGCATCGAGAGGCAGGTCCCGCCGTAGTCGGCCGCCAGCCGCTCGGCGGTGGCGTCGCAGGCGGCAGCCTTGCGGGAGCTGATGATGACGCGGGCGCCGTTGGCGAGGAACCCGGCGGCGATCATCTCGCCGATGCCGCGCGAGCCGCCGGTGACGACGACGGTCTTGCCGTCGACGGCGAACAGCTGCGAGAGGGACAGGTCGGGTGCGGTCATCGGTCGTCCTTGTGCATCGAAGGATGCCGCGCCGCCGGCGACGGCGCGGGCCGGGCGAGCCCGCAACCTAGGCGGTGACACGGCGCGACGCGCAGTGCGGCGGTCGACCAGCCGTCGAGGTCACGTGCCGA
Source organism: uncultured Iamiaceae bacterium (assembly GCA_964648005.1). Lineage (GTDB taxonomy): Bacteria > Actinomycetota > Acidimicrobiia > Acidimicrobiales > Acidimicrobilacustridaceae > JAGQTE01. Next base: position 3,317 of record CAZYKR010000247.1, read on the forward strand.
GTCGAACGTGCCGTCGTCTCGCCACCACCGGCGACCGGGCAGCGAGGTCGTCCTAGGGTGACGCCATGTTGATCACGACGTCCTTCGACCTCCCCGGCTACGACATCGTCGCCGTGCAAGGGGAGGTGTTCGGTCTCACCGTGCGTTCGCGCAACATCGGCGCCGGGTGCATCGCCGGGTTCCGCTCGATCGGCGGTGGCGAGATCCCTGAGTTCACCTCGCTGCTGAGCCAGAGCCGCAACGAGGCGATGGCCCGCATGGTGCAGGAGGCGCAGCGTCGTGGCGCCAACGCCATCATCGCCATGCGCTTCGACTCCGGGGCCATCGGCCAGTGGAGCGAGATCTGCGCCTACGGCACCGCGGTGTGGGTGCAGCCGGTGACCGACTATGCCAAGCAGCAATACGAGTTCATGGTGCAGTCCGGGCAGCTGCCGCACCAGCAGGCGTACCAGCCGAACATCAGCGAGTGGCAGACGGCGCAGCGCCCCGGCGCGCCGGGCGTCGTCACTGGCCCCCCACCGCAGGCGCCGCAGACCTGAGTGCCGCGTCGCCGAACGGGCGATGCTCGTGGTGCAGGCCTACTGGTAGTAGGCGACGACGTCGACGATGACGTGGACGTTGCCACTGTTGTTGAAGATCGAGATCTTGCCGCCGGCACCGACCTTGACCATCACGAGGTTCGGCACGACCTGCCCGGGGCTGACGTTGAGGTTCGACGCCACCGGCTTGGGCTCGCCAGCCGGCCAGATCGTCAGGTGCGACGATGCCGTCGGACCGACGGCGGTCACGTTCAGCACCACGGCGGTGGCGCCGGACGGCACGACCGGCAGGCCGCTGACCGTGACGTCACGGGATGCGCCGGGACCCCACGGCGTCGAGAATCCGCCGGTGCCGTCGCGCGAGTCGACGAGCCGGGTCGGGGTCACGCCGAGCAGCCCAACGCCTGCCGACGGCGACGCGTACCCGACGACGTCGGCGATGACGTGGACGTTGCCGCTGTTGTTGAAGATCGAGACCTTCTCGAGGTCGCCCACCTTGACCAGGACCAGGTTGGGGCGGACGTCGCCGGCGGGGAAGTTGAGGTTCGAGGCGACGGGCATCGCCTCGCCCGAGGGCCACACGGTGAGGTGCGAGGCGGCGGTAGGCCCGACCGCGGTGACGTTGAGGGCCACGGCGGTGGCGTCGGACGGGACGCCGCCGACCCCCGCCACCGTGAGCTCGCGCGTCGTGCCCGGACCCCATGGTGTGGCGAACCCGCCGGTGCCGTCTCGGCTGTCGAGGAGTCGGTTCGGCGAGATGCCGGTGTACCGGTCGCCAGTCTCGTCGTAGTACCCGACGATGTCGGCGATGACGTGGACGTTGCCGCTGTTGTTGAAGATCGAGACCTTGCCGCCGGCGCCGACCTTGACGACGACGAGGTTGGGGCGGACGTCGCCGGCGGGCACGTTGAGGTTCGACGCCACCGGCATGGTCTGGCCGGCAGGCCACACGGTGAGGTGCGTCGCGGCGGTCGGCCCGACGGCGGTGACGTTGAGGGCGACGGCCGTGGCGTCGGCCGGGATGCCGCCGAGTCCGGTCACGGTGAGGTCCCGCGCGGTGCCGGGCCCCCACGGCGTCGAGAACCCGCCGGTGCCGTCACGGCTGTCGAGCAACCGCAGCGGGGTGACGCCGTGCAGGCCGGCCGAGCCGAGGCCCTCGACCGTCCGGATCCGATGGGCAGTCGACTCGCTGAACACGATGCGGCCGCTCGGTTCGATCAACGCATCGGCCGGGTTGAGCAACTCGGCCGGTGATGCTGCGGATCCGTCGGCCGTGAAGCCCACGGATCCGCCGGCCACCAGGTCGATCGTGCCGCCGACGACGCGCCGAATGCGGCTACCGGTGACGATCACGAGATTGTCGGCGCTGTCAATGGCGAGTCCGGTGATCGTGGACAACGTCGCGGCCAGCGCCGAACCACCGTCGCCAGTGGTGCCGTGGACCCCGGTCCCAGCGAAGCGGGTGATGGTGCCGCCGGCGATCTTGCGCACCGTGAAGTTCGAGGAGTCGGCGACGTACACGGCGCCGGTCGAGTCGACGGCCAGGTCGCTGGGCGTGTCGAGCTCTGCGGCGGTCGCTGCTCCTCCGTCACCGCTGTTGCCGGGGGTGCCGGTGCCGGCGACCGTGGTGATCGTGCCGCCGGAGATCTTCCGGATGCGGTAGTTGTTGCTGTCGGCGACCCACAGGTCGCCGTTGGCGAGACGCACGAGACCTCTCGGTACATCGAACTGCGCGGCGGAGGCGGGTCCGCCGTCGCCGCTGAAACCGGCGGTGCCCGTACCGGCGAAGGTCGCGATGGTGCCGGTCGTCAGGTCGACGCTTCGGATGCGGTTGGCGTTGCGCTCAGCGATGTAGAGGACACCGGCTGGGTCGAGTGCGAGGCCTTCGGGTGACCACAGCTGGGCGCTGGTGGCGGGTCCGCCGTCGCCACTGGTGCCGAAGAAGCCGTTGCCGGCGATGGTCGTGATCGTGCCGGTGGCCGAGATCTTGCGGACGGCGTGGTTGGCAGTGTCGGACACGTAGATGTTGCCGTCGGCGTCCTGGATCATCGTCCCCGGGTCGTGGAGCTGCGCTTGCGTGGCCGGGACGCCCGATCCTCCGAGCGCGAGCGTGCCGTTGCCGGCGACCGAGGTGATGGTGGTCGTGGCGACCTTGCGGACCCGCCACCCACCCTGGGCGCCGAAGACGAAGTCGGCCGACGCGCGGGCGCCGATGCCGGCCGTCTCGCCGAGGCCGGCGGCGGTGGCGGTGCCGCCGTCGCCGGAGAACGCGCTCGAGCCGTTGCCGGCGACGGTGGCGATGGTGCCGGCCGACACCCTACGGATGCGGTTGTTGTTGCTGTCGGAGATGAGCACCTGGCCGCTGGCGACGGCTGCGACGTCGCCCGGTCGGTTCAGGGCGGCGCTCGTGGCCGCGCCGCCGTCGCCGGAGAAGTCGCCGACACCGGTGCCGGCAAAGGTGGAGATGTTCCCGCCGCTCACCTCCCGGATGCGGTGGTTCTGCGTGTCGGCGATGAGGAGGTCGCCGTCGCTGGCGATGGCGACGCCTTGGGGCGCGTTGAGCTGGGCCGAGGTGGCGGTGCCGCCGTCGCCGTTGTAGCCGTTGGTGCCGGTGCCGGCGACCGTGGTGATGATGCCGGTGCCGGCGTCGATCCGGCGCACCCGGCTGT
>CAZYKR010000248.1:0-2441 GCA_964648005.1 uncultured Iamiaceae bacterium
GTGGCGACGATGTCGACGTGCTCGACCGCCACGCCGGGGGTCCGGTCGGCCAGCGCGGCACCGAGGATGTCGGGGGTCAGATCCACGGGGTCGGAAGGGAACACGACGTTCGCGTCTCGGCCACCTGCAGGGTTGCTCATTGCTCGCTCCGTCCGTTCCCGCGCGGGCGCGTCGGTCGTGTGGCTCGTGTGAAGGGTCAGCTAGACGAGCCCGGGGAGCACCTGAGCGAAACACGACTGCACGGCCTTCTTCGGTGTGTGTTGAGGACCCGGGAGGAGCTTCTCCTTCGTGCCGTCTGCCAACTCGAGCGTGATCCCGTAGGCCCGGCCATACGCATAGCCGAACTTCACCCCGACGATGTCGCTGAACAAGACGGTGCGAGCGTGCTCAGCGGCCTCGGCCAGTTCCGGGGTCAGCAGCGCGGCCTGCTCCGCGTCTGCGTACGCGGAGCCGAGCCCGAGGCCACCGCTCACCACGCCGAGCGGGAACATCGCCGGCGTGAGGATTCCGCCGCCGAAGGCCCGCTTCGCGATCGCCTTCCGGGCCAGGCCGAGGAAGACGAACCGATCGCTGTACACGAGGCAGTCGGCGAGCCGCTTGAGCGACTTGGGAAACAGCCCCACGAGCACGGCCTGGGGCAGCTCGGCTGCTCTCGCTGCGTCGGCGTCGGCCTCCATCTCGGTACTCCTCGCATCCTGCGCCATGAAGGTCGCTAACCCTACACGGGACCCGGTGGCGGGGGGATGGGTGCGCGTGCCATGAATCCGCAGGTCACGGCGCATGCCGCATGCTGAGGCGACAGCACTTCGAGGGCTGCTGGCCTATGCCCGTGGGGCGAACATGATGACGGCGACACCGACGAGGCAGATGGTGGCGCCGAGGTAGTCGTAGCGGTCGGGTTTGAAGCCGTCCATGACGATGCCCCACGCGAGGGAGCCGGCGACGAAGATGCCGCCGTAGGCGGCGAGGATCCGACCGAAGTTGTTGTCCTCTTGGAGGGTGGCGACGAAGCCGTAGGCGGCCAGCGCGACGATGCCGGCGCCGATCCAGGCGACGCCGCGGTGCTCGCGGGCACCTTGCCAGATCAGCCACGCGCCGCCGATCTCTGCGACGGCGGCGACGAGGAACAGGGCGATGGCGCGGGCGACGCTCACGGGGACAGGTTGCCCGGTGAAGCGGACATGTCGTGGGATAGCTGGTCCGGCCGCCGATGTAACACCGTGGGCGCCTTGGCGAATGCGCGGCACGTCACGTTCGCTCGCGTCGGGTCGGCGCTGCGACCGAGACGACCGGTGACGCGTGAGCGGTGTCACGGTGAACGTCGGCTCGACGGGTCGGGCGGCGATCCACGCTCCGCCGGAGAGCACCACTGCGATCGCGGCAGCGAGTCCGATGAAGATGCCGACGGTCGCGGCGAGTCCGGCGGTGACACCGAGTGCGGCGATGATCGGTGGGGCGGCCCGAGTTCAACGATCCCGACCGGGCTGTGCTCGCGTGCATCGGGCGGCTCCTGCCGCGAGGCACCCGGGCGAGGTTCATCGTCAGCCCAGACACGCTGCTGCGGTGGCACCGGCGGCTCGCTTCTCGACGCTCGGTACACCCGCAGCGACGCACTGGCCGCCCCCGCACCGTCCGCGACCGCGAGCTGCTGGTCGTGCGTGTCGCCCGCGAGACCCGACCTGGGGCTACCGGCGCGTGCACGGCGAGCTCGTTGGTCTCGGCCACCACCTCGCCCCCTCGACTGTATGGGCCATCCTCAAAGGCCACGGCATCGACCTCGGACGGTTCCGGTTCCTCATCCGTGACAACGCCACCGTGTTCGCGACCGCATTCGACGCCGTGTTCACCAGCGAAGGCACCAACGTGATCCGCACGCCACCCGCCGCGCCCCGGGCGAACGCCATCGCGGAACGGTTCGTCAGGACCGTGCGCACCGAACTGCTCGGGCGAGACGAGTCCCTCTTCCACCAACCGCCAACACCCTCGACGTCGAAGCGGGCTCAGCACCTCACAACGCAACGACCGAGAATTCGGCACCTACAGGCTGCCGCGTCGACGCCTGCCAGCTCGGAGCGGAACTCCTCGAGCGCGTGCGCCGATCCTTCGGGATGGGGGTAGTCAGTGGCGAACAGCACCAACTGCGGTCCGAACTCGTCGATGGGCTCGGCGACGCGCTGGTGCTTCAACGGCGAGAACCGCACGTTGTCGCGCACGTAGTCGACCGCGGTCTTGGGCTGCGTCCAGCCATCCGTCTTCCTCTAACGATCGGGTGGATCGCCGAGCATCAGCGTTCCCGCGACCAGGACCGTGATGGCGTGGTCCACCAGTCGCCGGTAAGTCGCCGCATCGTCGCTGGCGGGAAGCACAGCGACGCCGAAGAGCGTGGCCAGCATGGTCAGAGCGGTCATCTCTAGATCCAGGCTGCTCGCGAGTCGTCCCTC
>CAZYKR010000248.1:2451-6493 GCA_964648005.1 uncultured Iamiaceae bacterium
GGGCGCTCGCCGCGCCTGCGATCGTCGTGCTTCGCGTCGAAGCTCGGGGTTGGCCAGCATCCACAACTCGAGAGGCAGAAGATCGCGTCGCATGCCTGCGAGGCGCTCGAGCACAGGGCGGAGGTTCGCCTCGATGGTCGCTGTGCCAGCGCGTTCCGATAGACGTTCGAAGGCGGTGAGCGCGTCGTGATGGTCGTCCAGCGCCGCCGCATAGAACAGGTGGTGCTTGTCCGGGAAGTGACGGTAGATGGTGCCTTCGGAGACGCCGGCCACCTCGGCGATGCGCTTCGTGGTGGCTCGCGGGTAGCCGACCTCGGCGACCACCTGCTTGGCCGCCGCGATCAGGCGGGCCTGGGTGCGCAGCCCCCGCTGCTGCTTGCGCCGCAGTCGGTTCTCGCTGGCGTCGGTCAACCGAGCCGCTCCGCGACGATCTCTGCGACGCGCCCCGGCGACTGCTCCTGCACGAAGTGGCCGGCCTCGTCGTTGACCTCGACGCCCCGCACTGCACCCGCGTCCCACAACTCGGTGAACTGGTCGATGAACGGGTAGATGAGCTCGCCGTCCGAATCACGGCAACCGGGCTGCCCACCGACGACGGAGCCGTCGGCGCACCTGCCGTCGGGGTTCGGCGTCAGAGCGCCGAACAGTGGATCGGCGCCCCCGAAGTAGAAGAACACGGGCTTGTCGGCGATCGGGGCGAGCGTGCCAAGGCGGTCGAAGATCTCGGTGTCGTCGAAGATGCCCTGGGCGAACCGGAACGTCGGCTCGGTCGATCCTGGTCGGACTTGACCGGTCGTCGGGTCGAAGAACGGAGCCTCGTAGGCGTCTCTGACCGCCTGGCGTGGCGGGTCGGGGTGGCTTGCCGCGAGGGTCAACGCTGCGCCGGTCACGGTCAGCCCTGCGTCCGCGGCTGCCCGGCCGGCGGGTTGGTGGTTCTGGATCGACCAGCGCGCCAGGGAACCGTAGACACCGTCTGCGTCGGCCTCTGTGACCTGCCAGGCCCACGTGTTCATGATTAGGAGGTTCTTGACGCGGTCCGGACGAGCTACCGCCATGGCCAAGCCGACCGGACCTCCCCAGTCCTGGACCAACAGGGTGACGTTGCGCAGGTCGAGGGCGTCGACGAACGACGTGAGCACGTCCGAGTGGTCGCTCGGGCGGTAGCCGAACGTCTCGACCGGCGGCTTCGCCGACAGCCCGAACCCGTAGTGGTCCACGGCCACCACTCGATAGCCGCGGCCGAGCAGGTCCCGGGCGACGTCGCGATAGACGAACGAGGAGGTGGGATTGCCGTGCACCATCAGGACCGTCCCCTTCGGGGTACCGCCCGGCGACTCATCGAGATAGTGGTAGTCGCCAAAGCCGAGGTCCGGGCAGTGATCCTCGAACGGGTACAGGTCGCGGGGGAAGTCGTACCCCTTGGGGGTGCAGGCTCCCGACGTCGGGAGTCTTGTCGTGCCTGAGGCGCCAGGAGACCGATGAGCATCGGATGGGGCCGACACCTCAGAGGTTGCCGAGCGGTCCGTCCTGTCGGACGCGCACGCTGCGACGTTGACCAACGCGCAGACGATGATGCTCCAGAGGATTGAGCGACGGACCATTGGACTCCCTAATGTAAGCGCAACTCACATTAGGGACCCTCGGGACGTCGCACCAACATCAGCGCCTGATCGCGGCACACGGTTGCCCGGCAGATGCTGCGTCTCATCCAGTAAGCCAGCGCAGATGTCACCCCACGACGCGGCGGACCCCACGCAGATCGTGGCTGACCCCGAATCGCACTTCACGAGATCGAGCGGGCAACGGTGCCGTCGGAGAGTCGCTCCTCGTGCCAGGTACACCACTTGCACACGCGCGCAGGTGATTTCCCACCCCTCCCCGTGCGCCGTGCGGGAAGAATGCGGGATAGCTGCCCGCAGCTGGTTCTAGATGCAGGAAGTCGCAGATCTGCTGACCTGCGACCTCGATGGTGGGCGATGGGGGACTCGAACCCTCGACCTCTGCCGTGTGAAGTGAAGACCGGCCCAGGTCACCATTTCCGCAGAAGGGCCACCAAGGGTTGCCGAGGGCTGCGAAGCCGCTGCTCACTGGCCCTTTGCCGACCAACCGCCGATAGCCCACGATGACCCAATCGCGGAAGATCCCGGAGGATTCTCGCGCCATTTTCGCGCCATCGCCCCGCGCCATTCCGCCACACAGCGTGAGGACGGCGAGGTTCCAGCGGCCAACGCCGCCACGGCGGGCGATGGCAGACTCGACCTGCCGGCCTCCTGCGTGTGAAGCAGGCGCTCGAACGAACTGAGCCAATCGCCCCGAACTCGGGGGCTCAACCCTCGAAGAAGGCAACAAGGTCGGTGAGAGTCGCGGCGACACGGTCTCGCTGGTCGAGTGGTGTCTCGCCGATGCGGACGACGACAAGTTCAAACGCCGGGACCACGACCACGTACTGACCAAGGAAGCCGGAGGCGTAATAGGCACCCCACGGGTTGTCGCCGAATCGCCACCAGTGCATCGTGTGGACGCGGCCTTCTTCGTCCATGCCGGTCTCCGCGGCGGCAGTGGCCACCCACTCGGCGGCGATCAACCGCTCGGCCTCCCACATCCCGTCCTGGAGGTAGAGGCGACCGAAGCGCTCGAAGTCGCGGGCGGTGCACGAGCAGTACGACGAGGCCAGCCACGTGCCGGCGTCGTCGAAGCGCAGCCGCGGCGCCGCGATGCCTAATGGGTCGAACAGCATCCGCTGTAGCCAGGCGGCGTAGGCGTCTCCCGCGCCGACCAATTCGCGAACGATCGCGGACACGATCACACTGTTGGCGCTCGAATAGTTGAGGCGAGTGCCGGGAGGGTCGGCAAGGTGCCGGTCGGCGGCCCACAAGGCGGTGTCGGGGAACGGGCGGCGCCCGTTGCCGTAAAACATGTCAACGACGTCGGAGCGTCTGCCCTGGATGGGGGCCTCGCACCAGTCCAGGCCGGACTGCATCGTGAGGAGGTGCCGCAACGTGATGGCGTGGCGCGGATCGTCGGGGTCGGCCCAAAGCGCGACCGGGGCCGGGGCGTCGACCTCGAGCGCGCCGTCGGCGACAAGGATGCCGACGGCGGCGTGCAGCACACTCTTCGCCATCGACCAGGAGCGCAACTGGGTCGCGACATCCATGGCGTCGCCGTAGCGCTCGATGACGATCTCACCGCGCTGGGACACGATGAGCGCGTCAGTTCGCCCGATCCCTTCGCCTCCACCGAAGAGCGTCTCGACCGCTCTGTCCACCCTCGGATGCTACGAGACTCGTCGTCTGCGTTGCTCGACGGTAGTTCCGGCGAGCACGCTGCACGACGCGCGTCGCAGCTCTCGGCGGACGTGCTTGAGGTCGGCGCCGGCGACGGTGCTCTGGGCGGCCGCCTGCAAGAGCCCGCCGAGCGGGCTCGTCACCACCTGGTCGTCCCGACGCGCGACGCCCGGGCGCCGCTGTGTGGTGAGCGCCTCGTCCACGAGCCGGCGCAGCGTCTGGTAGAGCCGGGCATGGCCCTCGACAAACGTGTCGACACCCTCGCCGGGTCGGGAGGGTGGCCGTCAGATCAGGCAGATGACGCGAGTCCTTGGTCGGCACCGAGCCGGGCGGGTTGACGGTTCACCTTCTACCGTCGAGGACCGCGCCCAACGGCCGACGGCGATGAGGGTGCTGCAGATGACGACTCGGCGGCGGCGAGGAGCAGGATCTTCTCGATGCGCTCGTGCAGTTCTGGAGAGTTGTCTTCGCCGGCGAGTGCGCTGGCGAAGAGGGCGGCGCCTGCGGCCAGGACGATGATGGCCTTGGCGTCGAGGTCGGCGTCGTCGTGGCTGGTGGTGTGCTGGTCGCGGTAGATGGTGACGGCTTCGGCGGTGAAGGTGCGCCAGAGGACGTCGCGCAGTTCGGGTTGGTCCCGGAGCGCGGCGAGCAGTCCGGGTGCGGCGGCTTGGACCTCGGGTCGGGCGAAGATGTCGACGCTGGCGGCGGCGACCCAGCGGATCCACCCTTGGGCGTCGACGCCGTCGAAGGGTGCGAGG
>CAZYKR010000249.1:0-6458 GCA_964648005.1 uncultured Iamiaceae bacterium
GGATCGGCGTCGAGGTCGCGCAGGTTGTCCAGGTTGCCGGCGTAGGTGAGGGCGTCGAACACCACCACCGAGTCGTCGGTGTTGGCCAGGAGCCAGTGGACGTAGTTCGATCCGATGAACCCGGCGCCGCCGGTCACGAAGAGCTGCATAACGCGCCATTCTCGTCCATGGGGTCACCTCCAGGGCAATGCCGCCGATGAGTCCGGCGTGGAGGACTTCTTCGGCAACCCGATCGACGACCGGGACCGCCGACCCGCCGACCCCGTGTCGTGCCCGATCTGCGGCGAACCGTGCGCCACCCGTGACGCGCTGGCGGCGCACGCCCGGTTCCTGCACGGGCTCGACGACCGGGCGCTGTTCGGCCGGGCGGCGTCCGACCGCCCCGCCCGGCTGCGGCGCTGGTTCGACAGCCTGGGGTTCTTGCCGTTGTGGTTCGTCCTCCCGCTCAACATCGGTCTCGTCGTGCTGGTGTGGATGAGCGTGCGCGACCCGTTCTTCGACTTCACCAGCGGTGTGCTGGTGCGCCTGGCGCTGCTGCCTGCCATCCTGCTGCTCGTCGCCCGCGTGGCGAGCACCCGGCCGCGCCTGTGACGGTCAGGTGCGCAGCGCGGCGTGCGGCCGCCACTGCGGCTCGAGGTCAGCGCGTCGCGGGTTGGCCTGATCCCGCCCGGACAGGACCGGATCGGTGACGCCCCAGTCGGCCCCGATCTCGGGATCGTCCCAGGCGACCCCGAGCTCGTCGGCAGCGTTGTAGTACCCGTCGACGAGGTACGTGATGGTCATGTCGCTCAACGCCGCGAAGCCGTGCGCCACGCCGGGCGGGATGTACACGCCCCGGTGCGAGTGCGTGCCGTCGGCCTGGCGGCCGAGGTCGAGCGTGAGCGTGGCGCCGTCGGTGGGAGCTCCGACGCGCAGGTCGTGCAGGACGACCCGAGCCGTGCCGAACGGCACGTACCAGTAGTCCGCCTGGTGCAGGTGGTAGTGCAGCCCGACGATGGCGCCGGCCTGGCGGTCGGCCCGGTTGCCCTGGATCATCTCCCGTCCCGACGGGAACCACGCGCGGCGGTACGTCTCGACGAAGATGCCACGCTCGTCGCCGTGGACATCAGGTTCCACCACGAACACGCCGGCGATCACCTCGGACGGGGTCACGGTCGCCATCTCGTCACACCTCCACGCGTGAATGGTCGCCCAACATCAGCCGCAGGGCCTTGGGTCGCATGCCCGATCGTTCGACGGACGCATCGCGCCCGATCAACGAGTCGACGACGCGCTCGACGCCGGCGATGCGGCTGCCCTCGAGGACGACGGAGTGCTCGATCTCGGCCTCGACGACCTCGCAGCCGGCGGCGATCGAGGTGAACGGCCCGATGTAGCTGTCGACGACGACCGTCCCGGCGCCGATGATCGCCGGGCCGCGCACGGACGAGCGCACGACCGACGCACCGGCCTCGACGACGACGCGGCCGTCGAGGCGCGACGACTCGTCGACCGTGCCGTGCACCGCCGGTTCAAGCGTCTCGAGCACCAGCCGGTTGCAGTCGAGCAGCGGGTCCTTCTTGCCGGTGTCGATCCACCAGCCCGCCAGCACCTCGTGCCGCACGCGATGGCCGGCATCGATGAGCCACTGGATGGCGTCGGTGATCTCGAGCTCACCCCGCGGCGACGGTTCGATCGCCCGCACGGCGTCATGGATGTGGCGGTCGAACAGGTACACGCCCACCAGCGCCAGGTTCGACGGCGGCACCGCCGGCTTCTCGACGAGCCGCAGCACCTCGCCGTCGGGTCCCAGCTCGGCGACGCCGAACTGCCGTGGGTCGTCCACCTCGGCCAGCAGGATCTGCGCCGCAGCGCCATCGGTGCGCGCCTCGAAGCGATCGACGAACTCGGTCAGGCCCTGCTCGAGCATGTTGTCGCCGAGGTACATGACGAAGGCATCGTCGCCAAGGAACTCCTGCGCGATCAGCACGCAGTGCGCCAGCCCGAGCGGTGCCTCCTGGGGCAGGTACGTCACCGACGCCCCGAGCGCCGACCCGTCGCCGACGGCGGCGCGGATCTCGTCGCCCGTCTCACCGATGACGATGCCGATGTCGGTGATGCCGGCGGCCACCATGTCTTCGATGCCGTAGAACAGGATCGGCTTGTTGGCGATCGGGACGAGCTGCTTGGCAGACGTGTGGGTGATCGGCCGCAGCCGAGTACCGGCACCGCCGGAGAGGATGAGGCCCTTCATGGAGGCGCCAGTCTGGCAGCGTCAGCCTGCGGCGGCCACCTGCCAGCTCGTGACGAGCTGACCGGACGCGTCGACGTACACGACCTCGAGGCGGCCGTCGGCGTTGGTGGCTGCCGCGATGCGGCGCCCGGTGGCGCCCGCGACGGTGGCCGGCGCGCCCCACCCGCCGTTGGGCACGTTCTGACGCACCTGCGTCACCGTGCCCCCGAACCAGCTCTGGGCGAACACGCTCTGCTTGCCCGCCTTGTCCAGGACCACCGACGGCGTGTTGGCGAAGTAGCCCGTCACGGCGCCGAACGGCGCGAAGCCCCCGGAGCCGGGCGCCGTTTGCCAGCTGTTGACCAGCAGCGCGAACGGTCCGACGGCGAAGACCTCGAGCCGACCGTCGGCGTTGCGACCCACGATGGGACTGGCCGTCGACGGGAACGGACCGCCCATCACGTCGAATGGCGCCCACATCCCGTTGGGGCCGTACTGGGTGCGGCTGCGGACCAGCCCGCCGCTGTCGACGACCACGACCTTCTGACGGCCGTCGGTCGTGGTGCCCACGCCCGGATCGGTGGCGACGGCCATCGATCCGCCCAAGGACTCGCCGGCCGACCACATGCCGTTGGGCCACAGCTGCCACCAGTGCACCAGGTCACCGCTCGAACCACGACCGAACACCTCGAGTCGCCCGTCGGCGTTGGTGCCCACGGCGAGGTGCTTCGAGGTCGTCGCACCGCCGCGGTCGCCCCACGCCGACCACCCCCCGTTGGGGACGGTCTGGAAGATGTGGTGCAGCGAACCGGTGCTCGACCGGACGAACAGCTCCTGGCGGCCGTCGGGGCTGGTGCCGAGCGCCGGCGTGGCGTCGGGCGCCAACGCGCCGCCGAGGTCCTGCCAGGCGGACCAGCCGCCGTTGGGCACCACCTGCCAGCGGTGCCAGAGCCGGCCGGTCGACGCCACCACGAACACCTCGAGTCGACCGTCCTTGTTGCGGCCGAGCGCCGGCGCACCGAGCGTGCTCATGCCGATGGCCGCCGGCGAGCTCCACCCGGCCGGCGTGCAGGTGCCACGTCCGGAGGTCCGGTCGCACAACGTATCGCTGTAGGCCCAGCTCAGGCTGGTGCGGGCGTTGGCCGTCACCGGCTTGTCGGCCCGGATCGTCTGGGCGTAGCCGGTGTCCTGCTTGAGCCAGTAGCGGTACTCGCGGCCGTTGGCCTCGAAGACGTAGAACGGCGCCGTCACGGGGGCAGGGCCGAAGTTCGGGATGGCCCACGCTGCGTAGCCCTGTGCCTTGGCCGGGTCGACGAACCCGCACGACACATGCCCGATCCCGGACACCTCGCAGGTGCGCTGCTCCATGCCGCCGAGGCTCGAGATGGACGTCGTGTTGACGTCGAGCACGCCGCTGCTGAGCACCGATTGGTACACGCCCTCACACAGCGTCCCCGAGGTGCAGTAGTACCAGGGCGCCCAGGCCGACTGGCGCTTCTTGACCGGATCGGTCTGGCTCGAGGCGCAGTAGCGGCTGGCCATCACCGACGCCGCCTGCTCGGCCGAGGTGTAGGAGTTGATCGCCGTGGCGGCGGTGAGCGGCCAGAAGCCGGCGGAGTCGAACTGCCACATCCCGATGCCCGGGTGGAAGAACGCCTTGTCGGCCAGGCCCTTGGTGCTGAAGGCGTACAGCGCCGCCTGGGTGTCCCACCGGCTGAGCGTCATCGGACCGGGCGCGTTGGCACCGGTGGCGCCGGTCTCGGTGAAGGTCGGGGTGAGCATCATGGCGGCCAGCGCGTCCCGGCTCAGGTCGCCACAGCGCTTGCGCTCCGCCCAGTACAAGACGTCGTCGCGCGGGCTCGAGCCGAACGTGCGCGAGGCGGCATCGGCACCGCTCGCCCCGACGAGGGGCGCCTCGGAGCCGGCACCGACCACCGCCGGCAGCACGGTCGCCACCAGCACGACGACGGCAACGGCGATCCATCGCTGGCGCATCGCCCGGCGGCGCATCGTCCGGCGGCTCATCGTCCGACCCCCCACAGCATCGGCGCGGTCGCCGCTGCGGCGGTGGCCGCCGCCGGATCGTCGATGACCAACAGCACGTCCGCCGTCGCTCCGGCGGCGAGCTCGGTGCGGGCGACGCCGGCATCGTCGGTCGCCGGCGCATCCGCCACGGCGACCACGCGTCCCGCCGGATCCAGCCAGGCACCGACGACCCGGGGCCCGGCCACGGCGCGCCCGACGTTCTCGATGCCGCCGAAGAGGAGATACGACGTCTCGCCCGGCGCATCGGTGTGCAGCGGGAAGTCGACGATCCGCCCCGAGGCCGGGTCGCGCGTCCACCAGGTGGCGATCGCCAGGTCGCGCGCCGCGTCGTCGGCCGCCACGGCCGGATCTGCCCGCAGCGACCAGCGCACCTCCGCCACCGCCGCGGCATCGATGGTCGCCTCCAGGCGGTAGGGCACCGGTTCGCCCGGCCGGATCGAGGTGACCGGGCTCGGCGCCTCGATCGTCTCGAGCACCGTGCCGTCGGCACCCACCAGGGTGGCACCGACGACGAGCGACCCGATCGGCGCGCCGGTGTCGTTGCGGGCCAGGCCCATCGCCGTCCAGGGACCAGCGGTGGCGATCGTGGCCGTGCCTTCGAGCAGCACCGGGCTGCCGGTGCCGGCGGCAGGATCGTAGAACCGGCCCTCGAACCCGGCGAGGCGTCGCCAGTCGCCCGGGTCGTCCCCGCGGGCGGCGGCGTCGACCTGGTCGGCGGTGCTGGCACACGACACCTCCGACGGCCCGACCCGGGTGCAACCGGCGTCGTCGTAGCGCTCGGGCACCTGCTCCTGCACCGGTGGCAGCACCGGCAGACCGTCGAGGTCGGCCGGCGACGTCTGGGCGGCCGGGCCTCCCGTATCCACGGGGCGCTCGGCGCCGCCACAGGCTCCGGCGGCGAGGGCGACAGCGATACCGACGACGAGCAGCGGCCGGTGGCCGGGGCGTCGTCGGGCGGGGAACGGGGGATGTGCAGGCATGACGATCTCACGCGTTCCGCCCGCGTGGCTGCAGAGGGTAGCGAGACCAGGTGCGGATGTGACGGACCCCGAACTGCTGACGGTCGGCTCGAGGGTCCGGCGTCACATCTGCAGCTCGGCCGCCGCTTCGGCCAGGTCGATCTCGCGACCCTTGGCGTGATGACGCAACCGCTCGGCCAGCCACGCCCACATCCACACGAACGCCACGACGCTGGCGGCGAGCATCCCCAGCTCGACCCGCAGGAACAGGTCGTCGCCCAGGGCGATGACCACGACGAAGACGACCAGCGCCAGCATCCACCCGATGGCCATGCGGCTGTGACCCGACAGGGCGATCAGCGCCTGGTCGAGGCAGATGGCGGCGATGATCATGATCACCGACGCCGCCAGCAGGCCGAGGTCCAGACCGGTCAGGCCGGTCTCGCCGGCGAAGACCTTGGACGCCACCGCCGGGCCGATCGTCGCCGCCAGCACGACGGCCACGGCACCGAACCCCAAGATCACCGCCACCAGGCGCCGGAGCGCAGCGGTGAACTCGTCGAGCTGGCCGGCGCCGGCGAGGTGCGACAGCTTCGGCAGCAGCGACGCCAGCACGGCCTGGAACATGAACAGCGGGATGCGCGCCAGCACGAGGCCGTTCAGGAACACGCCGGCCGCCGCCTCCTCGTCGTCGGTGGCGAGCACCTGGACGGCGACCGTGCCGCCCTGTTGGATCAGGGCGATCGAGACGGTGCCCGCCAGCAGCCAGCCGAGCGCTCGCGACAGCTCCGACCACTTGGCCTCGGGACCTGCCTCGAGCAGGCCCCGCTGGCGGATCAGCGCGATGCCGGCTGCGACCAGCGGCGACAGGGCCAACGCCAGCCCGTAGGCGCCGACCATGGCCACGGCCGCCAGGGCCAACGCCGCGGCGGCGGCGAGCCGGAACAGGCCGTCGATCGAGAAGAAGATGCCGTACGCGCCGAAGCGCCCGTGCGACGACAGGGTGCCGCGGGTCAGGTGCCCGACGCAGAAGGTGAACAGGCCGAGCAGGAAGGCCAGCTCGAGCCCCGTCTGGCCGTCGAAGAGCGGATCGAGCACCCACTGGCGGGTCAGCAACGCCAGCGCCGCCAGCACAAGGGCGAAGATGGCGCCGATGGTGCCGGCCATCTTGATGACCGGCCCCGGCCCCACGCCGCGGGAGCGCCGCTCCGACACGGCGCGGGCGACCTCCTGCTCGACCG
>CAZYKR010000250.1:0-6452 GCA_964648005.1 uncultured Iamiaceae bacterium
CGTCCGAGAGCGAGTCCCACGCCGGCACGTCCGGGTCTCGTTCGGAGAGCTCGGTGTGTGGCGGGATGATCCCGGCGTCGAGCTGGCGCTGGAAGACCTGGCGTCGGTACTCGTCCCACCCCATGTCGAAGGCGCCGGCGTAGCGATCGATCCACTCCTGCTCCACCTGGTGCGGGGCGTGGCCGGCGCCGGGGCAGAAGTACAACAGGAACGGCTTGTCGGGCGCGTTGTTGTGGGCGTCCTTGATGCAGTCGATGGCGTGGTCGGCCAGGTCGACGTTGAGGTGATACCCGTCGGCGGGCTGGGACGGCTGGGGCACCCAGTGGTTGTCGTGCACCAGGTCGGGGTGGAACTGGTCGGTGTCGCCGCCGAGGAACCCGTAGTAGCGCTCGAAGCCGCGCCCGAGCGGCCAGCGGACGAACGGCCCGGCGGGCGACGTCTCCTCCGGCGGCGTGAGGTGCCACTTGCCGATGGCGAAGGTGTTGTAGCCCCGCTCGACGAGGATCTCCGACAGCATCCCGTGTTCGGCGCTCATCGTGCCGTTGTGGGCGGGGAAGCCCATCGACAGCTCCGTGATGGCGGAGAGGCCGAGGCGATGGTGGTTGCGACCGGTCAGCAGGCTGCCGCGGGTGGGCGAGCACAGCGCCGTCGTCTGGAAGTTGGCGTAGCGCAGGCCGCGGTCGGCGAGACGGTCGAGGTTGGGGGTGTCGATCAACCCGCCGAAGGGAGACAGCTGCCCGTAGCCGACGTCGTCGAGGAGGATGATCACCACGTTCGGCGCGCCGTCGGGAGGTTGTGGCTTCGACGGCCACGCCTCGACCGACGTGTCGAGCGTGCGGCCGATCGTCCCCGGGAACGGGGTGCCCGGCTCGTAGTACGTGAAGTCGGCCATCGGGTCCCCCTGCCGTGCGTCCGCCTGGTGCGCCGCCGAGTATGCCGCACACGGTGGGTCTTGTCACCAGGACTGCCAAGACCTTGGGGTCCTGGGGCTGACCTGCATCCGAGACGACCGCACATCGGCCACTCGTCGCGGCCCGGGTCGGCTACAACGGGCGGCGATGACGACCCGGGGGAGCGAGGGCGTGGGCGAGGACGAGACGGGCGGCGTGGGCGAGGACGGCGGGCGTGGTGATGGCGGGGCAGGGGGGACGGAGGTGAGCGAGGCGTTCGGGGCGCTGGTCGACGAGCTGCGCACCCTCGAGGGGTTCGTGCTCGACCACCCGGCGGCCCTGGACGACGACCAGTACCGCGCCGAGGCGTATCGCTGGATCTTCTCGATCCTGCAGGTCGGGCTCGACTGCTTCGTGTGGGGCGATGCCGCCAACCCCCGGTTCGTCGACATCGTCGGCCCTTACAAGAAGTGGGGTGGCGACAACGCGGACGCCTTCTACGAGTACGCGCCGCTGGACCCGACCCGGACGTATCGGGTCACCGGCCGGCGCGGTGACGCCGTCTACCTGTCGCTCACCGTCTACGGCGGGCCTGACGACGGGCGGTACTCCGAGCGGATCGTCGGGTCGATCAACGACCGGGACCTCACCTTCGACGCCGACGGTGCCTTCGCCTTCTGGCTCACGCCCGACCCGTCGACGGTCGACGGTCCGGTCATCCGCCTCGAGCCGGACGCCGTGTGCGCCATCACCCGGGACTACGTGGCCGACGCCTCGTCGAGCCACCGGGTCGAGTGGCGCGTCGAGGCGATCGACCCGCCGCCGACGTGGCGGAACACGACGGCGGACGTGGCGCGTGGCTTCCGCCGGGCGCTGACCTGGATCCGCGACCAGGCGGCGATCACGCCGCTCGGGCTGGGCGAGCCGAACACGGTCGATCCGCCGTACCCGGTGCCCACGGCGACGTTCGGGTGGGCGGCCGGTGACGCCGCCTACGCCATGGGCAGCTTCTCGTTGGCCGAGGGCGAGGCGCTCGTGCTGCGGGGCCGCTCGCCCGAGTGCGTGTTCTGGAACCTGTGCCTGTGGAACCCGTTCCTGCACACCTACAACAGCGACTACGACCGGGTGACGATCAACGGCACCCAGGTGGCGTTCGAGCCCGACGGCTCGTGGACGCTGGTGGTGGCGGCCGACGATCCGGGCCATCCGAATTGGCTGTGCACGCAGGGGCACATCGCGGGACGTCTGTGGTTCCGGTGGTTCCTGCCGGCACACACCCCCGACCCGATCGAGGCGTCCGTCGTGCCGATCGCCGAGGTGCCGTCGAGGTCGGTGTCATGAGGCGTCGCACCGTCGCCGTGGCGTCGGTCGTCGCGGCGCTCGTGCCGGCCCTGGCGGCGTGCGCTTCCTCGGCGACCGACCCGGGTGCCTCGGACACGACGGTCTCGGGCGTCCCGACGCCGACGGGTTCCACGAGTGCGACCGCCGGCTCCGGCGCCGCGGCCGTGACCGCCCGGGGCGAGGTGGCGCGGTCGATGATCGAGGGGGAGGGCGCCATCGTGCATCGGGTGGTGGTCGACGGCGACGTGGTGGCGGTGCACGCAGAGATCCCGGCGTCGGAGCAGGTCCCGTACGGCCCGCTGGCGCAGGTGATCATCCTGCGCTTCGCCGACGACGTCGTGGTCGAACGCGAGGCGACGGCACAGGTGGTCCCGGACGAGTCCGCCAACGGCCACACGATGTTCGACGGTGGCGGCGATCCCGGTGCGCCGGTGCCGGCGTCCGAGCTGGATGCGAACCGCGACCTGGCCCGGCGGTTCCTCACCGAGGTGCTGGGTGGCGCGAACCCGGCGGCGATCGACGAGCTGGTGGGTCCGATCTACACCCAGCACAACCCGGCGGTCGGCGACGGCGTCGAGGCGCTGCGGACCTTTGCAGGCGCCATGGGCCCGATGGAGGTCGCCATCGACGAGGTGGTTGCCCAGGGCGATCTCGTCGTGGCCTGGGTGCGCTACGGCGACACGATCCGCGGCGCCGACATCTTCCGCGTCGCCGATGGGCGCATCGTCGAGCATTGGGACGTGCTGGGCCCGGTCGCCGGGCGTGACCCGCTGCGATCCGACGGTGCCGAAGGCGCGGACGCCGAGGGCACCGGCGCCAACGTGGGGACAGCTCCCTAGGCTGGTCGCCATGGCTGACGTCGTGCTGCAGACGGTGCCGCTGGAGTTCCAGTGGCCCACGATCGACCCGTTCCTGTTCTGCGTCCATCACGACGACGCCTACCCAGCGGGCAACGAGCGGCTGGGGCCGGACGCCTCGCTGGCGGGTCGCCAACTCGGCAACGACTTCGCGCCTCGGGACGGTTGGCGGATGTACCACGGCGAGGTGGTGCCCGGCTTCCCGGCGCACCCGCACCGCGGCTTCGAGACCATCACCTACGTCCGGCGGGGGCTGATCGACCACTCCGATTCGCTGGGCGCGGCGGCACGGTTCGGGCGTGGGGACGTGCAGTGGATGACGGCCGGCGGCGGCGTCGTGCACAGCGAGATGTTCCCGCTGCTCGACCCCGACGGGCCGAACCCCGTCGAGCTGTTCCAGATCTGGATGAACCTCCCCGCTGACGACAAGCTCGTCGAGCCGCACTTCTCGATGCTGTGGGACCACGACATCCCGCGGGTCGTCACCACCGACGACGACGGCCGGCGGGTGGAGGTGACCGTGATCGCGGGGACCCTGGGTGGTGCGACGCCGCCGTCGCCGCCGCCGCACAGCTGGGCCAGCCGACCCGACAGCGACGTCGCCATCTGGCACGTCGTGCTCGAGGCGGGCGCGTCGCTCGAGCTGCCGGCCGCGACCTCCGACGAGACGGTGCGCACGCTGTACGTCTTCGAGGGCGACGGGCTCGACATCGCCGGTGAGGCCGTCGGCGCTCGCACCGGCAACGTGGTGCGGGCCACCCAGCCAGTCGTCGTCACGGCGCCGGCGTCGGGCGCCGAGGTGCTGGTGCTGCAGGGCCGTCCGATCGGTGAGCCGGTGGCGCAGTACGGGCCGTTCGTGATGAACGACCGCGCCGGCATCGAGCAGGCGTTCGCCGACTACCAGCGCACCGGCTTCGGCGGCTGGCCGTGGCCGGCGGACGACCCGAACCACGGCCCCGACCAGGGCCGCTTCGCCCGCCACGCCGACGGGCGTCTCGAAGAGGTCGGCTGACCGGCCATGGCCGAGGTGCGTCGCGATCAGGTCCCGGACAGCTGGAGCGCTGGGGTCGCCGGCTACGAGGCGATGTTCGAGCCCTTCACCGGCGGGTACGCCGACGCCGCGGTCGACCTCCTGAGCGTCGGCCCCACCCACGAGGTCCTCGACGTGGCGGCCGGCGCCGGCGCGCTGGCGCTGCGGGCGGGACGCCGGGGCGCGTCCGTGCTGGCGACGGACTTCGCGCCCGGCATGGTCGAGCGCCTGGCGCAGCGGTTCGCCGCCGAGGGACTCGACCACTGTCGGGCCGAGGTGATGGACGGCCAGGCCCTGACGGTCGCCGACGGGTCCTTCGACGTCTGCGCGTCGATGTTCGGGCTCATCTTCTTCCCAGACCTCGACGCCGGCGTGCGCGAGCTGGCGCGCGCCGCCCGACCCGGTGGGTCGGTGTGCATCGGCGCCTGGCATGTGGCGCAGTTCCCGTTGGCGACGCTGGTGGCGGCGGCGCTGGGCGAGGTGATCGACGGCTTCGCCGCCCCGCCCGGTCCGCCGACCTGGGCCCGCCTGGGCGATGTCGACGCCATCGCCGGCCACCTGACGGCGGCCGGGTTGGTCGACGTCGAGGTGGTGCCGGTGCGTCGGCGGTGGGTCTTCGACGACCCCGAGGCGTTCTTTCGGAGCCAGCCGAGCTGGTCGCCGCCGGTGCAGCCGCTCTTCGACGGGCTCGACGCCGGCACGATCGACCGGGCGGCCGAGGCGTTCGCCACGGCGCTGGCCCACACCGGCGACGGCAACGCCCTCGATGTGGAGGCGCTGCTGGGGGTCGGACGGTCGGTCTGAGCTGACCTGCCCTGACCGGGCGTCGCCGTCCGGGCGGCCGCGTCAGACGTCGGCGGGGTAGCGGGCGGCGGTGTCGGCGAGGACGCGGCGGCAGTCCTCGGCGCACTCGACGATGATCTCTGCGACGGGACGGACGGCGTCGATGCGGCCGGCGACCTCGCCGCACAGCGCGATGGCCGCCTCCATGTCGCCGCCGAAGTAGAGGTCGGTGAGGGTGAGCATCGCCTCCATGGCGTTGCGGTCGGTGTCGAACTCGTAGCTCGTGGTGCGATCGGTGCGCAGGGCGCGCAGGGCCGGGCTGGTGTGGCGGTTCAGGAACACGGTGTCGGTCTCGGACGCCTCGACGATGGCCTGCTTCCAGTTGTCGTGCACCGGCGACTCGGCGGCGGACACCATGCGGGTGCCGAGCTGGATGCCCTCGGCGCCGAGCACCATCGCCGCCGCCATCGTCGGGCCGTCGAGGAAGCCGCCGGCGGCGATGATCGGCAGGTCGAGCTGCGAGGCGACGAGCGGCAGCAGCACCATCGACGCCACGGGGGATGGGTTCTTGAAGCCGCCGCCTTCGCCGCCCTCGACGATCAGCCCGTCGACGCCGGCATCGGCGGCCTTGCGGGCGGCGTGCAGGGTGGGCACGACGTGGAAGACGGTGAGGCCGGCGTCCTTGAGCGTGGCGGTGTAGCGGGTCGGGCTGCCGGCCGAGGTGGTGACGAAGCGCACGCCCTGGTCGATGACGAACTCGACGATCGACGGGTCGCGCACGAAGGCCTGGGCGATGTTCACGCCGAAGGGCTTGTCGGTGAGGTCGCGCATCTTGGCGATCTCGTCTCGGACGACGTCGAGCTCGCCCGACGACGTCTCGATGATGCCCATGGCGCCGGCGTTCGAGACCGCCGAGGCCAGCTGTGCCCGGGCGATCCAGCCCATCGGGGCCTGCACGATCGGGACGTCGACACCGAGGAGCTCGGTGACGCGGTTGGAGAACGGTGCCGTCATGGGGCGCATCCTGCCACCGGGGCTCGGCGCCGGGCGGTCCGGGGCGGGCGACGCGTCCGTCCGCCGGTCAGGCGAAGCGCGCGGCCATGCGCTGGAGGGTGCCGATGGTGCGCATCGTGGTGGTCGTGGCGATGGCGCGGCCGAGCTCGGCGTCGTCGATCGTGGCCTCCATGAGCTTGCCGTGGCGTCGCCAGTACACCTCGCGGCCGGCGACGTGCAGCTCGTCGTTCGACGTGGCCAGGGCCTCGACCGCACGTGCGGCGGATCGGGACAGGGGCGTGGCGCACAGCAGCACGTGGACGGTGGCGCCGTCGACGGGTGCACCGAACGGCTCAGCGGCGGCGATGGCGACGAGCTCGTCGAGGGTGCGGACCATGGTGGGGACAGGCCAGCCGAAGGCGGCTTCGAGCTCGGTGGCGAGGTGGGTCTCGGCGTCGGCGGGGGAGCGGTCGGTGGTGCCGACGACGTTGCCGGCGGCCTGGTACGTGGCGACGTCGGTGAGCCCGGCTGCGGTGCACGCCTCGGCGAGCTGGGCGT
>CAZYKR010000251.1:0-6445 GCA_964648005.1 uncultured Iamiaceae bacterium
GATGTGCGCCCGCCAGATGGAGGTGTACGCCGGCTTCCTGTCGCAGACCGATCATCACATCGGCCGGATCCTCGACTTCATCGAGTCCATCGGTGAGCTCGACGACACGCTCGTGTTGTTCATGTGCGACAACGGCGCCTCCGCCGAGGGCGGTGTCGAGGGCAGCCGCAACGAGGGCCTGTTCTTCAACCTCGCCCCCGAGACGCTCGAGGACAACCTCGCCGTCTACGACGTGTGGGGCTCCGAGGACACGTTCAACCACTACGCCTGGGGTTGGGCGTGGGCGGGCGACACGCCGTTCCGCCGCTGGAAGCGCGAGACCTACCGCGGCGGCGTCACGGACGCCTTGATCGTGTCCTGGCCGTCGCGCATCGACGACCAGGGCGGCGTGCGCCAGCAGTACACCCACGTCACCGACATCACGCCGACGATCCTCGATCTGCTCGGCATCGAGCCACCCGACGTCATCCGCGGCGTGCCCCAGTCGACGATGGACGGCGTCAGCTTCGCCCCGACGCTCGTCGACGCCGACGCGCCGAGCGAGCACCACGTGCAGCTGGCCGAGATGTTCGGTCACCGGGCCATCTACGCCGACGGATGGAAGGCGGTGTGCCCGTACCCGGGCCCGAGCCTGATCGAAGGTGTGGAGAAGGGGCACCCGTTCGGCACGCCGATCACCGAGGACCTGCTCGCCACCCTCGACGCCGAGGACTGGGAGCTGTACCACCTCGACGCCGATCCGGCTGAGTGCCACGACCTCGCCGCCGAGCAATCGGACAAGCTCGCCGAGCTCGTCGACCTGTGGTGGTCCGAGGCGGAGCGCAACGAGGCGCTGCCGCTCGTCGTGGGCCTGACCCGGCTGCTCGCCCGCCGACCCCGGCTCGGCGGCCACGGCAAGACGTTCGACTTCCTGCCCGGCGGCTCGCCCATCCCGTTCGCCGCCACGCCGCGGGTCGCCGGCCGCTCGCACAGCTTCACCGCCCACGTGGACATCCCCGACGAGGGCGCCGACGGGGTCCTGCTGGTGCAGGGCAACCGCCACGGCGGCTACGCCTTCTCCGTCGCCGACGGCCACCTGCACTTCACCTACAACTACCTCGGCCTCGACCGCTGGACGGTGTCGTCACAGACGCCGGTGCCGGCGGGCGCCCACCGCCTGCGAGTCGAAGTCGTGCTCGTCGGCGAGCCGGCCGGCCCGGGCAAGGGCCGCCCCGCCGAGGTGCGCCTGTACATCGATGACGTGCCCGCCGGCTTCGGCGAGCTGCCCTGGACGGTGCCGAACCTGTTCGCCATCGTCGGCGTCAGCTGCGGGTTCGCCGCCTACGACACCGTCGACCCGGACCGCTTCCTGGCGCCGTTCCCCTTCACCGGCGACCTCACCCACGTCCGCCTCGACGTGTCGGGCGACCTGGTCATCGACGAGGTGGCGGAGTTCCGTCGCCTCATGGCCCAGCAGTAGCGCAGGGGCCCGGGGTGCAGCGAACGATCCGGAGCCGGGCCGAGATCCTCCTCGTCGCCGCGGCGCTGCTCGGCGTCGGCTGCACCCACGACGAACCGACCACATCGACCGGGGCGCTTGGATCGACCCATGCATCCAGCTCGTCCGTGGCCGGCGCGTCGACAGCGGGTCCAGGCACCTCCACCCGGTCCGACACCACGCCGACCGACGGCTCGACTTCTGGAAGAGCCGCCCTCAGCCTCTGGCCGATCCTGACCGTGATGGAACCGGCGCCCGACCTCCCCGGCTTCGTCGTGGACGAGTACGGCGTCGGCTTCCAACCGGGTCTCACTTCGGCCCAGCCGGCTGTGGTCGCTGCCGAGGCGAGGCGCTCGCAGATCGGGACCTGGACGGTCGAGGTGACGATCGACGACGGCGATCTCGAGGCGTTCCGCAACATCGTGAACAGCTGTGAGACGCCCTCGATCGACTGCCCCACCGGGCAGGTGCTGGTCATGATCGGCGATCAGGTCGTGTGGACGCCGTCCGTCGAGGCTCGAGACCTGGGCCCGACCTTCCAGATCGGCGGCGAGTTCACCGAGGCCGAGGCACGGCGGCTCGCCGAACAACTCCAGCCCTGACCGGTGCCCGACCCCGACGCGCCCGGCGGTGCGCCCTCAGGCGTCCGGTTGCGGCGCGGCCTTGAGCAGGTCGACGAAGTCGGGGAAGCGCCACTCGATGTCGGCGACGCCGTCGATGATGGCGACGCAGCGGCCGGAGCCGTCGGTGGTCGCCAGCCGCAGCGCCGTCTCGGCGATGCGCGTCGGCGAGATCATCGAGATGCCGAGGTCGGCGGCACTGCCGCCCTTGAGCGCCTCCGTCGTCATCGGCGTGTCGACGACCGACGGACACACGGCGTCGATGGTGATGCCGTCGAACGCCAGGCGCGGACCCATCGCCTGCACGAACCCGGTGACGGCGTACTTCGTCATCGTGTACAGCGGGTTCGGAGCGAAGGCCACGATGCCCGCCACCGACGCCGTCGCCACGATGGCCCCGCCCCCGAGCGCCCGCATCGCCGGCACCAGCGCCCGCACCCCCAACACGACCCCGGACACGTTGGTGTCGACGGTTCGCTGGTACAGATCGAGCGGCAGCTCCTCGATGGCGTCCTGCCAGCCGTACACGCCGGCGTTCAGGTACGCGACGTGCGGTCCACCGTGGGCCGCAGCCGCTTCGACCACTGCTTCCCACGTCGCCGGATCGGCGACGCTGCCGGCGACGGCGACACCGCCGACCGCGGCGGCGGCCTCTTCGGCGCCGACCGAGTCCAGGTCGACGGCCACGACCGTCGCCCCCGCACCGGCGAACACGTCGACGGCGGCCCGGCCGATGCCGGACCCTGCCCCCGTGATGACCGCCACCTTGCCGTCGAGCTCGCCCATCGCCTGTCCCCCTCTGCGTTCGGTGGGCGAACGCTACCGTCGGCGGCCGTGAGCGCACGACGGTCGACGCCGAAGCGGTACGACGAGGCCTACTTCGACCACTGGTACCGCGCCGAAGGCTTCGGTGCAGCCACCCGGCTCGACCGCAAGGTCGCCTACGCCCTCGGGGTCGCCGAGTACCTCCTCGACCGCCCGGTCACGTCGGTGCTCGACGTCGGCTGCGGCGAAGGTCCCTGGCACGACGCCGTGGCGGCGCGCCGACCCGACGCCACCTACCTGGGCCTCGACCCGAGCCCGTACGCCGCCGCCCGCTACGGCGCTGCCCGCAACGTGCACCTCGGCGGCTGCGGCGACCTGCCGGCACTGGCCGACACCGGCGCGGGACCGTTCGACCTGATCGTGTGCGTGGACGTCGCCGGCTACGTGCCCGCCGACGAACTGCGCGCCGCGCTCGGTGCCATGGCCCGCATGCTCGCCGGGGTCGTGCTGTTCGAGGTGTTCGCCCGCGGTGACGACTGGGTCGGTGACCGGGTCGGCTTCCACGACCGTCCGTCCAGCACCTACGACCGCTGGTTCGCCGGGGCCGGCCTGACCCGCATCGGCCCCAACCTGCTCTGCGGCGAGGCCGTGGCGACGACGCTCGCCGCCCTGGAGCGACCGCGGCGCTAAGGCGACCCGCGACGGCGCAGGCGGTTGCGCCGCAGGCGGTTGCGCCGCAGGCGGTTGCGGCGCAGGGCGTAGCGGCGGGTCGAGGTCAGCCCAGGCGCAGCTGCGCCGCGCCGGTGATAGCCGGCAGGTCCGCCGGGTGCACCGGGCCGGGCGCCGCCGCACACACGGCCGGGATGGCGTTGACGATGCGGTTGGCCGCCGTGGCGTTGCCGCCGCCCGCCGCCCCCGGTTCGCCCGGCTCGGTCCCGTGCACGGCGACCTCCAGGTTGGGATGCCCCCGCAGCAGCACCTTGTGCTCGCCGCCCGGCGATGCCGACGACGGCCAGTCCGGCGCGCAGGCATCGTCGATGCGGGTGATGTGCTCGACGACGATCGGCACGGCGTCGCCGACGTGGCCCCGCACCTCGAACCGGAACGCCCCCTGGGTACCGGCCTCGAAGGTCCCCATGCCGGGCACCTCGACGGTGCGCTCCAACGGTCGCCGTTCGACGTGCGTGGTCACCTCGACGATCGTGAGCCCGAGCAGGTCGCCGAGGATGCGCACCATCGGCGCCCACACCATGTCGAGCGAGAAGTCCAACAACATCAGCGGCAACTCGTCCATCGGTCCGCCGAAGCCGATCACCTCGCGCACCACGTCGGGCTGGTCGTAGAGGGCGTAGTTGAACAACTCCTGGATGCGCACCTCGGTGATGCCGGCGCCGACGCCGCTCACGAGCGCCGGGAGGATGTCGAGCGCCCAGCCCGGGTCGATGCCCGACACGAACACCGACGAGCCGCCGGCGGCGCAGGCCGGACCGATGACCTCGAGCAGCTCGGCCGGGGCGCTCGGCGGGTGCAGCAGCGGGTAGAAGGCGGTGCTCACGACGTTGCGTCCCGCCCGCAGGCAGCGCTCGAGGTCGGCGTAGGCCTCCTCGGGCCGGGTGTCGGCCGTGGCCGTGTACACCACCGCGTCGATGTCGTCGGCCAGCGCCACCGCCGTGTCGTCGGTAGCCACGACGCCGAGCGGACCGATGCCCGCCAGCTCGCCGGCGTCGACGCCGACCTTGGCCGGGTTGGCCACGACGACGCCCGCCAGCTCGAGGTCCCGATGGGCCGCCACGGCACGGATCGCCGGCCGGCCCACGTTCCCCGTCCCCCAGATCACGACTCGATGTGCCATGGCCGGGGACGCTATCGGGCGCTGCCTCCTACCATGCGCCCGATGGGGCGGCGCGGGTGACGATCGACGACGGGCAGGGCGCGTCCCCGGACGCGGGGCCGGGCGCCGTCGCCTTCGTCGGCGGACGCGTCCGGACGATGGACCCGGCGCATCCCGACGCCGACGTGGTCGTGGTGCGCGACGGGTGCATCGTCGCCGTCGGCCCAGCTGGCCTGGAGCGGACCCACCCCGACGCCGCCGTCCACGATCTGGCCGGGCGCCTGCTCGTGCCCGGCTTCATCGATGCGCACTGCCACCTGTCCGTCGCCGCGCTCCGCCCGACGTGGGGCGACGCCTCGGACTGCGCCGACCTCGACGACCTCGCGTCGGTCGTGTCGGACCACCTCGTCCGGGCGGAAGGCGACGCCTGGGTCCGCATCGACGGATGGGACGAGGCGACCGGGCTGCGCCTGGACCGGCACGACCTCGACGCCTTGGTCGGCGACCGGCCCTGCCTCGTCGCCCACCACACCTTCCACCAGGGCGTCGTCAGCTCGGCCGGCCTCGACGCCCTCGGCATCGGCCGGGGCAGCGCGCCGGCCGGGGCGGGCGCCGGGGTGGCCGCACTCGGCCTCGACCGCGACGACGAGGCGGCGCTGGTAGCGCGCGGGCCCGACGGGGCGCCGACGGGCCTGCTCCTCGAGCGGGCGTTCGGCCGGGCGCACTCGGCGACGATGGCAGATCGTGACGACCCCGACCGTTGGGACGACTGGGTCGTCGCCCGGGCGCATCAGCTGCGGGCGCTGGGCATCACCGCCGTGCACGACGCCGCCTGCGACGCCGCCACCGAAGCGATGTACGCCCGACTCCGGCAGGCCGGACGGCTGCCCGTGTCGGTGCTGGCCCTCCCGCACCCGGCGCCCTTCCTCCATCACGAGCTGACGGCTCGACTCGACGGGGCGCCGACGGGCGACGGCGACCACCGCCTGCGCGTCGGCCCGATCAAGCTCTTCGCCGACGGCGGTGTGCTCCCCGCCGTGGACGTGCACCTCGGCGGCGCGCCGATCACCTTCGGCTACCGGCACCCCGACCTCGAAGCACGCCTCGTCGAGGCCGTCGGGCGGGGCTTTCGCGTGGCGGTGCACGCCATGGGCAACGTGGGTGTGGCCGACGCCGTGGCGGCGTTCACCGCGGCGGCGCGCCGTCACCCTGGAGACGACCACCGCTTCCGCGTCGAGCACGCCGGCATGGCGGGACCCGGCCTGGCCCGCGCCCTCGCGGCCGTGGGCGCCGTCGGGGTCGTGCAGCCGGGCTTCGTCGACCACGTCGGGCGCAGCGCCGCCGGCTTCGAGCCCGATGACGCCGACTGGTTGCCGTTCGGCACCCTCGACGCCGCCGGTGTCCGCCTGGCCGGTTCGTCCGACGATCCGTGCGGCCCGGTCGCGCCCCTGGCCTGCGCCCACCTCGGCGCCACCCGACGCACGCAGGCCGGGCAGCTCTTCGGGGTGTCCCAGTCCCTGCCCCTCGATCGGTGGCTGCAGGCCTACACCCGCGGCGCCGCCTACGCCGGCGGCCAGGAGCACGAACGCGGCACCATCGCGCCGGGCCTGCGCGCCGACCTCGTCGTCCTCGACGACGTGGGGTCGATCCCGCCACCCACGATCAGCGGCGCCGGGCCGGCGATCGCCGAGACCTGGATCGACGGCCGCCGGGTTCGATGATCTTGTGGTGTGAAGCCCGGCATGCGCGGCG
>CAZYKR010000252.1:0-6395 GCA_964648005.1 uncultured Iamiaceae bacterium
TCGGAACACCAGCACTTCGGGATCGACGGGCTCGACCGGGTCCTGGGCCGGGTTCGTCCACGCGGTGGCCCAGTCCTCGAAGCACCGGATCGACCGCAGGTCCGATACGGCGGGTGCGACGTCGAGCGTTGCGGCGGCGGCGAGCAGCTGCGAAGGATCGACGCACGCGTCGCCGAGGTCGACGCCTCGATGGTCGAGGTTCGCCACCCGCTCGGGCTCCGCCGAGGTAGCGGGCGCCGCCCCGGACACCCGCGGGGACGACGTGCTCGACGGCATCGGGTCCAGCGGAAGGTCCGTCGAGGGCTCCGACGATCCGTCCGGACGCTCCGACGCCGGGGGCGAGGCCGAAGGGGAACGCACCGACGTCGAGGCCGCAGCACCACCCGAGCCGGCCGTCGGCTCCACGGTCGCGCATCCGGCGCCGGCGAGGAGCAGTCCGGCCACCACGGAGGCCGCGACGCCGGCGCGCCCTCGGCCCCTGCCGATGCGCCAGCGGCCAACCGCAAGGGGCAAGGCACCCGAAGGTGCCCCGCCCACGCCTGCGGCATGGCGCCACGAGTCGTTCGTCATCCTCACGACCCGTAGACAGCCGACCAGTCGGTCACGTGCATGGCCAGGAGCTGCCCGTGCTGCACGAGCTCCTCGACCGTGCCCGGACCGGTGCCCGCCGGCAGGCCGGCCGACGTGTGCACCTGGGCGTCGAGCAGGAACCAGCCGGCGCCGAGCAGGTCGTCCGCAGGGATGATGCCGCTCGACTCTTCGTCGTTGGTCATGAACCCCGGCGCGCCCGGCGAGAACCGGTCGGCGTCGAACACCGCTACCTCACCCACGGCGCCGTCGGCGATGCGGTAGGCGAAGATGCGGGCCAAGACATCGTCGCCACCCGGGTCCTCCTGGATCACGATGTTGCCGTCGGCGATCGTCATGTTGTCGGGCTTGTTGGCACCGATGGCCTCGGTCCCGTCCATCAGCAGGGTCAGCGTGCCGCCCAGCTCCGGCTGGTCGATGTCGGCGAACCGCAGGCGCCACAGGCCCCCGCCCCCGCCGCTCGTCGAGCCCTCTCCGCCGTCGGTGGTGATGAAGTAGAAGTCGTTCGGGTTGTCCGGATCGAACGCGCCGTCCTCGACGCGATTGAGCCGGAGCGCTCCTGCAGCGTCGGCTTGCGCCTTCTGCTGCGCCCCCGTCAGCTTCCAGTCCACGCTCACGAGGTCGAACGGCACCGCATCACCGGCATCGTGCGCGGCCCGGAAGGCAGCGTCGGTGGCGATGCCGTCGAGCTTGATGTTCGCCACGTTGCCGTCGAGCAACCCCGCGCGGGCCAGCGGTCCACCCGAAGCCGTCTTGGTGCCGCGGTACACCGACACCCGACCATCGAACTGATCGTCGAGGCCGACCAGGACGGTCGTGTCGGACGCATTCGTCGCGGGCACGAGGTTCTCGAACGAGAAGCGCCCGGCACGGGGAAGCTCGCGCGTCGCACCGCTGCGCAACGTGGCGAACGCCCGACCCTCGCTTCCGGACTCCTCGCCGGCGAAGTAGATGGGCTCAGTTGTGCCATTGCCCGACCCGCTGTTGAAGAACTGGCCCGGCGCCCCCTGCGCTGACGAGCACAGCCGGCTGAGGGCGAGCGATCCCGACGTCGGCGTGGCCGTGTAGGTGTTGGTCGTGCGGTCGAAGTAGGTGATCACCGAGGTGAGATCGGAGCCGTGCAGCACGTCGTGCGTCGTCGGGTCGATGACGTAGCGCGACACGAAGGCACCCTTTTGACCATGCTTGCGCACGATGCCGTTGGAGGCGCCCAGCTCCTGGTTCATGTGCACGATGACCCGGTCGTCTGCGTCGCGTCGAACGGCGCCGAGCCCGTCGGGGATGCCGACCATGGCGTAGCCGTTCCGGGCGGGAAGGTCGTTCACGGTGAGCAGCGACTCGATCGTCACGCCTGCGGCGACGGGCTCGAGGTACGGGTCGACCGTCGTGCGTGGCCCGGTCAGCGTCCCGGGGCCGGCAGCCGATGCAGGCAGCACCGCCACCATCGAGCCGACCGCCACGGTGACCGCTGCGGCGCCGAAGCGTCGGCCTCGGCGAGGGTGGTTCTTGGACATGTCTCCTCCAGACGAGATACGTGTCGCTCTCCGTGCGCCGCGCAAGCTACGCAGGCGAGTTGGCCCGGACCTGGCGTCGGGGTGACGAGTCGGTGAACGTCTCGCGCTGGCTCGACCGCGCTACGACTCGACCCGAAGGGCGGCCGACGCCTGCACGGTTCGACCGTCCACCACCGAACCGATCAGCGGGAGCGTGCCGGTCAGCCGCAAAGTGACGGATACCCGCACGGCGGCTCCGCCGCCGACCTGCTCTGACGTGACGATCACCTCGGCACGTTCCGGATCGTCGACTGCCGCCAGCGCCACCCGCCGGCCGGCGGCGATCGGATCCTCGGCGACGGCAGCGGCGCGTGCACCCTCGTGGGCGGCGTGCTCGACGCGGAGCTGCGCCCGCACGATCAGCCCGACCTGGACGACGGCGAGCAGCAACACCACGACGAACGGCAGAACGAGGGCCAGTTCCACCGTGGCCTGGCCCTCGTCGCCATCTCGTCGTGACCGGATCCCGCTCCGGTCCCCACTCACCCGGCGCGTCCCATGACCTTGCCGATGACAAAGTCGAAGAGCTTGCCGATCAGGTTGGTGTCGGTCGCCCACGAGATGACGAGGACGGCGATGGCCGCGGCCCCGAGCAACACGAGCGCGTACTCGGCGGTGCTCTGGCCGCCGTCGCCCAGGCGGTGACGGCGCAGGGCAGCAAGCCCTGCGAGGAGCGCGGCCTGGGCCGCGCAGATGACTGCAAGCATGATGAACCTCCTGTGAGGATCCGATTCGGGTGTGGGTCCAGGGCCGAGTGGCCGAGCGGAGGGTCCGATACCGGACCGATCAGAGCTGCAGGGAACGCAGCGAGAGCACGATGAGCGGCACCACGGTCATGAGCGCGAAGGCCGGGAGGATGCACAGCACCAGCGGTGGCAGCAGCAGCACCGGCACGCGCCGCACGCGCCGCTCGAGGTCGCGCCGACGCACGTCGCGCAGCTCGGCGGCAAGGCTGCCCAGCGGCACCGAGACCGGTGCGCCGTCGACCACCGAGGCCTCGAGGGCATCCGCGCAACGCACGCCGTCGTCGCCGAGCACCCGCAGCGCGTCCAGGGCGTCGCGAGCCCGGGCGCCGGCCACGATGCGCTCCGCCGCTCGGCAACAGGCGGCGCGAGCCGGATCGGTGCCGTCATGGCCGACGAGCTCCAAGGCGATCGGTACCGTCAAGCCGGCGTCCAAGCACAGCCGCAGCAGGTCGATGGTCTCGGGCAACGCCTGCATCGCCAGCGCCCGTTCCCGGTGCACGGCGCGCGCCCGCCGCATCGCCGGCAGCCGCCACGCCACCAGAGCCGCTGCGCCACTCACGATCGGCGAGATGATCAGCCCCAGCGCCGCCGCCACCAACGCACCACCGGCGTCGCTCGCCGCCTCGTCCGAGGACGGCACACGACCGACGAGTCGATGCGCCGACCGGCCGATGCCTCCCGCCACGACCCGCACGGGGTGGGCGCGTTCCGGTCGTCGGCCGCGGCGCAACCTCGCCACGCCCACCCGGGCCAGCACCAGCCGCCGGCCCCCGGGTCGCAGCACCCGCATCATCGGGCCACCCGCGCCACGGCTCGCATCCACAGCGCGCCGAGGGCGTCCAGCACCGCCGCTGCGAACAGGCATGCCACGCCGATCGGGTCGGCGAACAGGAAGTGACGCACCTCGGCATCTCCCGACGCCAGCAGCACGCCGAACGCCAGGGGTGCCACGACGAGCAGCACGGCTGACGCCACGGCCTGCGCGGTGAGTGCTCGCGCCTCGCGGCGTACCGCCTCGCGGTCGCGCACCGAGGCCGCCACACCTTCGAGCGCCGCCGCCGGCGCTCCTCCTGCACGGACCGCGATGCGGAGCGCCCCGACGATCACCCGGCGCGGATCATCTCGGCGAAGCGCCGAGCCCGAGAGCCACCGGGCCAAGGCAGCATCGAAGGACCGGCCATCGCGCAGCGACGCGGCGCACGGCACCAGTTCGTCGTGCAGCGGTCCGTCGAGGCGCTCGGCGGCGCGCGCGAACGCCTGCGGCACCGACGCTCCCGAGCGCAAGGCCCAGGCGACGTGGTCGAGCAGGACCGGGAGCTGACGCGCCGCCAACTCGGCGGCGCGTCGTCGCCGCACACGGCTGATCGCATCCGCCACGAGCCGACCGCCCGGACGACGACCCCGCCTGCTGGACAACGCCGCCACACGCGCCCGAGGTGAACGAGCCGACCGTCGCACGGCCACCACACCACCCAGCACGACCACCACCATCAGCTCAGTGGCCATCACGCCACCCACCAGGGACGCGCGCCGCCCACGCGGGTGGGGCGGACGCTGCGGGCGACCGGAGCACCGGCGTCGTCGAGCAAGGGCACGGTGCGCAACGTGGGCTGGTCGAGCGGTGACCACGGGGCCACCTCGTCGACCGCGACGACAGCCCGCCGACCGTGGCGGCGTTCGAGTTGGACCACGAGATCGACCGCCGCGGCGAGCTGCTCGCGCACGACCGGCGACGGGAGGTCGACCGCGGCGGTGAGCACCATGGTCTCGAGGCGCCGCAGCGCGTCGACCGGGCTGTTCGCGTGGCACGTCGACAGCGAGCCTTCGTGGCCCGTGTTCATCGCCTGGAGCATGTCCAGCGCCTCGGGACCGCGGGCCTCGCCCACGACGATCCGGTCGGGACGCATCCGCAGCGCGGCGCGCACCAGGTCGCGGATCGCCACGGCACCCACCCCCTCCGCGTTGGCCGGCCGCGCCTCGAGCCGCACCACATGCGCACGGCCGAGCCGGAGCTCGGCGGCATCTTCGATGGTGACCAGGCGCTCGCCGGCCGGGATGTGCCCCGCCAGCGCGTTGAGCAGCGTCGTCTTGCCCGAACCGGTACCACCGCTGACGACGATGTTGCAGCGTGCGCGCACCGCGCGGTGCAGCAGCTCCGCCACCGGCGACGGGCAGAACGCCTCCAGCGGGAGGACGGCGGCCCCGAAGCGACGGATCGACAGGCACGGCCCGTCGACCGACACCGGTGGAAGCACGGCGTTGGCACGGGAGCCGTCGGCAAGCCGTGCGTCGACGATGGGGTGGGCCCGATCGGCGCGCAGGCCAAGCGGGTGCACGATGCGCTCGATGATGGCGGCGCGCTCGTCGGCGGTCAGATCGATCGCCTCGCGGGTCATCACCCCCGCCCGTTCGGTCCACACCGAACCATCGCCGTTGACGAGCACGTCGGTGACCTCCGGCGCGTCGAGCAGCGCGTCGAGCGGACCCAGACCGCGCAGCCGAGCGACGACCGCCTCGACGGCGCTCGTACGACCGGACTCGTCGAGCAGGGGCGCCACCGCGGCGACGGCCTCGATGACGCGCCGGCGGAGCTCGTCCTCGTCGGGAAGCGGCACCAGGTCGTCGAGCGCGGCGATCGCCCGCTCGATGGCGACCGACCGGTGCTCAGCCACGACCCACCGCCCGACGGAGCGAGGTGGGCAGACGGGCGAGCAGCAGCCCGGCGTCGACGGCGCGCGCCACGGCGGGATCGAACGGGACCGTGCACGACACCGGCGCGCCGAGCGCATGGGCGACGTCATCGGCACGCAGCGCCCGACCTGGTTCGGCGAGGAGCACGACGTCGTCGGGGACGAGACCTGCACCGGACACTCGCCGCAGCGCCAGGTAACAGGCGCGGGTCACCAACACCGAACGATCCCCGAGCTGCACGACCCGCCGACGCAGGGCGCGGTCCGCACCCTCGGCACCGGTGACGCAACCGACATCGACGACGACCGTGCGACGATCGGACCCGAGCGCCTGCATCAACACCTCGACGCTCCCATCGCTCGCCGGACCCGGCACCCCCGATCCGCAGGGCAACAACCCCAGCCCACCGGCGAGCGGCTCCTCGAGGCGCGCGAGCCCCTCCGGCGGTGTGCCCGGACCAGCGTCGAGCCAGTCGCGCACGCCTGGTCCGTCCGACGGCGCCACGCCCAGGGCGATGGCGGCATCCCCGTCGAGATCGACGAGCAGGGCGCCGTGCTGACTCGTGGTGGCGGCATGCACCGCCATCGCCGCGGCGATGACCGTCGTCCCCGCCCCGCCCTTGGCTCCCCAACAGGTGATGACCACCGTGCACCTCCGTGCGCGCTCGTGGCTGCGTCGAGGGGAAGTGCGTTGCCGACCGTACGGAGCGCACGACCTCCCCGCAACCGGATTTCGCCGGCGGCCCGTCCACCGACCGAGCGCGTCGCCGGATGCGGTGACCGACGACCGCCTCGCCGTCGCCGGCCATGCGCGCCCC
>CAZYKR010000253.1:0-6394 GCA_964648005.1 uncultured Iamiaceae bacterium
AGGAAGTAACTGACCTGTTCGGGGGCGATGTGCGGTGCCCGTTGCTGCGACGCAGCGAGCGCGGCGGGGATGTCGGGGTCCTCCATGAAGCCGTAGTGCAGGATCACCTGCCAGAACCCGTCGCCGATCTCGGTGCTGGTGAGCCGCTGGACCGGCAACAGGCGAGGCACGGTCTCGCTGCGGATCGACAGCAGGACGACCTTCTCGTGCAGCGAGTTGTTGTGTTTGAGGTTCGCCATCAGGCTCGGCGGCGTCAGATCCGTGGCGCTGAACATGTAGACCGCCGTGCCGTCGACGCGCTCGACCGGGTGGTCGTGGATGCTCTTGACGAAGGTCGTGATCGGCACCCGTCCCCGCATGATGCGGTCGGCCACGATCTGGCGGCCGCGGAACCAGGTGGTGAGCACGGTGAACACGACGGCGCCGACCACGATCGGGAACCAGCCGCCCTCGTGGATCTTGAAGATGTTGGCGCCGAAGAAGCCGAGGTCGATGGCGAGGAACCCGGTGCACGCCGCCATGGCGCGTCCCTTGCTCCACCCGAGGCGCTCGCGTGCCACCACGTAGAACAGCAGCGTGGTGATGACCATGGTCATGGTGACGGCCACGCCGTACGCCGCGGCCAGGTTGGTCGAGGAGCGGAACGTGATGACGAGCGTGACGCACGCCGCCATGAGCGCCCAGTTGATGGCCGAGATGTAGATCTGCCCCATCTCCGCGGCGGAGGTGTGGCGGATGCGGACGCGCGGGCTGTAGCCCAACTGCACCGCCTGCATGGTGAGCGAGAAGGCGCCCGAGATCAGCGCCTGGGAGGCGATGACCGTCGCTGCGGTGGCCAGCGCTACCAGCGGCAGCTGGAACCAGTCGGGCGCCATGTTGAAGAACGGGCTCTCGATCTCCG
Organism: uncultured Iamiaceae bacterium; assembly: GCA_964648005.1. Classification (GTDB taxonomy): domain Bacteria; phylum Actinomycetota; class Acidimicrobiia; order Acidimicrobiales; family Acidimicrobilacustridaceae; genus JAGQTE01. Next base: position 902 of record CAZYKR010000253.1, read on the forward strand.
TCGGCTCGTTGATGAGCATGGCGCCCTGGCCGAAGTAGTTGAGCAGCAGGGCTGGCAGCACCAGCGAGAACCAGCCGAGCTTGATCGGCCGCTTGCCGAAGTGGCCCATGTCGGCGTAGAGCGCCTCGCCGCCGGTCACGACGAGGAAGACCGAGCCGAGGGCGAGAAAGCCGGTGAAGGTGTTGGTGGTGAAGAAGGTGACGGCGTAGGTGGGGTTCAGTGCGACGAACACCCCGGGGTGGTCGGCGAGGTGGATGGCACCGAGGACGGCCATCGTGATGAACCACACGACCATGATCGGCCCGAACACCCGGCCGATCGACCCGGTGCCACGCCGCTGGACGGCGAAGATGGCGATGAGGATGCCGACGGCGATCGGGATGACGAGCCGTTCGATGTCGGGGTTGACGACCGTGAGGCCCTCGACGGCGGACAGCACTGAGATCGCCGGGGTGATCATGCCGTCGCCGTAGAGCAGCGCCGTGCCGAACAGCCCGATGAGCACCAGTACCCACCGTCGGCTCGACGGGTTCGAGCCGCGGGGGTTGATGATGGCGGTGAGGGCCAGGATGCCGCCCTCACCCTCGTTGTCGGCCTTCATCACGAACGCCAGGTACTTGATGGTGATGATGATGATCAGCGACCAGAAGATGAGCGACAAGATGCCGAGGACGTTGGTCTCGTCGACCGTCAGCTGGTGCGCGTGGCCCGTGAACGACTCGCGCATGGCGTACAGCGGACTGGTGCCGATATCGCCGTAGACCACCCCCAATGCCCCCAGTGCCAGGAGCGCGGTGCGCTTCGGATCGGTGCCGCCTGTCGCCGCGTGTCCGCCCATGTGAGCCGAGACGCTATCGACCGGGGCATGCGGAGCGGAAACGTAGGCTGACGCCATGTCAACAGAGCCGAAAGGCGCGGGGCCGGCGCACACGATCGTCCGATCGCCGGCGGACCTCCTGCGGCTCGTGGTGGCGGCGGTGGTCTTCGCGTTGCTGCTCGTCCTGGAGCTGTTCTTCGGATCGGCCCTGGTGGAGTTCACGGCGCAGCTGCTCCAGGGCGCGTCTGCCCTGCCGTCGTGGCTGCTGACCGGGGTCGTGATCGTCACCCGCATCGGGGTGACGGTGGTGTTCTGGGTCGGGCTGGCCGTCAGCCTGTGGCGCCGGCGTTTCCGGCTGCTGCTCACGATGGTCGTGGCCGTGTTGGCGTCGACGGTGATCTACACGGTGGTGGACGACGTGCTCGAGACGCGCCGCGAGTCGTTGATCACGATCAACGACACCGTGCTGGTGGTGTTCGACGAAGGGGACTACCCGACGGCGGCCGCCCTCGCTGCCGCCATCGCCTTGCTGACGGCGGCGGCGCCCTGGTTGTCTCGCCGCGGTCGGCGGCTCGGGTGGACGCTGGTCGTGCTGCTCGCCGTGTCACGGTTCTTGACGGCGCCGGTGTCGTTCGACTCGCCCGTGGCGTTCGCCTCGGGCTGGTTCGCCGGCGCCGCCGTACTCGTCGCCATGGGGGCGCCGGCCCGGCGCGCCAGTCGCGACTCGGTGATGGACGGTCTGACCGGCGTCGGCGTCGACCTGGCCGAGTTGGAGCCGGCGGCGGTCGACGCCCGCGGCTCGACCCCGTACTTCGGCACGACGACGGACGGGCACCGGCTCTTCGTCAAGGTGCTCGGCGAGGACGAGCGCAGCGCCGATCTGCTGTTTCGGATGTATCGCCGCCTCCTGCCGCGCGACCTCGGTGACGAGCGCCCGTTCTCCAGCCTGCGTCGTGCCGTCGAGCATGAGGCGCTCGTGGCGTTGGCGGCGCGTGACGCCGGGGTGCGCACGCCGCGCCTGGTGGCGTTCGCCGCCTGCGAGCCGGCATCGTTCGTGCTGGCGTACGAGGCGATCGAGGGCGCGTCGTGGGATCGCTTCACCGCCGACGAGCTGACACCGGACAAGGTGGCGGCGCTGTGGGAGCTGGTGCAGATCCTGCGGACGCACCGCATCGCCCATCGCGATCTGCGCCTCGCCAACCTGTTCCTCGGTGCCGACGGCGAGGTGTGGCTGATCGACTTCGGCTTCTCGGAGTTGGCGGCGTCGGACACCTTGCTGGCCACGGACCTGGCCGAGCTGTTGACGTCGATGGCCTCCGTCGTCGGACCGGAGGCGTCGATCGCCGCCGGCTACGCCGCGGTCGGCGGCGACATCGCCGAAGCGCTGCCGCGCCTGCGGTCGTTCGCCCTCTCGGGCGCCACACGCTCGGCCGTCAAGGCTGACCCGGAGTTGTTGCCGGGCGTGGAGCGCGCCGTGCGGGCGGCAACCGGCGCTTAGCTCTGGTCGCGCAGCAGGCGGCGCAGGATCTTGCCCGAGGCCGACTTGGGGATCTCGTCGACGAACTCGACGATGCGCACCTGCTTGTAGTGCGCCACCTCGCCCGCCACGAACTCCTGGATGTCCGACGCGCTGGCGTCGGCGCCGGGCTTGAGGGCGATGAAGGCCTTGGGTAGCTCACCGGCCTCGTCGTCGGGGACGCCGATGACAGCGGCGTCGGCGACAGCGTCGTGGGTGAGCAGCAGCGCCTCGAGCTCGGCGGGCGGTACCTGGAAGCCCTTGTACTTGATGAGCTCCTTGAGGCGGTCAACGATCAGGTAATGCCCGTCCTCGTCGATGCGGGCGACGTCGCCGGTGTGCAGCCAGCCGTCGGCGTCGATGGTGTCGGCGGTGGCCTGGGCGTTGTTGAGGTACCCGGCCATGACCATGGGGCCTCGCACCCACAGCTCGCCCTCGCCGCCGTCGGGGGCGTCCTCGCCGGTGGCCGGGTCGACGATGCGGCACTCGACGTTGGGCAGCGCCAGGCCGATCGTGCCGGGCTTGTACTGCCCCTGCGGGGTGGCGTGGCTCACCGGGCTCAGCTCGGTCATGCCGTAGCCCTGCACCACCTCGACGCCGAGTCGATCGCCGGCCTCCTGCGCCAGCTCCGGGCCGAGCGGCGCTGCGCCCGAGAAGAGCTGCTCGAGCGAGGACAGGTCGTAGTTGTCGACGATCGGGTGCTTGGCCATCGCCAGCACGATCGGCGGCACGATGAACGCCCGGCGGATCTTGTGGTCCTGGGCGAGCTGCAGGAACTGCTCGAGGTCGAAGCGGGGCACGGTCACGACAGTGCCGCCGGCGGCGAGGCCGCCGTTCATCAGCACCTGCATGCCGTAGATGTGGAAGAACGGCAACACGGCCAAGATGGCCTCGCCCTCGGCGATCGGCAGGACCGAGTCGCACTGCACGATGTTGGCGACGAGGTTGCGGTGCGTCAGCATCACGCCCTTGCTCAGGCCGGTCGTGCCGCTCGAGTAGGGGAGCACGACGACGTCGGTCGCCGGGTCGACCGGGACCTGCTCGGCGAGCGGCTCGCCGAAGAGGTCGAGCAGGTTGGTTACGCCCTCGACGGGGTCGATGGTGACGATCTCGGTGACCTTCGTGCCCTCGACGGCGGCGCGTGCCGTCTCGAGGAACATCCCGATCGTGATCAGGATCGTGGCGCCCGAGTCGTTGAGCTGATGCGTCACCTCGTGTGCCGTGTACGTGGGGTTGATGGTGGTCACGGCGCCGCCGGCGTACGCCGTGCCGTGGAACACGACGGCGTACTCGGGCAGGTTCGGCGCCATGATCCCGACCACGTCTCCTTCGCCGATGCCCCGGGCGGCGAGCCCGCCGGCGAGCGCAGCGATGGCGCCGCGCAGGTCCCCGTAGGTGATCGTGCGCCCGGACGGTCCGTCGATGAGGGCCGGCTGATCGGCCAGACGGTCGGCGTGGCGCAGCACGTACTCGGTCAGCGGCACGTTCGGGATGTCGAGGTCGGCAAAGGTGCTGGGGATCGTCACGGCAGGCTCCTCGCAGGGGTTCCGGTCGGCCGCGCACGATAGCCGCCGGTGACACGATGGGCGCCGGGTCCGGGGCGAAGGAGCACGCAATGGTCGATCCGCACGACATCGTCGACATCGACGCCGACGTGGATGCGCTCGTCGACTGCGCCGACCCGTACGCGCTGTTCGCCACGTGGCGCGCCGCCGGGCCGCGGCTGCGCACACCGTCGGGCTTCGTCGTGGCGACGTCGTGGCAGGCGGCGATGGCGGCGCTGCGCGACCCGTCGGCGACCTCGGGCCTGATCGGTCAGCGCTACCGCGACGCGCTGCCACCCGGTGCCGCGCGCGATGAGCTGTCGCGCCGCATCAACTTCCTCGACCCGCCGGACCACCCCCGGGTGCGCGCCTTGGTGGCGAAGGCGTTCACGCCCCGTCGCGTCGCCGAGCTGCGGCCCTACGTCGAGTCGACGGCGTCGTCGTTGCTCGATGAGCTCGTGGCCCGAGGGCGCTTCGACCTCCTGCACCACTTCTGCCACCAGGTGCCGTCGCTGGTGATCTCCGAGCTGCTGGGCGTCCCGGTTGCCGAGCGTGATCGGCTCACGGCCCTCAGCGATGCCGTCACCCCGCTGCTCGGCCTGTCGGTCACCGACGACGAGCGCACGGCCGCCGTGGCGGCGGCCGAGGAGATGCACGCCACGTTGGGTGCGCTGCTCGCCGACCGTCAGGCCCACCCCGGTGACGATCTGCTGTCGGCGTTGGTGACCGCCGAGGAGGATGGTGCTCGCCTCAGCCGCGCCGAGCTCCTGTCGCTGGCCGCCACCCTGTACTCCGCCGGACACCGCACGACCCGTGACCTGACCGTCAACGGCATGGCGGTGCTGCTCACGGGGGGCGCGACGTTCGGTTCCGACGTGGCATCGACGGTGCAGGAGATGCTGCGGTTCGAGACGCCGACGCTCTACGTCGCCCGCGTCACGGCCGGGGGGCCGGTCCTCGTGTTGCTGGGCTCGGCCAACCGCGACCCGGCCGTCTACGGCGACGCCGACGTGTTCCGCCCGGAGCGCTGGCAGGTCGAGCCGGCACCGCCGACGCCGTTGTCGTTCGCCTTCGGTGCGCACTACTGCCTGGGCGCGTCGCTGGCCCGCATGGAGGCCGAGGTGATGGTGGGGGCTCTGGCCGCCGTGCCGCTCGCCCTCGACACGACGGCGCTCGAGTGGCGACTCCGCGGCCCGTTCCGCTCGCTGGCCGCCCTCCCGGTCCGCGTGGCCTGATCCACGGGCCGCTCCTCCGGCGGGTGACCTGACAGTCGTGTCAGGATCTGGCGATGGAGCCGGGGGACTTCCAGGGGACGATCGCGCGCTACGCCACCGACGGCGCGGTGGCGCACTGGCCGGAGCCGGCGCGCCCGCCGGACGGCCATCGAGCCAATACTCCTGGAGCATGAAGGCTACTTTGTCGAGTTCCAGCCAACACCAGCGGATGCGCCCATCGGGGCTCCACTCGTTGGTGAGGACAAAGCCGAGACCGTCCACATAGAAACGCAAGGACGCTTCGATATCCGTAACGCCGAAGAAGGGTACGGCGAGCGATGCCGAATGGCGAGGATTGGATTGGCCCAATGTGGGCGGTTCTCCCCAAGTGTACGGCATGGG
>CAZYKR010000254.1:0-6378 GCA_964648005.1 uncultured Iamiaceae bacterium
GAACGGGCCTTTCGTCGGACCACGGCCTGAGGCAGGGTGGACGCCATGATCACCATCGGTCAGTTGGCCAGCTACGCCGGGGTGACGGTGCGGGCGGTGCGCCACTACCACCGCATCGGCCTGCTGCCCGAGCCCGAGCGCGACGCGTCCGGCTACCGCACCTACGACGCCGCCGCGGTGGTGCGCCTCATCAAGATCCGCACGCTGGCCGGTGCCGGCGTGCCGCTCGCCCGGGTGCAGGAGCTGCTCGAGGCCGACCCCGACGCGTTCGCGGATGCCGTGCACGAGATCGACGACGACCTGCAGACGGAGATCCGGCGCCTGGAGGAGAACCGCGCCCGCATCGCCCGGCTCGCCGCCGGCGATCAGCTGGCGCTGCCCGACAGCGTCGTCGGCTACCTCGACCGTCTGCGCAGCCTCGGCGTCGACGATCGTTACCTCGACTTCGAGCGCGACGGCTGGATCCTGGTGTCGGCGCAGCTGCCCGACGGCATCGACGCCATCATCGAGCAGAAGCACGCCGAGCTCGATGACCCCGACGCCGTGGCGTTGTACCTCCTGTTGAGCGACGCCATCGACTGGGGGCCGGACGACCCCCGCATCGAGGAGGTGGCCGACCGGATGGAGCAGATGATGATCAAGGCGCTGGCGAACGGTGCGGGCGACGCCAACGTCGACGACCTCGACGACAGCTTCGTGGCCCTGCTCGACGCCGCCACCGCCAACGCCGCGCCGGGCGCCGAACGTCTGCTCGCCGCCCTCGAGGAGCGCGGCTGGAAGGGATGGACCCGCATCGAACGGGTCCCCGACCACGTCGAGCTCTCGCCGTCGGGCGGGTCAGGCGGTGTGTGCGGCGAGCAGCCGGTGGAGGTCGAGCCGCAGGAGCGCGGCAGGCGCTCGTGACGGGTCGCCCTCCATCCGCAATCGCCCCTCGGCAACCCGACGCTCGGCCTCTGCCGGATCGGCCGCAGCGGCATCGGGATCCCGCGCCAGCGCCAGCGCATCGCCGTAGTCGGTGATGACCCGCAGGTCCGCGTGCTGCGCCGGCGCGTCCGCGACATGTACCCGGCCGTCGCCGACGCAGATGGAGAAGCCGATTGTCTCGCCCTCGCCGTCTGCTCGGAGGTGGGCCGGTGGATGGGTGAACTCCTCGGACAAGGTGAACGGCTCAACGTCCAGGTCGGCTGTGGCCAGCGATTCGGTGATCGTCCGTCGAGCCATGTCGATCCACAGAGGACTCATGAACTCGTGGCGGACGGTCCCTTCGTCCGAGCCGTTCCGCCCCGTCGGTGCACGGCTGTCGAGCTCCCACCGAACGGCCAACACCATCGCCGTGGCGATGGCGATGATCGAGATCGTCCATGCTGCTGCGGCCATCAGGCGCCCCCTTCGGCGGGTGCAGGTCAAACACGATCCCTACCCGCATCGGCGCCATCCAGTCCGCCAACCATCGCCAGCTACCCTGCGCCGCCATGACCTACACACGGGCGGAGCTCGAGGCGATGGCCGGCGAGCTGCACATGGACGGCGGCTTCGGCGGCATCAACCCCACGATCGACCAGCTCGTCGAGCTCTTCGAGCGCGGCGGCGACGGTCCGGTGCAGATGATCAACCTGCTGAAGTTCAAGCCTCAAGCCACCTACCCGCCCGGCGCCGAGGACCCCGGGGGCACCGGCGAGGAGGCCTACCAGCGCTACGGCGCCAACACGTTCCCGCACATCACCAAGCGCGGCGGCCGACTGACGCTGCTCGCCACGACCGACTCGATCGTGCTCGGCGGCATGGGGCACGACGACTGGGACCAGGTGGCGATCGTCGAGTACCCGACCCGCGACGCCTTCATCGACATGGGCCGTGACCCCGACTACCAGGCCGGCACCGTGCACCGCACCGCCGGCGTCGAGCGCAGCGTGATCATCGCCGTCACGCCGATCATCGACGCGTCCGCTCCACCTCAGCCTTGAGGCCGGCGCAGGCGCAATGCCGCATCGACTGTGCAGATCTGGTGCGATAGTGACGCGATCTGCACACTCGTTGAGCTGAACCGGCGTTCACGCATGCGTCGTGGGCGATACTGCATCGGTGCGACGCCCACCGACCCGCCGCTACCACGGCTTCTTCGCCGACAGCGCGCGCTGGGAGCGCTTCGCCCTACGGCCGGACGACATCGTGATCACCACGCCATCGAAGTGCGGCACCACGTGGATGCAACACATCGTCGGCATGCTCGTGCTCGACCGCACCGACCTGGACGCACCGATCTCGTCGCTGTCCCCGTGGCTCGACATGCTCACGCGCACCGACGACGAGGTCTTCGCGTTGCTCGACGCCCAGCGGCACCGGCGGTTCATCAAGACGCACACGCCACTCGACGGCCTCCCCCTCGATGACGAGGTGACCTATCTCGCCGTGATCCGCCATCCGCTCGACGTCGCCCTCTCCGACCGCGACCACCACGCCAACACCGACACCGACCAGGCCCGCGCGCTCCGGCTCGCCGCAACGGGCACACTCCCGGCACCGGCGGCCGGGAGAGACGCCGAGCCCGACGACGACGCGGCGTACCTGCGGTGGTTCATCGGCAACGACCTCGAGCCGACGGGCAGCGGACCGTATGGCCTCGCCGACTACTGCCAGCAGGTGCGCACCTACTGGGAGGCACGGGACCAGCCGAACGTGCACCTGTTCCACTACGCGGATCTGTGGGCCGACCGCGACGCGCAGATGCGTCGCGTCGCCGCGTGCCTCGGCATCGCCGTCGACGAAGCCCGTTGGCCGACGTTCGTCGCGGCGGCGAGCCTCGAGTCGATGCGTGCCGACGCCGACCGCACCGCCCCCGAAGCCGACCGAGACCTGTGGCACGACCCGGCGCTGTTCTTCCGTCAGGGTGGTCGCCGCAACTGGGACGAGCTGCTCGACGCCGACGACCTCGACTCCTTCCACCACCGCCTGGCGGAAGGCGCCGGTGACGCCGCCGCATGGATCTTGCACGGCCAAACGGCCCTCTGACACCGAAGGAGCGCGAGCACCGCGCCGCGGTCCTAGCATCGGCGCCATGACAAGCGGGGGCGCGACGTTGGCGGTGTCGATGGGCTTCATGCCCGAGTCGGTGGCGATTCCCGACCCCGACCACCCAGGTCTGCGGCGCGCCGGCGAGCGGGCCTCGGCGCCGTACGACAACGACCTGGTCCGCCAGCAGCTGTGCCCGGCGACCGACGGGACGACCGATGCGGCCGCCTCACCCGACCTGCTCGAGGTCGGCTTCGACGTGGTCGACCTGTCCGGGTTCGACGAGCTCCAGCGCACCTTCGCCGCCGTGCGCGCCGCCGGCGTCATCGACGACGACCAGGCGGCGACGATCCGCTCCCAGCTCGACGGCGCCGTGCTGCCGTGTGCCAGCGGGCGCACGGTCAAGGTCCTCTACCTCGCGGACGAGGGCTTCATCATGCGCAAGTCCGGGCCGAACCGGATGTCGGTCGTCGGGCCGCGCTCGGTGGGCATGAACGACCACGGCGGGGCGACATCGATCCACGCCGACCAGGACGTGTACGGCACGCCGCTGACCGAGCTGATGGACGGGCGGGCACCGTCGCTGTTTCGCCACGACTCCCCTGACGGTTCCAACGACGATGCCGGCCTGATGTTGGCCAACCTCTGGATCCCGCTGCAGCAGATCACCCAGCCACTGGTGCTCGGCGACGGGCGCAGCATCGACCGCCGCCGCCACCAGCTGCGCTACGGCCTGGCGACCCAGTCGTTCCTCGAGCGCGACGACGACATGGTGATCAACGACATCTGGACCTTTCTGCACGACCCCGACCAGCGCTGGTACCTGCGCTCGGAGATGGACCACCGCAGCGCCTACGTGTTCAACACGTTGAGCACGCCGCACGGCGCCGCCGTCCTGCCCGGCGAGGACCTCGCTGAGCAGTGCTACCGGATGCTCGAGGCGTCCGAGGCGGCGGTGCGCGACGGTGACCTGGTAGCCCTGCGAGCGGCGATCGCCGACGACGTGCCCGAGCCCGGCGACGACGTCCCCCCGGCGCTGCGCCACGCCGTCGGCGCCATGGCTGCCGTCATCGACCAGGCGCGCCGCGACCCCGACACCGTGTGCGGGCCCGGCGCCGACACCTGGCTGGCGGCATCACAGGCAGCCCGCACCGCGGTGATCCGCATGTCGCTCGAGCTTCGGCTGGTCGTGTCGATCGAGTCGACGCCGTGAACGGCCGCCGGCACGGCAGCCCGATGCGGGTCGTGCTGCTGGCTGTCGCGGCGATCGGTCTGGCCGCCGGACTGCCGGTCGCGTCTGCCGCGCCGGCGGCGGCCGCAACCCCGGTCGAGTGGATCACCAAGCAGCCGGTCAACGGCGTCGACCAGGCGATCCAGGTGCGCGGCAACGACGACACGCTGCCGCTGCTCATCGTCATCCACGGCGGGCCCGGCTACGCCATGATCGACCTGCTCCACGAGACCATGCCCGAGCTCGAAGATCACTTCGTGACGGTCAACTACGACCAGCGCGGTGCCGGGCTCTCCTACAGCCCGACCGTGCCGCCCGAGTCGCTGACCATCGACCAGCTGGCCGAAGACGCCGACACGATCCGCCAGCTCGTGCTCGACCACATCGGCGCCGAGCCAGGACGGCGGGTGTACGTGATGGGCCACTCGATGGGCACCATGATCGGCGTCCACCTCGTCGCCACCCATCCCGACAACTACACGGCCTACATCGGGGTCGGGCAGGTGGTGAACGTCGTCACCAACGAGCAGGGCAGCTGGACCTTCGCCAGCGAGCAGGCGGCCGCCGACGCCAACACGTACGCCGCCGGTCAGCTGGCCTGCGTCGGTCGCCCGCTGCCGAACTTCTCGTACCCCGGCTGCGCGGCGCAGCCGAACCTCGACGGCTTCGACGTCACCGACTGCTGGATGGAGTACTACGGCGGCGACATCTGGGGCTCGACCAGCGACGACCCGGTGTGGGACGTGATCATCAGCAGCCCCGCCTACCGCCACAACCGGCGACAGTGGTGGGACGGCCTGCACTTCTCGCAGAACCTGTTCAACGATCCGACGATCGTGCCGTGGAACGCCACGGTGACGGCGCACGACCTCGACGTGCCGCTGTACTTCTTCCAAGGCCAGCACGACTGGGACACGCCGTGGCCGCATGTCGGCGAGCTGGCGCCGACCATCGCCGGCCCGCACCGCCTCCGCTGGTTCGCCAACAGCAGCCACTTCCCGTTCTTCGAGGAGGGCGACGCCTTCCGCGACGAGCTGGCGGCGCTCGCCGACGGGGTGCTCCCCGCCGACGGATCGATCGGCTTCGCCACCCAACCCGGTCCGGAGCCGACCTGGAACACGCCGCTCGACGCCTGTCAGCAGGGCGCCAACCCGGGCAGCTCCTCGACGACGACCGCTCCGGCGTCGACCTCATCGTCGTCGTCGACCGCCGTACCGGTGTCGATCGTGCCGGCGGCAACAGCAGCGGTCGTCACGCCGGCGCTCACCGGCTGACGCAGCGCCTACCCGTCGAGCGCCAAGCGCGGCGTCGTGCGGGCGCGCTCGAGCTCGAGCAGCTGGCGCTTGCGATCCAGCCCGCCCCCGTAGCCGACGAGATCGCCGCTCGAGCCGATCACCCGGTGGCAGGGCACGATGATGCCGATGGGGTTGCGGCCGTTGGCCAGACCGACTGCTCGGGCGGCGCCGGGGCTGCCGATGTCCGCCGCCAGCTGGCCGTACGAGATGGTCTCGCCGTAGGGAATCCGCAGCAGGCCCTCCCAAACGCGGCGCTGGAACTCGGTGCCGTCGAGCCGCAGTGCCACGTCGAACGAGGTGCGCTCGCCCCGGAAGTAGGCGTCGAGCTGTTCGACCACGTCGGCGAAGGCGTCCGGGTCCTCGTGCCAGTGCTCCTGGTCGGGAGGCGGATGGGTCTGGTCCTGCATGCGCAGGTGGGTGAGCGTGCCATCGGTGCCGGCGAGCGTGATCGGACCGACCTTGCTGGGCACGGTGCGCGAGACGAGGTCGATGACGGTCATGGTTGCCTCCCGGGGGGCCAGGTGTTGATCGGATGGTCGGTCGCCGCCCACAGGTACTGCACGGCATAGGCGCGCCACGGCCGCCACCGCGAGGCGTGCGCCGCCAGGGCCGCCGGCGTTCCCGGCAGGCCGAGATCGGCGGCAGCAGACCGCACGCCGAGGTCGCCCGCCGGGAAGGCATCCGAGTCGCCGAGCGCACGCATGGCGATCATCTCGGTCGTCCACGGACCGATGCCGGCCACGGCGTCGAGGCTGCGGCGGGCGCGGTCCCAGTCCGCACCGGCGTCGAGATCGACCGCGCCATCGGCCAGCGCCGCCACCAGTCCGGCAAGGCAGCGGCGCC
>CAZYKR010000255.1:0-2036 GCA_964648005.1 uncultured Iamiaceae bacterium
GACCGGCCGAAGTCGAACGTCGCCACGTCCGTCACGCCGCGCCGCACGTACCAGGTCTGCGTCGGGTCGGCGCTGCGCACGACGGCGAGGTCGGTTCGGCCGTCGCCGTCCCGGTCGAGGGCGGCGGGGACGTCGCCCGCCGTGCCGAACTGCTCGGCGATGGTGGCGGCGTCGCCCGAGCGCAGGATCCACCGGGTGTCGTCGCGCTGCACCGCCAGGTCCGCCTGGCCGTCACCGTCGTAGTCACCCGGCACCGGGAGGTCGCCGCCGATGCCGAACTCCACGGACTGCACCGTGTCGTCGCTGCTGCGGCGGATCAACCACACGGCTCGGGCCGTGTCCGGCGCGCCCCACGGGACGGGGCGGAACACGGCGAGGTCGTCGCGCCCGTCGCCGTCGTAGTCGCCCGGCAGGGCCACGTCACCGGCCTGGCCGAGATCGGCGGTCCACGATGCGCCGTCGCCGCTGGGCTGGATCGTCCAGGTGCTGGGTCCGGCACCGTCGTGGATCACCGCCAGGTCGGTACGTCCGTCGCCGTCGAAGTCGCCCATCGTCGGGCGGTCCTCGGGTTCGCCGATCGCCACCGTAAACGGGCCGTCGGTCGACGCCTGCACCCAGAAGGCGGCGTCGTCGGCGCGCCGGACGATCAGGTCGGAGCGGCCGTCGCCGTCCACATCCGACGGTGTGGCGGCCGACGGCTGCGTCGCCGGGCGCGCCGCCACCTGCTGCTCACCTGCCGTCGACGTCGCCCACCAGGCCAGGCCGGTGGCTGCCGCCACCCCCAGCGCCAGCGCTGCGATGCCGGCCACGTTGGAACGCTGCATGCTCGACCTCGGCGCCGCCCGCACCGGAGCGTGCGGGCACGACAGCGGCGCATGCTACCGGTGCTGCGTGGCGGCGCTGGCGTCGACGGTCGCGGCCGCCCGCTACCGTGCCGCTGATGTCCCCCTCCCGTCGTCCCGGTGCTGCGCCGGCGATGCTCGTCGACCGTGTGGTCGAGCTGGTCGCCGCCGCCAGGGGACGGCGGGTGCTGCACCTCGGGTGCACCGACTGGCCGTACACGGCCGAGGCGGACGCCGCCGGGACGCTCGTGCACCGGGCCCTGGCGCGGGTGACGCACGAGGTGGTGGGGGTCGACCGGGACGTCGACGGGCTCGCCGCGCTGGGGGCGCTGGGGTTCGACCGGCTGGCGGTCGGCGATCTCGAGGACCTCGCTGGCGTCCGCTGGTGGGGTGCGGTGCCGCCGGGTGCCGCCGATGCCGCCGATCTCGGGACCTACGACGTGGTGATCGCCGGCGAGGTCCTCGAGCACCTCGGCGCCCCGCGCCTGCTGCTCGAGGGCGTCCGCCCCTTGCTGGCGCCGGGAGGCAGCCTGATCGTCACCGTTCCCAACGCCTACTGCGCCTTCCGGTTCGCCAGCTATGCGCTGAGCCGGCGGCGAGGCCACGGCGAGCCCGTGCATCCCGACCATGTCGCCTACTTCTCGGAGCAGACCGTGCGCCTGCTGCTCGAGCGCAGCGGCTACGTCGTCGACGGCGTGTGGTTCGCCGACCTCGGCCGGGACCACCGTCCGAGCGCGCCGCGCAGCTGGCGGGTCGTCAACGACCTGGCCGTGCGCTGGGCGCCGCAGCTCGCGGACGGGCTGGTCGTCCGCTGCCACCGGGATGACCGATGAGCACCACGCCTGCGGCCGTGGCCGTCGTCGGCGGCGCCGACGCCGTGCCGGCCCCGATCGCTGACACGTCGCTGCGCGTGGCCGTCGCCGTCGCCGTGCACGATCGGCGCGAGACGACGCTGGCGTTCGTGGCGTCGCTGCGGGCCAGCGACCTGTCGCCGTTGGCCGACGCCGGCGTCGACGTCTGCCTCGACCTCGTCGTCGTCGACGACGGCTCGACCGACGGCACCGCCGACGCTGTGCGCGCGGCCTGGCCTGGCGCGACGATCGTGCCCGCCGACGGCACGCTGTTCTACGCCCGGGGCACGAACCTGGCGCTGCGCACGGCGCTGGCGGGCGACCCGGACCTCGTGCTCGTGTG
>CAZYKR010000255.1:2046-6364 GCA_964648005.1 uncultured Iamiaceae bacterium
CCTGCCGAAGGACCGCATCCTGTTCCTGGAGAGCGTGTGCAACGACGACACCATCCTCGAGCCGGACGCCCTGGCGCTGCTGCTGGCGCGGGCCCGGCAGGTGCCGCGCAGCGTCGTCGGTCCGGTGCTCGTGCACGACGACGAGCCGACGCGGGTGTTCCAGACCTTCGCCCGATGGCAGACCGGCTTCGGCGGCTGGCGCCATCGGCATCACCTCCGGGTCGACCAGCTGCACGAGACCCTGTACGAGCCCGAGGTGATCGTCGGCAACTGCGTGCTGCTCCCGGCCGCCGCGGTCCGCGACGCCGGCTTCCTCGACGACCGCGGCCATCACAATTGGGTCGGCGACGCCGAGTGGACGCCGCGCCTGGCGCGCGCCGGCTGGCAGCTCGTCATCGAACCGGCGGCGCGGGTGCGTTGCCGTCCCAACGCCACCGTGGCGTCGCCGTGGAGCGGCGGGTGGCGCGGGGTCCGGCGGGCGCTGCGCGATCCGACGAGCCCCTACGCCCTGCGGGCCATGTGGGCCCGACGCGTGATCAGCGGCCCCGATCCGGTGCGCGGCGCGGCGGCCTTCGGGGTCGAGCTGGCCCGAATGGCCGCTCGCCGTGCCGGGCTCGGCACCTGGCCGGCGTGGCCCGACGAGCCCGTGCCGGGACCGGGCGCGGTGCCGCTGGCGCCCGAGGAGGGCCTCGACCTGGCGCCGGGGTCGGTCGACCTCGTGCTGGCCTGGCCGTACCTGCCGTGGGGTGGGGCACAGACGCACCTCATCGGCGCCGCCGCCCACCTCGGGCCGGCCTTCTCGACCCGGGCGCTGGTGCCGATCGGCAGCGATCCCTACCTGCTCGACCTGCTGGCCGACGCCGGCGTCGCCGTCGAGCACTACGGCCCGCCGATCGACCTCGAGCCGGCGACGACCATGCCCGCCAAGCTGCGCCGGCGGCTGCGCGACGGGCGCGCCCACGCCGCGCTGTGGCGGGCGTGCCGTCGGCTCGACCCGGCACGCACAGTCATGCACGTGGACCTGGCGCCGTGGTCGAGCGCCGCCGTGCTGGTGGCGCTGGCGCGCCGGCACGTGGTGTTCGACACACTGCACACGGCGCCGCCGGCCCTCGGGCGGCTGCGTCGGGCCCAGTGGCGCACCAAGCTCGAGCTGATCCGAGCCCAGCCGTCGCTGCAGCTCACCGTGGGCAACCGCGACGCCGGTGCCGGCTTCGATCGGCTGCTCGGGCGAGCCTTGGGCGCGGTGTCCACGCCGACGTCGGTCGACATGGGCGCCGTCGAGGCCGTGCACCGCGACCTGCATCGTGGCGAGGCGCGCGCCCTGCTCGGCGTGGCCGACGGCTCGCCCGCCATCGTCGGCGTGGGCCAGCTCGTGCACCGCAAGGGCGTCGACGTGGCGATCGCGGCGCTGGCGGCGCTGCGCCACCGCCACGCCGTGCTGGTCTGGATCGGCGACGGCCCCGAGCGGGCAACGCTGGCGGCGGCGGCCCGGGACCTCGGGGTGGCCGAGCGCGTGCTGCTGCGCCGGCCGGCCGAGGTCGGCGACCGCCGCGCCCTGTTCAGCGCGCTGGCGGTGGCCGACGTCGTGGTCGTCCCGAGCCGTGAGGAGGGTCTCCCGCTGGCGCTGGTCGAGGCGATGGCGCTCGGCGCGCCGGTGGTGGCGACCGACGTCAACGGCATCCCCGAGGTGGTGCGTGACCGGCGGACCGGTCGACTCGTCCCGCCCGATGACGTGCCGGCGCTGGTGGCCGCCCTCGACGAGTTGCTCGCCGACCCGGACGAGGCGCGCCGTCTCGCCGCCGCCGGCGCCGCCCTCGTCGCCGCCGAGCACGACCAGCGGGCGCTGGCGGAGACCATGGCCCTGCTCTACGGCCGCGCCCTGGCGCGGCGCGCCCGCCAGGCGGCGGTGCTCCGGTGAGCTCGGCATCGATCTCGCACGAACGCGGCGGTGGCGATCGGCCCCTGCGGCTGCTCGTGCTCGGCGCCACCGGCATGCTCGGCCACCGGGTCTGCCTCGCCGCCGGCCGCGCCGACGATGTGGCGTGCTGGGGCACCGTGCGGGCGGCCACCCCCGCGACGGCAGCGCTGCCGGACGAGATCGTGCCGCAGGACCGGCGCATCGCCGGCGTCGAGGCGGACGGGCCCGCCGAGGCCGTGGCCGCCCGGGTGCGCGCCGTGCTCGACGACGTGCGGCCCGACGTGGTGGTCAACGCCATCGGCCTGATCAAGCAGCGGCCAGACGGCGCCGAGGCCGGTCGCCTGGAGGCGGTGAACACGGCGTTCCCGCACCTCGTCGCCGACGCCGTCGTCGCCACGGGAGCGCGCCTCGTGCACCTGTCCACCGATTGCGTCTTCGACGGCAGCCGGGGCGGGTCCAGCGAAGACGATCCACCGACCGCCACCGACGCCTACGGCCGGTCGAAGGCGGCGGGGGAGCCGTCGGGTCCGGGCGTCGTGGTCCTGCGCACATCGATGATCGGGCGCGAGCTGCGCGGCGCCCACGGCCTGCTCGAGTGGTTCCTCGCCGCCCCGGCGCCGGTGCCGGGCTTCACCCGGGCGCGCTTCTCGGGCCTGACGACGCCGGTGCTGGCGGACCTGCTCGTCGACCTCGCCCGGCGGGGCCTGCCCGACGACGGCCTGCACCACGTGGCGGCGGCACCGATCGACAAGGCGACGCTGCTCGGCCTGCTCGCCGAGCACTACCGTCCGGGCGTCGTCATCGAGCCGCGTGACCAGCCGGTGATCGACCGGACCCTCGACGGCTCCCGCTTCGCCGCCGCCACCGGCTTCGTGGCGCCATCGTGGCCGGACATGGTGGCGGCGCTGGCCGCCGACCCCGCCCCCTACGACCGTTGGAGGACTCCGTGAGCGCCGACCCCGTGAGCACCGACCCCGTGCGTGCCGAGGCCGTGTTCGAGGCCAAGCGGGTCCTCGTCACCGGTGGTACGGGTTCGCTCGGGGCGCACCTCGTCGACCGGCTGCTCGCCGGCATCGACGGTCGCCCGGCGCAGATCACGGTGCTGTCGCGCGACGAGGCCAAGCAGCACGACATGCGGCTGCGCCTCGCCCGGCGCGGCCGCGCCACCGACGAGGTCATCTACGGCGAGGCGGCGGCGCAGGTCCGCTTCCGCGTGGGCGACGTGCGCGATCCCCGCTCGCTGCGCCAGGCGCTCGAGGGCGTGGACGTCGTCGTGCACGCCGCCGCCATGAAGCAGGTGCCGACGTGCGAGTACGTGCCGTGGGAGGCGGTGCGCACCAACGTGGAGGGCACGGTGCACCTCGTCGACGCCGTGCGCGCCGCCGGCGGTGTCGAGACCGTCGTCGGCGTCTCGACGGACAAGGCGTGCTTGCCGGTGAACGTCATGGGCATGACCAAGGCCCTGATGGAGCGCATCCTGATCGAGGCCAACCTCTCCGACGACGGCCGCACCGACGACGCCACCCGCTACGTCTGCGTGCGGTACGGCAACGTGGTGGCATCGCGGGGCTCCGTCATCCCGATGTTGGTCGACCAGGTGGCCGCCGGGGGGCCGCTGACGCTCACCGACCCGGCCATGACCCGGTTCTTCCTGACGCTCGACGACGCCTGCGCCACCGTCGCCGCCGCCATCGCCCACGGGCTGCCGGGCGAGATCTGGGTGCCGCACGTCGGCGCGGCCCGGCTGGTCGACGTGCTCGATGCCGTGCGGTCCGGCACCGACGTCGATGTCGAGGTCGTCGGCATCCGTCCCGGCGAGAAGCTCCATGAGCAGCTGGTGTCGGCCGAGGAGGCGCTGCGCACCGTCCTCGTCGGCGACTACGCCGTCATCGCCCCGCTGGCACCGGAGTTCACCCGCCGCGCCGGCACGCCGATCGGCGGGGCGTGGAGCTCCGAGGCGGTCGACCTGGATGCCGCCGCCGTCGCCGCCCTGCTGGCTCGTGCCGGTGTCGAGGTCGGAGCGGCGCCGCAGTGAGCGCGCTGCGCACGATGACCGTGGCGGGCACCCGCCCCGAGCTCATCCGCCTCAGCCTGCTCGTGCCGCTCCTCGACGACGCCACCGACCACACCTTCGTGCACACCGGGCAGAACACCGGGCCCGACCTGCACGACCAGTTCCTGGGCGAGCTGGCCATCCGGGACCCCGACGTGCAGCTGGCGCTGCCGGCGGGCACCGTGGCCGAGCGCGTCGCCGCCGTGCTCACCCAGGTCGATGCCCTGCTCGCCGAGGTGGCGCCGCAACGCCTGGTCATCCTCGGCGACACCGACAGCGGCATGTGCGCCTACGCCGCCGCCCGGCGTGGCATCCCCATCGTGCACCTCGAGGCCGGCAACCGGGCG
>CAZYKR010000256.1:0-6350 GCA_964648005.1 uncultured Iamiaceae bacterium
CAGCAGCAGCAGGCACATGCCGAGGATCTCCTGGTCGGTCAGCAGCCGGTCCTCGATGCGGGCCTCGAGCAGGAACGAGATCAGGTCGTCACGGGGCTCGGCGCGCCGGGCGTTCACCTGGTCGATGAAGTAGCCGAAGAAGTCCTGCAGCCCCGACATGCCGGCCAGGAAGTCGGTCGGCGCCAGCTCCAGCAGTTGGTGCACCCAGTCGAGGAACTGGCCCTCGTCGCTGGTCGGCACCCCGAGCATGGTGGCGATGATGCGTACCGGGATGTGGCGGGCGAAGTCGATGGCGCCGTCGCAGCGGCCGGTGTCGATGAACCCGTCGATCAGCTCGTCGGCCAGCGCCGCCACCTTGGGCTGGAGGGCGGCGATGCGGCTGGGGCCGAAGAACGGCAGCAGCAGGCGGCGCACCTCGGTGTGGTACGGCGGGTCCGACGAGATGGGTGGCACCTGCAGCGCGAAGTCGGCCAGCGGGGCGTACTGCGGGATGATCGGCTGGCGCGACGAGAACGTCTCGACGTCGTTGGCGACGGCCACCACGTCGGCGTGGCGACACGGCACCCACATGCCCCGGAAGGCGGACGACTGGACGATGCCGTCGCGTCGGCGCAGCTCGTCCCAGATCGGGAACGGGTCGGCGGCGTACGCCTGGGAGTAGTGGTCGAGCGCCGTGATCCAGTCGGGCGCCGCGCCGTCGCCGGCGGTGTCGGTGGTCTGCAACGGCTCGCTCATGGGTCCCCCGCGGTCCGAACGGCCCGCGACGGTGCGGGCACGACTGCGCCAGTGTTGCCGCACCGGCCTATGGAGGGCATCTCCGGCTGCAGCTCGATGGAAGCGAGGTCGGCGATTCAGGCACCGTCGGGTGCTGGCGCAACCGCCGGACCGTCCGTCGCCTCCGCCTCGGGCAGCACCCCCGCCCGCTTGAGCAACCCGAGGCCGATCGACGGGTACAGCAGCACCGACAGCATGGCGGCGCCGACCAGCGCCGCCGCGTTCGACGGCAGCATCTGGCCCGTGTCGAGACCGATCGTCGTGATGACCACGACGAGGGGCAACTGCGTGCCGGCCATCAGCGCCAGGGCCCTGCGTTGGATGCCGGGCAGGTCGTCGCGGTACAGGGCCAGCACCGGGAGTCCCCGCACGACGAGGAACGCCAGCAGGAACATCGGCACCCGGATGAGCTCGGACCGGTCCGACAGCAGGGCGTCGAGGTCGAACTTCATGCCTGACACGATGAAGAAGATCGGGATGAGGAACCCGAAGCCGATCGCTTCCAGCTTGATCCGGACCGTCTCGCGGTCGGGCCCGCCGGCGGCCATGCGCAGGATCATCCCGGCGGCGAAGGCGCCGAGGAGCACGTCGAGGCCGAGGTCGGCCGCCACCCACACGAGGGCGATGATCAACAGCACCGACACCCGGATGGGCAGCTGGGCGCTCGAGTGCAGGTTCTTGCGCAACAGCTCCAGCCAGCGCGGGGGCCGGGCTCGCAGCATGAGGACGGCGGCGAGCACGGCGATCCCGATGAACACGGCGAGCAGGACGAGCGTGTGGAGCGGCGCGTCGCCGCTGAGCAGCACGGCGATGGCGACGATCGGCCCGAACTCGCCGACGGTGCCGATGCCCATGATGTAGCTACCGAAGCGGGTCTCGAGGATGCCGGCGTCGCGCACGATCGGCAGCAGCGTGCCCAGCGCCGTCGTGGTGAGCGCCAGCCCGATCATCAGCGTCGACAAGCCCTCGCCGACCTCGATCAGGACGAAGGCGAACGTGAAGGCCAGCACCAGCGACAGACCCCAGCCGGCGACGGCGCGGTTGAGCGGTTTGCCCTTGATCTCGGACAGCTCGATCTCGTAGCCGGCGAGGAACATCAAGAAGGCCAGGCCAAGCTCGGACAGGCCGGTGACGATGTCGTCGGGCTGCGCCAGGGCCAGGACCTGCGGGCCGATGATGATGCCGAGCACGATCTCGATGACCACGCCGGGGATGCGGAAGCGGCGCAGCAGGTCGGCGAGCACCGGCGAGAGCACGGCGACGACGGCGATGAGCGCCAGCGTGGCGATCGTCTCCTGCTCCACGGATCCTCCCGTTCCGCCGCCGTTGGATGACGCCGCAGCGTCTGCGGCGGCGCACAGTATCGCTCGCCCGCCGCTTCGTTCAGCGGAACGGCAGGGGACGGCCGTTCGGTACGGTGGTACGCCGTGCGGGCGCTCATCACCGGGGCGAGGATGTTCTTCGCCGTCGATCAGATCCGCAAGCTCGGCGATGCGGGACACGAGGTGTTCGCGGCGGACACCTTCCGCGCCGCGCCCGGTCGGCACTCACGCGACGTCACGCACCGCCGCCTGGTGCCGCCGCCGGCCTCCGAGCCGCTGGCGTTCGTCGCCGCCGTCGCCGAGCTGGTGCACGACGAGTCCATCGACATCCTGCTGCCGCAGTTCGAGGAGGTCTTCTCCCTGGCGCGGCACCGCAACGTGCTCGAAGGTCTGACCGAGTGCTTCTTCGGCGAGTTCGACGTGCTGGCGCGCCTGCACGACAAGGCGAGCTTCTGCGCCTTCATGGCCGAGCTCGGGCTGCCCATCGCCCCGTCGATCACGGCCACCACCGACGCCGAGCTCGCCGACGCCGTGGCCTCGTTCGACCGCTACTTCGCCCGACCGGTGTACTCCCGCGGGGGCGTGGAGCTGCTCACCAACACCGGTCCCCTGGCCGGCGACGTCGCCATCGCCGACGTGCACCCGACCGACGACAACCCGTGGGTGGTGCAGCCGTTCATCGAGGGCACCGACGTGTGCAGCTTCAGCGTCGTGCACCACGGCCGGGTCACCGGCCACGCCACCTACGAGCACCCCAAGACGATCGAGAACGCCGGCGGGATCGAGTTCTTGTCGATCGAGGCGCCCGAGACGCTCGAGGCCGCCCGGACGATCGCCGAGGCGACCGGCTACCACGGCCAGATCTCGTTCGACTACCTGCGCGACGCCGACGGCACGTACTGGATGGTCGAGTGCAACGTGCGTCCGACGGCCGGCACGCTGCTGTTGACGAGCGAGGAGTTCGACGACGCCCTCGCCGGTCGGCGGGCCGACGCCATCGTGGCCCCTGCCGGTCGCTACCACCAGATCTCGGTGGCGCTGCTACGCGACATGGTGCACAACTGGCGCGAGATCCCCCGCGACGTCCACGACCTGTTCTCGGCGCCCGACGTCTACGCCGAGGACCACGATCCCCGGCCGCTGCTGTACGCCATGTTGTCCTACGGCCACGTGCACCAGTACCGCAAGGCGCTGGGCACGGGGAAGCACTCGCGCAAGGACATCATGGCCGCCCAGTTCTTCGACATCGCCTGGAATGGCGAGCCGATCCCGTAGCGCCACGCCGGCGCGGCGGCGCGGCCCGCGCCCACGGCCCGAGGAGCATCCCGCCCGATGAGCGCCGCCGCCGACGCCGACGCCGACGCTGCCGAGGCTGGGCCGGCCGGACGGCGGGCCGGTCGTCCCGGGAACGGTCGTTGCCGGATCGACCCGGCAGATGCGGTGCGATCGTGACCGGATCTGCCGGCTCGATCGCGGTCGGTCGTGACGCCCGGGCCGGTCGTACACTCCCGCCGATGCTGCCCGTCGACGTCGCTCTGCCGGCCGACATCGCCGACCGCCTTGGTGTGGCGACGATGACGATCCGCCCGATGGTGCGCGGCGAGCTCGACGAGCTGGTGGAGTGGGCGGCGGGCGAAGGCTGGAACCCCGGCCTCGACGACGCCGAGGTCTTCTGGGCGACCGACCCCGACGGCTTCGTCGCCGCAGCGATCGGCGACGAGCTGATCGGCGGAGGCTCGATCGTGTCCTACGACGGCCGGTACGGCTTCATGGGGTTCTTCATCGTCCGGCCGGATCTGCGTCACCACGGGCTCGGCCGCGCGCTGTGGTTCGCCCGGCGCGACGCGCTGCTGGCGCGCCTCGATCCGGGCGCCGCCATCGAGCTCGACGGCGTCGACGACATGGTGCCCTTCTACGCCGCCGGAGGGTTCGCCGTCGGCCACCGCGATCAGCGCTACGAGGCGATCGGCGTGGCCCAGGACGGTTGGCCCACCGACGCCGGCGGGGATCTGGTGGCGCTCGCCGACGTGGCGTGGGACGAGGTGGCGGCCTACGACGCCGCGCATGTGCCGGCACCGCGCCCGGCCTTCCTCGAGCGGTGGGTGCGCCGGCCGGGCGGCCACGCCCTCGGCGTGCACGACGGCCGGTCGTTGCGTGCCATGGTCGTCGCCCGCCCGGCCCGAGCCGGCGTCAAGGTCGGACCGCTGTTCGCCGACGACGCCGCCGTCGCCGATGCACTGCTCGGCGCCGTGCTCGACCGCGCCCACGGCGTCCCCGTGTTCCTGGACGTGCCGATGTGCAACGCCGCCGCCGTGGCGTTGGTGGAGCGACGAGCGATGGCGCCGGTGTTCGGCTGCACGCGCATGACGCTCGGACCGCCGCCCATGCTGCCGTGGTCCGAGGTCTTCGGGGTCACGACCTTCGAGCTCGGCTGAGGCGCCCGCGCCCGTCACCCAGGGGCCACGGGTGCGTCCCCCGGTTCGGGGCGGCCTCCGGTTCGGGGCGGCACGGGTTCGGGACGGCTCGGGTTCGGGACGGCTCGGGTTGCCGCCGCTGGTCATGGACGGCCGGCTGCAGCTGGCGCGCGCCTCGGGCTGGTCGCGTTCCGAACGGTCGTGAACGGAACGACCCGGCAGATTCGGTGCGATACGCACAGGATCTGCACAGTCGATTCGGTGATCTGCGCCGCGACGGCGTGAGGCCCTTGCGAGGGGTCAGCCGGCGGCGGCGGATGCCAGGCGGCGGCTGAGGGCGCCGAGGGCGGCCGTCACCTCGGGATCGTCCTCGACGTGGACCGGGTAGCGCGAGGCGAGGGCGCAGACGTTGGCGAGCACCCAGTCGAGCTGCTCGCCTCGTACGGTCACCCGGCAGTGCGCAGCGTCGACGGCGACGGCGGCGTCGGCCAGCCACGGCTGCTCGGTCGCCACCACCGGCAGCGGGGCGTCGACGAGCACCGTCGTGGTGCGCGCCCGCGACGCCGAGCGGATGGACCGGGCGACGAAGGCGGCGGCGTCATCGCCGGGGATCGTGCGCGGCGTGAACCGCACGCCGGCCAGGCGCACGTCGTGCAGCCGATCGACGCGGAAGGTGCGCCAATCGTCGCGGCGGCAGTCCCAGCACACGAGATACCAGGTGCGACCGCTTACGACGAGCTGATGTGGCTGCACGAGCCGATCGGAGTCGGCGCCATCGCGGCTGCGATAGGCGAAGCGGACCTCCTCGTGGTCGCGACAGGCCTGGGCCAGCGTCGCCAGGGCATCGGCATCGAGCGAGGCTGCCGGCGTGCCCCAGGTGAGCACGGCGGTGTTGGTCACGAGTGCCCGCACCCGCCGGCGCAGCCGGTCGGGCAGGACCTGCTCGAGCTTGAGCAGGACCCGCAGCACCGTGTCGTCGATGCCGGGGAGGCCCCCCGCCGTCGCCGAGCGCAACCCCACCGCCACCGCGACCGCCTCGTCGTCGTCGAGCAGCAGCGGGGGCAGGTGGGCGCCGGCGGCGAGCCGGTACCCACCCTCGACTCCCGGCAGCGCATCCACCGGGTAGCCGAGGGTGCGGAGCCGGTCGACGTCTCGGCGCACGGTGCGCTCGCTCACCCCGAGGCGCGTCGCCAGGTCGCTGCCTCGCCAGTGCTGATGCGTCTGCAGCAGCGACAGCAGCTGCAGCACCCGCTCGGTCGGCCCCGCCACGGCGCCGCTACTTCTTGCCCGAGCGCTTGTAGCGGCGAACCGACAGCGGCGCGAAGACCAGGATCGTGCCGGCGATCCAGATCAGGGTGTAGGCGATGGGGTTCTGCAGCGACCAGACGTCCGGAGCGCTGACCTCAGGCGGGATGTTGCCGAACAGCTCGCGCGCCGCCTGGGTGACGGACGAGACCGGGTTCCACTCGGCGAACGTTTGCAGCGGCTCGGGCAGGTCCTCGATCGGCACGAAGGTGTTGGCCACGAACGTGAGCGGGAAGATGACCATGAACGACGCGTTGTTGATCACCTCGGGGCTCGGCACCAGCAGGGCGATGTAGGCCATGACCCACGACAGCGCGTAGGCGAACAGCAACAGCAGCACGAAACCGGCGATGGCCTCGCCGATCGAGCCGCGGATGCGCCATCCCACCAGGAACCCGGTGATCCCCATGATGAAGATCGACAACATGTTGTAGGACACGTCGCTGGCCGTGCGGCCAGCGAGCACGGCCGAGCGGGACATCGGCAGCGACCGGAAGCGGTCGATGATGCCCTTCTGCATGTCCTCGGCGATGCC
>CAZYKR010000257.1:0-6285 GCA_964648005.1 uncultured Iamiaceae bacterium
CAGCTGTGCGCCACGACGGACCTCGACATCACCGGCTTCTTCCCCGAGCCCGACCAGCCCCGCCCCGTGCAGCTCGACACCGCCATCTTCGACCGCATGCGCGACGCCGGCCTGTCTGCCGCCTACTACACGTGGGGTGAGCCGATGACCGGCCTGTTCGCCTCCAAGAAGTACGACGACATCACCTATCCCTATGAGCAGTTCCTCACCGACGCCAAGGACGGCAAGCTCGCCAACGTGGTGTTCATCGACCCCGACTACACGGCGCACGCCGAGTTCAATGGCACGTCGAACGACTACCACCCGTACGGCAGCGTCCGGGTCGCCGAGGGCTTCGTGGCCGAGGTGCACGACGCCCTCGTCAACAGCCCGCAGTGGGAGCGGATGGTGGCGTTCTTGAACTTCGACGAGGCCGGAGGCTTCTACGACCACGTGCCGCCACCGCGGGTCCAGGACGACACCGTGCTGCCCGGCCCTGGCCCGCACCCGGACCTGACGATCCTCGGCTTCCGCGTCCCCGCCATCGCCATCAGCCCGTTCGCGGCGCGCAAGATCGAGACCGCTGGACCGTACGAGCACTGCTCGATCCTGAAGTTCATCGAGTGGCGGTGGGGCCTGGAGCCCATGACGCTGCGGGACAAGACGGCGCTGAACATCGGCGAGACGTTGGACTTCACGACCCGACGCGATCCCATCACGCTGCCCGACTTCACCCCCGAACCCGCCGAGAACTGCCCCGCCGACGCAACGCACCTGCCGTGATCGACCGCCGACCGTGAGTCCGCTCGACCGACGCCAGTTCCTGACCACCGCCGCCGCTGCCGCATCTGCCGCGGCGCTCGGTGTGGGCTGTGCCGCCGACACGACGACGTCGGGTCCGGGCACAACCGCTGGCCGGTCGACCTCGGGCACCCGGCCGCTGCCCGACCCGGCCAGCGCTCCGTTCGACACCGTCGTCGTGTTGATGATGGAGAACCGGTCCTTCGACCACATCCTCGGCTGGCTCCCCGGCGCCGACGGCAAGCAGGCCGGCCTCACCTACCGCGACGCCGCCGGCGCCCAGCACGCCACGTACGGCTTGGCGCCGGACTGGCAAGGGTGCGGCCACGTCGGACCCGACCACGACGTGCCGGCCATGCGGACGCAGTGGAACGACGGCGCCAACGACGGGTTCCTGCTGACCCAGCCAGAGGGCGACCTCTACCCCATCGGCTACTACACCGGCCAAGACCTGCCGATCCTTGCCGCATTGGCGCAGGGCTACACGGCCTGCGACAACTACTTCGCATCGGTGATGGGCCCGACCTGGCCGAACCGCCTCTACCAGCTGTGCGCCACGACCGATGTCACGCACACCGGCACCTTTCCCCGGAACCCGAGCGACCCGCGACCCTCGCAGCTGCAAACGACGATCTTCGATCGGGCCAAAGCCGCCGGGCTGAGCGCCGGCTACTACGCCATCGAGGAGCCGATGACGGGGCTGTTCGCGTCGAAGCGCTACGACGACATCAGCTACCCGTTCGAGCAATTCGTCACCGACGCCGCGGCCGGGAAGCTCCCCAACATCTGCTTCGTCGACCCCGACTTCGCCATCGAGGAGCTCATCGACGACCTGACCAACTCGATGCACCCCTCGGGATCGGTCCAGGTCGGCGACGTGTTCCTCGGCGAGGTCCACGACATCCTCGCCAAGAGCCCCCAGTGGGAGCGCCTCGTCGCCGTCATCAACTTCGACGAAGGAGGCGGCTTCTTCGACCACGTCGCCCCGCCCCGCGTCCAAGACGACACCGTGCTGCCCGCCGACATCGAGCACAAGCCGGACCTCACCATCCTGGGCGGCCGGGTCCCTGCCATCGCCGTCGGCCCCTACGCCCCCGCGCGCGTCGACCACGGCGGCCCCTACGAGCACTGCTCGATCCTTAAGATGGTCGAGTGGCGCTGGGGCCTCGAGCCGATGACCCTGCGGGACCGCACCGCCAACAACCTGGCCGCCACGCTCGACTTCACGACGGCGCGGGACCCGATCTCGCTGCCGAAGTACGGTCCTGAACCTGTCATCGACTGCCGCCAGCGCTGAGGCCGACGGCCCGAACCGTCGGAGGAGCTATGCGCTCGAAGTCCCACCTCGCCGGCAAGATCTCCGTCGTCGCCCTCGCCTTCCTGGCCGGCGGCCTGATGCTGCCGAAGATGGTCGAGGCCACCGTCAGCTCCGGTGCGCGCGCTGCGTTCTTTCCGCTGCCTCCGGCCCGCATCATGGACACCCGCTTCGGGCCCTCGCCGCTGCCCGTCGGCACCAAGGTCGGCCCCGGCCAGACCGTGGACCTCCAGGTCTCGGGCGCCGGCGGCATCCCGGGAACGGCGTCGGCCGCCGTGCTCAACGTCACGGTCACGGACGCCACCGCGGCGAGCCACCTGACGATCTTCCCGACCGGGACGACGAAGCCCACAGCGTCGAACCTGAACTTCGCCGCAGGGGACACGGTGCCGAACGGCGTGACCGTGAAGCTGGGGACGGCCGGGAAGGTGTCGATCTTCAACAACAGCGGCCAGGCCAACGTCATCGTCGATGTCAACGGCTACTACGAAGACCACAACCACGACGACCGCTACGACACCAAGGCGCAGGTCACGTCCAAGATCTCGACGGCGCTCGCCGGCAGCAACTACGTCGGCAACGCGCAGCTCGCCGACGACGCCGTGACCGGCGCGGAGGTGGACGACGGCACGCTGCGGCTCGCCGACATGACGACGTTCACCTTCAACTCGTCAGCAGACCTCACCGGCAAGGTCCTCCCCGCAGGTACGTGTGAGGACCTCTTCTCACTGACCAACGGCGGCCTCGTCGAAGGTGACCTGGTCATCCCGCGCTTCACCGGCGGAACCGTGCCGAGCTCTGCCATCAACCTCATCCCGACGATCGCCCAAGCACGCACCGGCGCGCCGTCCGTGCGCATCGTGGCATGCAACGTAGCGGCGACCGACTTCACGTTGACGGGGGTCATCTCGACGACCTCGCTCGTCCTGCGGTGACCGGCGGCGCGGCTAGAGCCGCTCGATGATCGTGACGTTGGCCTGGCCGCCGCCCTCGCACATGGTCTGGAGGCCATAGCGGCTGCCGGTGCGCTCCAGCTCGTTGAGCAGGGTGGTCATCAGGCGGGCGCCGGTGGCACCGAGCGGGTGGCCGAGGGCGATGGCGCCCCCGTTGACGTTGACCTTGGCCGGGTCCACGTCGAGGTCCTTCTGCCACGCCAGCACCACCGACGCGAACGCCTCGTTGATCTCGACCAGGTCGATGTCGTCCATCGACATGCCGGTCTTGGCGAAGGCGTGTCGGGTGGCGGGGATCGGCGCCGTGAGCATCCACACCGGGTCGTCGGCACGCACGCTCAAGTGATGGATGCGTGCCCGCGGCGTGAGGCCGTGGTCGCGCACCGCCTGCTCAGACGCGATCAGCAGCGCCGCCGACGCGTCGGAGATCTGTGACGCCACCGCGGCGGTGACCCGACCGTCGGGGTTCAGCGTCGGCAGGCTGCGCATCTTGTCCATGTTCTGCTCGCGGCGTGGGCCTTCGTCGGTCGTGCACTCCCCGACGGCGACGACCTGGCCGTCGAAGCGCCCCTCGTCGATGGCTTGCACGGCCCGGCGGTGCGACTCGACGGCGAAGTCCTCCATCTCGGCGCGGCTGCAGTCCCATCGCTCGGCGATCATGTCGGCGGAACGGAACTGGCTCACTTCCTGGTCGCCGTAGCGTCGCTGCCAGCCGACCGACCCCGAGAACGGGTCGGCGAACCCGAACTGCTCGCCGACGAGCATCGCCGAGCTGATCGGGATGGCCGACATGTTCTGCACGCCGCCGGCGACGACGAGGTCGCTCGTGCCGCTCATCACCGCCTGGGCGGCGAAGTGCACCGCCTGCTGCGAGCTGCCGCACTGGCGATCGATCGTGGTGCCGGGCACGTGCTCGGGCAGTCCGGCCGCTAACCAGCACGTCCGGGCGATGTCGCCGGCCTGCGGCCCGATGGTGTCGACGCAGCCGTAGATCACGTCCTCGACCGCCGCAGGGTCGACATCGACACGCTCGAACAGTGCCGTCAGCGGCACCGCGCCCAGGTCGGCGGGGTGCAACTGGCTCAGCCCGCCGCCACGCCGGCCCACCGGCGTGCGCACGGCGTCGATGATGTAGGCCTCGGCCATGGTGGTCTCCGTTCGTCGATCCGACTCAAGCGTCGAGCAGGCGGCGCGCCAGCAGCTCACGATGCCAGGCGGCGCTCCCCCACGCCTCCGCCAGCGCCCAGGTGCGCTTCAGGTACAGGTGCAGCTCGTACTCGACCGTGTAGCCGATGGCGCCGTGGCACTGCAGCGCCTGGGCCGCCACCACCTGCGCCGCGTCCGACGCTGCCGCCTTGGCCATCGACGCCGCCACCGCCGGCTCGGCCGGCACGGGGTGGGCCGGATCGGCGGCGACGCCCGAAGCGATGGCGGCGGCGTGGCGTACCAGCGGCTTGGCGAACTCGTTGGCCAGCGTGGCGTCGGCGAGGTGGTGCTTGACGGCCTGGAACGAGCCGATCGGCACCCCGAACTGCTTGCGCTCGGCGGCGTAGCCGACGCTGAGCTCGAGCATGCGATCGCCGAGGCCGACGAGCACGGCGGCCGTGCCGATGGCACCGGCGCGCCGCGCCGCCTCGATGACGTCGTCGCCCACGGCGCCGACGGGTTCGGCGGTGGTCGGCACGGCGTCGAGCACGACGAGCGATCGCTGCGGGTCGACGCTGTCGACGGCGCGCCCGGCGGCGTCGACAGCATCGCCGTCGAGGGCGAACAGACCGTCCGCGCCGACCAGCAGCACCGTGTCGGCGCGCTCGACCGGCATGCCGGGCTCGAGGCACACCGCCACGGTCCGCTCACCGGCAGCGATCTCGCCGAGCAGCCGGCGCGCCGTGTCACCTCCGACGGCGCCGAGCAGCACCGGCGCCACGGCGGCGGTGTCGACGATGGGCCCCGGGACGCAGGCCCGACCGACCTCTTCGAGGATGGGCTCCAGGTCGAGCAGGGACATGCCCATGCCGCCGTCGGCTTCGGGCACGCAGATGCCGGCGACGCCCATTGCCGCCAGCGCAGGCCAGGCGTCGGCGCCGGCCTCTTTGGCCAGCACGTCGGCGACGGCGTCGCGGAAGGCCAGCTGGTCGTCGGTGAAGGCGAAGCGCATGCGGCTACTTCCTCGGCAGGCCGAGCACGCGCTCGGCGACGATGTTGCGCTGGATCTCGTTGGTGCCGGCGTAGATCGGACCCGACAGGGCGAACTGGTAGCCCTTCATCCACGGGCCGTCGAGCTCGGCACGCGGGCCGAGCAGCTCGAGCGCTGTGCCGTGGATGCGTACGTCCATCTCCGACCACCACAGCTTGTTGAGGCTCGATCGTGCGTCCGGCGATCGCCCCTCGACGATGTCGGTGACGTCGCCGAGCGTGTAGAGCCGGTAGGCCTCGGCGTCGATCCACGCTTGCACGACGCGCTGGCGCAACGACGGGTCGACCCACCGACCCTCCGCCGCCGCCTCGACGACGGCGCTGCGGTACAGCTCGACGAGGCGGGCGGTGGCGGCGGTGAAGCGCCCGGGCGAGCGCAGCGTGAGCCCCCGCTCGGACGACGTCGTCGCCATGGCCACGCCCCACCCCTGGTCGATCTCGCCGAGGACGTGGTCGTCCGGCACGAAGGCGTCCTCGAGGAACACCTCGGCGAACCCCTCGTCGCCGTCGAGGCGACCGAAGCCGCGCACCGTCACACCGTCGGCGTCGAGCGGCACCAGGAAGTAGGTGAGCCCGCGGTGGCGCTCGGCCTCCGGGTCGGTGCGGAACAGCCCGAACAGATGCGTGCAGAACGCGCCCCGGGTGGTCCAGGTCTTCTGGCCGGTCAGACGCCAACCGCCCGATGCCTCGTCACGCACGGCCTTGGACGAGATGCCGGCCAGGTCGCTGCCGGCGTTGGGCTCGCTCCAGCCCTGGCACCACAGGTCCTCGGCGGCGGCCATGCGGGGCAGCCAGTGCGAGCGCTGCGCCTCCGTGCCGAACTCGAAGATCGTCGGCGCCAGCAGGAAGATGCCGTTCTGGGTGACCCGTTGCGGTGCGCCGGCCCGGTAGTACTCCTCCTCGAAGATCAGCCACTGCCACAGGCTGGCGCCGCGGCCGCCGAACTCGGCTGGCCACGACACGACCGACCAGCGATCGGCGAACAGGGTCCGTTCCCAGTCGAGGTGCTCGGCGAAGCCGTCGCGTGTGTCCCCCGACGGC
>CAZYKR010000258.1:0-6256 GCA_964648005.1 uncultured Iamiaceae bacterium
GCGAGCACCAGGTGCGCCTTGGAGGGCCACCGGCGGAGGACGGCGGCGCGGCTGACACCGGACCGCGCGGCGACGCCCCGCATGGTCGTCGCCTCCCAGCCGACCTCCACGAGGAGCTCCCGAGCCGCGTCGAGCACGAGGTCGTCGATCGCGGGATCGCGCGGTCGCCCCCCTCTCGTGGGGACTGTTTGGCCGGTCGACGCCACGTTGATACGATACCAGTGGTCTCGGAACTGAGCGTGCATTGGAGGGGCGTTGCCTACAGCTGTGTTCGAGCCTGCCCGTCTCGGTCCGCTGACACTGCGGAACCGCATCATCAAGGCCGCCACCTTCGAGGGCGTGATGCCGCGCGGTGCGGTCAGCGATGACCTGGTGCGGTTCCACGAGCGCGTGGCGGCGGGCGGGGCGGCGATGACGACCGTCGCCTACTGCGCGGTGTCACCTGGCGGGAGGGTGCACCGCGACACCCTCGTCATGTCCCGTGAAGCTCTGCCGGGATTGGTTCGCCTGGTGGACGCGGTGCACGAGCACGGCGCGGCTGCGGCCGCGCAGTTGGGTCACGCCGGGTTGGTGGCCAACACGCGATCGAACCGACAGGCCACGTTGGCGCCGTCCACCCGGCTCAGCGCCCCCGCGATGGGGCTGGTCCGCGGCGCGACCCAGGGACAGCTCGACGAGGTGGTCGCCGACTTCGTGCGCGCGACCGAGCTGGCCGCCGAGGCGGGGTTCGACTGCGTCGAGATCCACCTGGGCCACAACTACCTGCTGAGCTCGTTCTTCAGCCCGAACCTCAACAAGCGACGCGACGAGTATGGCGGCAGCATCGAGAACCGGGCGCGGTTCCCGCGCCGGGTGGTCGAAGCCGTCCGGCGGGCGGCACCGGCGCGCATGGCGGTCATCGCCAAGTTCAACATGGCTGACGGCGTCCCCCGCGGGCTGTGGCTCGACGAGAGCCTGCCGATCGCCCGGCTTCTCGAGGCGGACGGTCACCTCGACGCGCTCGAGCTCACCGGTGGTAGCTCGCTGCTCAACGGCATGTACTACTTCCGTGGTGACGTGCCGATGCGTGAGTTCATCGCCACCCAACCCAAGCTCGTCGGGCTCGGCCTGCGCGTCGCCGGCCGGCGGATCTTCCCGCACATCCCGTTCGAAGAAGCCTTTTTCCTGCCCTTCGCGCGGGAGTTCCGGTCGGCGCTGGGCATGCCGCTCATCCTGCTGGGCGGCGTCAACGAGCTCGACACCATCACCGGAGCGCTGGACGACGGCTTCGAGTTCGTCGCGATGGCACGGGTCTTGCTCCGGGAACCAGATCTTCCCAACCGCATGCAGCACCACCAGACCAGGTCCGGCCTGTGCATCCATTGCAACAAGTGCCTCCCCACCATCTACAGCGGCACACAGTGCGTGCTCAACAGTCCGGGCCGCGCATGAGGTCCTTTACCGACCGGGTGGCCGTCGTGACCGGCGCCGGCAGCGGCATCGGCCGCGCGACCAGCGAGGCGCTCGCCCGCCACGGTGCGCACGTTGCCGTCGTCGACACCAACGAGGCACGAGCAGCCGACACCGCCGAGCTGATCCGGTCGCTGGGCCGACGTGCCTCGGCCCATGTGGCCGACGTGCGCGACCAGTCGCGCCTCGACGCAGTCGCCGCCGAGGTCGTCGAGATCCACGGTGGCTGCCACATCCTCGTCAACAACGCCGGCGTCACCTCCGCCGGGGGCTTCGAGGACGAGTCCCTCGACGATCTCCACTGGATCGTCGACATCAACGTCTGGGGTGTCGTCCACGGCTGCCGCTCGTTCCTCCCGGCGCTGCGCGACGCGGAGGAAGCCCACATCGTGAACCTCTCGAGCATGGTCGGCTTGCTCGGCCTGCCCCACAACGCCGCCTACTCGCTCACCAAGGGCGCCGTCCGCTCGTTCACCGAGGCCCTCCGCGCCGAGCTTGTCACCACCGACATCGGCGTCACCGTCGTGTACCCCGGCGCGATCCGCACCGACATCACCAACGCCGCCCGCGGCAGCCACGCCGCGCAGCTGGCATCGATGGGCAACTCCCGCTTCGCTCCGCTCGCCATGCGCCCACCCGGCACGGTCGCGCGCCGTATCGTCCGTGCCATCGAACGCGACCAGCCCCGCATCACTGTCGGCCCCGACGCCCGAGCCGTCGACCTCCTCACCCGCCTCTACCCCGGCCGCTCCGGGCTCATCGGTCGCGTGACCACCCGACTGTGACAACCACACGCCGTCACCGGCTCGCCTTCCTGGTCGTTCTCACGCTTGCCGTCGCCGCGGCGTGTTCGAGCGACCCCTCCCCCAACGGTGATGCGGGTCCCAAGCCGGGGCCGTCGGCTACCACCGGACCTGCCGATCCGGGTTCGACGGCAACCACCGTGCCGTCGGGGTGTCGTCGCGCCACCCCGCCCACCGCGGGGACCGAGCGCATCACCATGCCCTACGGGGGCGTCGACCGCGTCTACGAACGGGTCATACCACCGGGCTACGACGGCACGACACCGCTCCCATTGATCGTGAACCTCCACGGGTTCACCTCCACGATCGAGCAGCAGAACCTGTTCTCCAACCTCCCCAAGGAGGCCACGGATCGCGGGTACCTCCTCATCACCCCACAGGCGGCGCCGGCCACGCTGTCGATCGGCGGACAGGACATCAGCGCCCCGTACTGGAACCTGGCTGTTGACGGCGCGGCCACCATCCCGGGCGCCCAGGACGACGTCAGGTTCCTCACCCAGCTCATCGAGTCGACCGCCGCCGAGCTCTGTGTCGACGACGCTCGCATCTACGTCACCGGCAACTCGAACGGTGCCGGCATGGCCGCCACGCTCGCCTGCGCCCTGCCCGGTCGCCTGGCCGCGATCGCGCCGGTCTCAGGCATCAACCTCGCCGCCCCCTGCGACGACCTCGAACCGGTCTCGGTGATCGCGTTCCACGGCGACACCGACCCGCTCGTGCCCTACAACGGCGGCTCCGCGGCCAACGTCGACACCGCCAACCCCTCCGTCGTATCCCGCACCGGCGAGTTCGCTGCTGCCGACGGCTGCCAACCCGACCCCGAGGTCACCAAGCCCTTCGACGACATCGAAGCCCGCCGCTGGACCGGCTGCCAGCCGGGCACCGCGGTGGAGCTCGACACCGTCCTCGGTGGCGGCCACACCTGGCCGGGCATGCTCAACTACGTCGACGCCGCCCGCCTCGCCGAGCTGGCCAGCGACCAACGGCTCCTCGACCTCGCCGACGTCGACGTGGCCGCCGTCGCCGGTCACATGACCACCAACCTCGAGGCCACCACGGCGATGCTCGACTTCTTCGACACCCACCGTCGCCCCTGAACCCCCGGGTCGGCCGCACGAACTCAGGGTCGGTGTCAGAGGTTGGTCTCCTCCGGCGGCGCGGTCGCGGACCTCGTGACCGGCGCGGGGTCGCTGCTCGTCGACGGAGGGCAGTCTGCCCCGAGCGTGTAGCTGGTCATCGAGATCGACCCGAAGGCAGCCCCCTCGACGAACACGTCGAGTGTGTCGTCGGTGGCGTCGGCCAGGGCGGCGAGGTAGAGCATGGGGATGAAGTGGTCGGGGGTGGGCACCGCCAACTCAAAGTCGGCGTGCGCGACGAGCTCGAGGATGTCGCCGGGGCGGTCGCGCAACAACGTGGCGGCCGCGTCGTCGAACCGCCGGTTCCAGTCGGTGGCGCCATCGGGATCGCTCCAGTCGATGCGGCGGAGGTTGTGCACGATGTTGCCGCTGGCGACGATCAGCACACCCTGATCGCGAAGCGGCGCGAGTCGGGCGCCGATGTCGAGGTGGTAGTCCAAGGGCTGCAGCGCGTTGATCGAGAGTTGCACGACGGGCACATCGGCGGCGGGGAACACGTGGGCCAGCACCGACCAGGTGCCGTGGTCGAGACCCCAGCTGTCGACGTCAAGCCCGACCCAGCGCGGTTTGACCGTCTCGGCGACCAGCTCGGCGATCTCGGGGTGACCAGGCGCGGGGTAGTCAAAGTCGAACAGCTCCTGGGGGAACCCGTAGAAGTCGTGGATGACCCGCGGCTGCGCCATGGCGGTCACCGCGGTGGCGTTCGTGTACCAATGCGCGGAGACACACAGCACCGCCTCGGGGGTGGGCACGATCTCACCCAAGGCGCCCCAGGCCTCGGTGAAGCGGTTCTGCTCCAGCGTGTTCATCGGGCTGCCGTGCCCGATGAACGCTGCGGGCATCCTGAACGGTTCGCGCTCGTCGTTCACGCCGTCATGGTCGCGCTCGGGAGACGCGCGTGCTCGACCTCGGCGAGGCCCCGCGAACTGGCTTCTCCGCTATTGCCCGGACGCGGCGACGCCCACCCGGGCAGAGGTCGCCAGGGCGGCGTAGGCCTGTGCCACGGGGCGTGGACGGCGTGACGCGTCGTAGAGGCCGACCTCGGTGACCTCGCCGACCGGGCGGGCCAGCATCGTGTGCCAATCGAACTGATCACCTCGGCTGTACCAACAGACCCCGCGGGCCGGGAGGCCATCCGCGCGCAACCGGTCGAGCGCACCGACCAGCTCGTCCAGCCAGCACGGACCGTCGTCGACGGCGAGCCCGAGGTTCGAGGTCTCCGCCACCCAGAACGGACGCTGATAGCGGGCATGCCAGGCGCGGGCTTCGCGTTCGTAGGCCGCCACCCGTTCCCTGATCGACAGCGGTTCCTCGACAACCCCATGCACCATCACGCTGATCGGATAGAAGTCATGGCCGGCCACGACCCGTTCCGTTGGGCCGGCCAGCGCGGAGATCCGGGCCAAGACCTGGGGATCGACGACGTCGAAGACGTCCGCGACCGAAGACGGCGGATCGGCGCCGAGGTGCAGGTCCCACGTGAGCTGATCGAGCTCGCGGGCCACGGTCGCCGCATGCTCGTGCTCGGGTGTCGCAGCGACGTGGCACCCGAACCCCTCCGCTCCGATCCACCACCCCGCCCGGTCAGCCGAGATCCGGTCGATCGCCTCCAAGTTCGCCAACGTCACGTTCGCGAGCAGCCGCATGTAGTCGTGTCGGCTCGCGCGCCGGTCGTTCCAGATCCCCCACATCCCGGAGCACATCGCGGTGATGAGTGGTTCGTTCACCGGCGTGAACCACATCGGCTCGCGGTAGCGGGCGAGGAACGCCTCGACGTAGCGCACGAACCCGTCAATCCAGGTCGGATCGCCGAACCCGGCGTAGTGATCCGGCAGACCGAAATGACACAGATCGACCACCGGCTCCAACCCGTGACGATCGCACGCCGCCAGCGCCCGGTCCCACAACAACCAGTCGAACACGCCCGGCTCCGGCTCCGTCAGCCGCCAAGGCATGCCATAACGCCAAACATCGACACCGAGCGACGCCACGGCCGCCAGGTCGTCGTCCTGATGATCGAGGTGACCGCTCGCGGCGAGCTCATCGACGCGCACCACACGGTCGTCGTGCATCACCAGAGGGTCCGATGCCTCCTCACCGCAGGCGACCACGAACTCGGGGAACGGCCGCGAACGAGACATGGCGGGACCCTAGGCTCGTCGGCCATGACGACGCACGAGCGCGAGCTCGTCGACCCGGTCGACCTGTGCACCCCCGACGGCTCCCGACTCAACCCCGACGCCCGCGGCTGGTCCCGTCACCCGCTGCACCGCGCCAACCTCCTCGGCGAACACGGCCGCAACAAACGGTGGGACTACTGGGCGATCCTCGCCGGAGACCTCGCCATCTCCGCGGTCTACGCCGACGTCGACCACTTCGGCCTCTCTGACGTGTGGTGGGCCGACCTGAACACCGATCGAAGCGGCGGGGCCGGAACCATCGTCGCCGCGGCCGACGTCTCGCTCCCCGAGCAGTGCAGCACCCAACCCCTCGAGCTCACCCGCGACGACTTCGCCATCGAGATCACCGACGACGCGGCGGGAACCCAAATCGTCGCCCAATGGCGAGAGCGAGACGGCCGCCCCGGCGCGCTCGACATCGTCGTGGCCCTACCCCCGGGCCACGAATCGCTGAACGTCGTCATCCCCTGGGACGACACCACCTTCAACTTCACCTCCAAGCACCAAGCACGCCCCGCGACCGGCACCCTCGTCGTCGGCGACCAGCGCCGGGAGGTCGGCGGCGCCGCAGGTGACGCCTGGGGTGTCCTGGACGTGGGGCGGGGCCGGTGGCCCTCCACCATCGCATGGAACTGGGGCGGCGGCGCCGGGCGCAGCGGCGACCACACCATCGGCCTCCAGTTCGGGG
>CAZYKR010000259.1:0-4459 GCA_964648005.1 uncultured Iamiaceae bacterium
CCGTCGAGGGTGCCGATGCCGAGGTCGCCGTGCCCGAGCAGCTCACCGATGCTGAGGTCGCCCTCGTAGGCGCCGTCGAGCAGCGCCTCGATCGTGGCCGTCTGGAACACGGCGTCGCCGTCGACGACCGTCCCCACTGCGTCGTGGTCGAACAGATCGACGCGCAGCGCGCCGACGAGCCGATGGTCGACGATCTCCATCCGACAAGCCCGGAAGAGATCAGGCGTCGGCGAGCAGTTGGTTGAACGTCACGCTCGGCCGCATGACCGTCGCCGCCTTCGCCGGGTCGGGGAGGTAGTAGCCCCCGAAGTCGACCGGGCTGCCCTGCACGGCGTTGAGCTCGTCGACGATGGTCGCCTCGTTCGCCGCCAGCGCCTCGGCGAGGGGGGCGAAGCGCGCCGCCAGCTCGGCGTCGGCGGTCTGCGCCGCCAGCTCCTGCGCCCAGTACAGGGCCAGATAGAAGTGGCTCCCCCGATTGTCGAGCTCGTGCACCTTGCGCGACGGCGAGCGGCCCTCCTCGAGCAGCGTGCCCGTGGCCCGGTCCAGCGTCTCGGCCAACACCGTCGCCCGCGGGTTGCCGGTCACCTCGGCCAGGTGTTCGAACGACGCCGCCAGCGCCAGGAATTCGCCCAGGCTGTCCCAGCGCAGGTGGTTCTCCTTCACGAGCTGCTGCACATGCTTGGGCGCCGAACCGCCGGCGCCGGTCTCGAACAGCCCGCCGCCCTGCATGAGCGGGACGATCGAGAGCATCTTGGCGCTGGTGCCGAGCTCCATGATCGGGAACAGGTCGGTGAGGTAGTCGCGCAGCACGTTGCCGGTGACCGAGATCGTGTCCTCGCCGCGTCGGATGCGTTCGAGGCTGAAGCGCATGGCGTCGGCGGGCGCCATGATCTCGATCTGCAGGCCGGCGGTGTCGTGGCGGGGCAGCTCGTCGCGCACCTTGGCGATGAGCTGGGCGTCGTGAGCCCGGGTCTCGTCGAGCCAGAACACCGCCGGAGCACCCGTGGCGCGCGCCCGACTCACCGCCAGCCTCACCCAGTCGCGGATGGGCGCATCCTTGGTCTGGCACGCCCGCCAGATGTCGCCGGGCTCCACCCGATGCTCCATCAGCAGGGCTCCGTCGCCGCCCACGACGCGCACGACGCCGGCCGTCGCGATCTCGAAGGTCTTGTCGTGGCTGCCGTACTCCTCGGCCTTCTGCGCCATCAGCCCGACGTTGGGGACGCTGCCCATCGTCGCCGGATCGAAGGCGCCGTGGGCCTTGCAGTCCTCGATGACCACCTCGTAGATGCCGGCGTAGCTCGAATCAGGGATGACGGCGAGGGTGTCCTGCTGCTCGCCGGCGGCGTTCCACATCTGTCCCGACGTGCGGATCATGGCCGGCATCGAGGCGTCGACGATCACGTCGCTCGGCACGTGCAGGTTGGTGATGCCCCGGTCGGAGTCGACCATGGCCAGCGCCGGGCCCGACGCCATCGCCGCCGCCAGATCGGCCTCGATGGCGGCGCGCTGGTCGTCGGGCAGCGTCGCCAGCCGGTCGGCCAGGTCACCGAGGCCGTTGTTCGGGTCGAACCCGACGGCGTCGAGTGTCGCTGCGTGGGCGGCGAAGACGTCGGCGAAGTACGTCCGCACGGCGTGGCCGAAGATGACGGGGTCGGAGACCTTCATCATCGTGGCCTTCAGGTGGATCGAGAACAGCACGTCGTCGGCCTTGGCCGCCGCCAGCTGCTCGGCCAGGAACCGGTCGAGCGCCGCCACGTGCAGCACGGTGGCGTCCACGACCTCACCGGCGATCACCGGCAGCTCCTTGAGCACCGTCGTGGCCCCTCCGTCGGCGACCAGTTCGATGCGCAGCGTGTCGGGCGCCGCCACGGTGATCGACTGCTCGTTGCTGCGGAAGTCGTCGGCACCCATGGTGGCGACGCGGGTGCGCGAGTCGGCCGACCACGCCCCCATCGAGTGCGGATGGCTGCGGGCGTAGGCCTTGACCGACGCCGGCGCCCGCCGGTCGGAGTTGCCCTCGCGCAGCACCGGGTTGACCGCCGAGCCCTTGACCTTGTCGTAGCGCGACTTGATCGCCGCCTCCTCGTCGGTCGACGGCTCATCGGGGTACTCGGGGACCATGAGGCCCTTGGCCCGCAGCTCCTCGATGGTGGCCTTGAGCTGCGGGATCGAGGCCGAGATGTTGGGCAGCTTGATGACGTTGGCTTCGGGCGTGGTCACCAGCGCACCGAGCTCGGCCAGGTCGTCGGCGATGCGCTGATCGGCGGCGAGGGCCTCGGGGAAGGTGGCCAGGATGCGTCCGGCGAGGGAGATGTCGCGCGTCTGCACGTCGACGCCCGCGGCCCCCGCAAACGTCTCGATGACGGGCAGGAACGAGTAGGTCGCCAGCATCGGCGCCTCGTCGGTGCGGGTGTAGATGATGGTCGACTCGCCCATGGCTGCTCCCGGCTGGTGGTGCGTGCTGTCTCGCTGGTGCGAGTCGTGACCCTATCGGGCGGCGCTGACAGGCCCGAACGGCGGGCACGCACTGCCCTTGTCGGGCGCGGTTTACAGTGTTAAGTTCAGCCGAACCGCCACGACGGAGGACTCCATGAGCATCGACGCCGCCCCCACCCCCTCGCCCTTCCTCACCGGCCTGCTGACCCCGGTGACCGACGAGCGCGACGACCGCGACCTCGAGGTGATCGGCGAGATCCCCGCCGGGCTCAACGGCATGTTCGTGCGCAACGGCCCGAACCCCCAGTTCGCACCCATGGGCGCCTACCACCCCTTCGACGGTGACGGCATGGTGCACGCCATCTACCTCGAGGACGGCGTCGCCCGCTACCGCAACCGGTATGTCGAGTCCAAGGGCCTGCTCGCCGAGCGCAAGCGGGGCAAGGCCTGCTTCGGCGGCCTGGCCGAGCTGGCGCACATCGACCCCGAGGTCCAGGCCGAGGCCGGGTTCATGAAGAACACGTCCAACACGCACACGCTGCGTCACGCCGGCAAGCTCTTCGCCCTCATGGAGGCCGGCCAGCCGACCGAGCTCACCCGCGAGCTCGAGACCATCGGCGAGTACGACTACGACGGCCGCCTCGTCGGTCCCATGACGGCGCACCCCAAGATCGACCCCGCCACCGGTGAGCTGCACTTCTTCGGCTACTCGCCCTTCCCGCCGTACCTGCGCTACCACGTGGTCGATGCCGCCGGGAACCTGATCCACAGCACCGACATCGAGCTACCCAACCCGGTGATGATGCACGACTTCGCCATCACCGAACGCCACGTGCTGTTCCTCGACTCGCCCGCCATCTTCGACGTCACGGCCGCCATGGCCGGCGGGCCCATCATGCGATGGGACGAGGAAGCCGGCACCCGCATCGGCGTGCTGCCCCGCGGCGGGGACGGCGCCGACATCCGGTGGTTCGAGGTCGATCCCTTCTACGTCGTGCACGTCTTCAACGCTTGGGAGGACGGCGACCGCATCGAGCTGCGCGCCCCGCGCTTCGCCCACATGCCGGGCGGCTTCCAGTTCGACGACCCGCATGGGCGCGAGGCTCCCTACCCGTGGCGGTGGTCGATCGACTTGGCGTCGGGGACCGTCACCGACGCCCAGACCGACGATCGCGGTGGCGAGTTCCCCCGCGTCAACGACGACCTCGCCGGCACCGAGACCCGCTACCTCTACAACAGCCTGGCCCGCACCTGGGAGTTCGAGTTCGAGTTCCACGGCGTCGTCAAGTACGACACCGTCACCGGTGAGGCCGTCGAGCACTACTACCGCGAGTCCGAGGTGTCGGGCGAGCACGTCTTCGCCCCGAACGCCGACGGCACCGCCGAGGACGACGGCTGGCTGCTGAGCATCGTGACCGACCGCGCCACCGACACCACCGACCTCGTCGTGCTCGACGCGCACGACGTCGGCGGCGAACCGGTCGCCCGCATCGCCATCCCGCGCCGGGTGCCGATCGGCTTCCACGCCAACTGGTTCGCCGAGTAGCCCGGAGGCCTCGACGGGCGGGCCGGCGCCGCAAGGCGCGACACTTCCGGGAACGACGCCGGGAGGTCGCCATGGCGAGCACCGCAGGCCAGTCCACCACTGGGCCCATGCCCGCGCCCGCAGCGCTCCCCGGACCCCGAGGCACCGGCGAGAAGCTGCGTGCGCTGCGCGGCCTGCTCTCCGAACCCATCCCGGTCCTCGACGAGTTGGGTGCGCGCCACGACGGCACGTTCGGCATCCGACTCGGGCCGATGACGTTGGCCGTCGTCGGCAAGCCGGACCACGTCGCCGACGTGCTCGCCCTCCCGACCGATCGCTTCGTATGGGGCCACGTCGCCAACACCTTGCGCTTCTACGTCGGCGCCGGCTCGATGATCGTCTCCGACGGCGCCGATCACCGACGCCGGCGGGGCGCCACCCACGATCCCGTTCTGGCTGGGTGAGGCGCCGGGCCGCACGCGCGAGCTGTCAGCC
>CAZYKR010000259.1:4469-6234 GCA_964648005.1 uncultured Iamiaceae bacterium
GGGGGGGCGGGCGCCGGCTCGACCGCTGGACCCCTATGATCGTCGCCGAGACCGACGCCGTCATCGACGGGGAGCTGGCCGCCGCGGCGGCCGGACAGGTCGACCTGTTCCCCATCGGCCGGCGCCTCGTGCTGCGCATCGTGACCCAGGCGCTGTTCGGGCCCGAGCTCGCCGGACGCACCGACGAGCTCGACGCCCTCATCGAGCCGGCCAAGACGTACCTGGAGCAACCGGGCCTGCGTCAACTCCCCCACCCCATCCCCGGCACCCGCCGGGCACGCGCCCGCCAGGCCCGCGCCGCGCTCGACGCCGTCATCGACGACGAGATCGCCCGGCGACAGCGTGACGGCGCCGGTGACGGCGATGGCGACGGACGTGACGACGTGCTGGCGATGCTGCTGGCCGCCGGACCCGATGGCACCGGCGAGCTGTCGATGGACGAGATCCGCGACCAGGTCGTGACGTTGATCGGCGCCGGCTTCGACACCACGGCCTCCGCCGTGGCGTGGACCGTGCTCGAAGCCACCGGCCATCCCACCATCTGGGCCGATCTGCGCGCCGAGGCGGATGCGGTGCTCGGTGACCGGCCGGTCGCGTCTCTGGGGCGCGCCGATCTCGACGGGCTCGAGGTGGCGGCGTCGGTGGTGGCCGAATCGTTGCGCCTGCACCCGCCCGGGGTGTTCACGCCGCGCCTGACCACCCAGGCGATCGACGTCGGCCCCTACCGCATCCCGAAGCGTTCGATGGTGCTGTGGTCCCCGTACCTCGCCGGGCGAGATCCGGCCACCTGGCCCGATCCGACGACGTTCGACCCCGGTCGCCACCGCGACCCGACCCCGGAGCAGGCGGCGCAGCAGCGCCTGGCGCTGGTGCCGTTCGGCCGTGGGCCGCGCCAGTGCATCGGCTTCGCGCTGGCCCAGATGGAGCTGACCCTCATCACGGCGCGCCTGGCGCAGCGAGTCGACCTGACCATGGCACGCCGCGGCATCCCGCCCGCCTACGGGATGGTCGTGAACCGCCCGTTGGGTGGCGTACCCGCATGCGTCACCCCGGTCGCCGGGATGGAAGCTCGACAGCCTGCACGCTGACGAGCGCGGCGCGAGACTCGCCGCCATGACGATCCTCGGCACCGTGCAGGCGTGTTGGCGCTATCCCGTGAAGTCGATGCAGGGACACCGCGTCGATGCCCTCGATCTGGGGGCGACCGGCGTTGCCGGCGATCGAGTGTGGGGCGTGATCGACACCGCCTCCGGGCACCTGCTGTCGGCGAAGCGCGCCAGCCGCCTGCTCGAAGCCATCGGCGACGACGATCGCATCGTGCTGAGCGACGGCACGTCGATCGCCACCGACGACCCCGCCGTGCACGACGCCCTGTCGGCATGGCTCGATCGGCCGGTGCGCTTGGCGCACGTCGATCCCGAGGTGGCGCTGTCGTACGAGATGACGTTCGACCCGCCCAACGACGACGCCGAGCAGTTCGAGATCCCGGCACCGCCCGGCACCTTCCTCGATCTCGCCGCCATCCACGCCGTCACCACGGCGACGCTCGCCGGCTGCGCTGCCGCCCGCGACGACCTCGACTGGGACGTCCGTCGCTTCCGCCCCAACGTCGTGCTCGACGTCGAGGGACCGGTCTTCGTCGAGCAGGACTGGGTCGGCCGCACGGTGCGCCTCGGCGACGCCGCCATCGACGTGGCGATGCCCACGGTGCGCTGCGCCATGCCGCTCCGGGCGCAGCCGGCGCTCGGCGACGCCCCGGCGCTCT
>CAZYKR010000260.1:0-6199 GCA_964648005.1 uncultured Iamiaceae bacterium
CGCCGATGGCCTCGAACACGATGAGCCGGCGGCGCCCGTCGACTCGGCGCCACGCCTCGACCGCGGGCTCCGTACGGGGATCGACGACCTCGGTGGAGCCTTGGTGCGTCGCCAAGGCGCGTCGGGCGGGGGAGAAGTCGGCGGCAACGATCGTCTCGACGCCCTTGAGGCGGAGCGCGGCGATGATCGCCAGCCCCACGGGGCCGCAGCCGAGCACCACGGCGCTGTCGGCGGCCGTCGTCCACGAGCGCTCCACCGCATGGTGCCCGACCGCCATGGGTTCGGTCAGCGCCGCCAGCTCGGGATCGAGGCCGTTCGGGACCGTGAACGTCAGCAGCGGCACGTCCGAGAGCACCATCAGCTCGGCGTAACCGCCGGGATAGGTGTTCGAGTAGCCGATGGCGTGCAGGCCGCCGGCATCCATGGTGATCGGTACAGAGACGACGAGGTCGCCGACCGCGTGCTGGTCGGCATGCTCACCGCGGTCGACCACCTCGCCACAGAATTCGTGGCCCATGATCACGTCGGCGTCGAGCCGCATCGGCTGCCCCGGGAAGCCGTCGCCGCCGGCGGCGACGCTCGCCATCTCCACCATGTGGTCGGCGTGGTGCAGCGTGTGCAGGTCGGACCCGCAGATGCCGCACGCCAGCGTCCGGACCAGGAGCTGGCCGGGCCCGGGTACCGGGTCGGGCACGTCGTCGACCTCGAGCCTGCCGTCGCGCATCACCGCTGCACGCATGAGTTCCCCCGTTCTCGGGCGTCGCTCGCCCGACGCATGCTCTATCGTGCACCGCCATGTTCGGCAAGCGGAAGAAGGTCGACGAGACCAAGGTGGCCGACCTGGTCTCGATGCTCGGCGGCGTGGCGTTCTTCGACGGGTTCAGCCCGGACGAGCTGCACCGCGTGGCCGAGCTCGCCGAGGAGATGTCGGCGGACGAGGGCGCGCTCCTCATCGACCAGGGACGGGTCGGCCAGGAGTGCTACGTGATCGCTGAGGGCGAAGCCGGCGTGCTGGCTGGTGACGAGCTGATCGCCACCATCGGCCCGGGAAGCATCGTGGGGGAGAGCGCGTTGATCGAGCACCGCCCGCGCAATGCCAGCGTGGTGGCGACCACGCCGATGCAGCTCATCGTGTTCGACACGGCGGCGTTCAAGACGCTGCTGAGCGAGATGCCCAAGGTGCACGACCGCGTGATGGCGACGCTCGCCGAGCGGTACCGGCCCCGCACCTGAACGCCCTGCGCTACACCAGCTCGGTGGCGCCGTCGGCGCTGCGGCGCGCCGACGCTCCGACCTGTTCGGCGTCGACCATCGCGTGCATCGTGTCGGCGTCGCCGGTCACACCCCACGCTCGCCCGCCGTCGGGGGTGCGCAGTGCGAAGAGGCCCTGCTCGGGTCGCGCCTCGCGCCCGTACATCACGGTGTAGGTCTCGACCGTGGCGTCGCCGGCGTAGTCGGTGTGGACCGGGCGCGACGGCAGGGCATCGACCTGATCCTGCACGTCGGCCCAGCGGAACGTCCCGGCCGCCGGGGGCTCGGTGCCGTACACACCGAAGGCGTGCTTGGTCGTGTAGCCGCCGTTGGCGGTGCACAGCCCGACGCTGCCGGCGTCGTCGCGCAACACGTCGGCC
Source organism: uncultured Iamiaceae bacterium (assembly GCA_964648005.1). Lineage (GTDB taxonomy): Bacteria > Actinomycetota > Acidimicrobiia > Acidimicrobiales > Acidimicrobilacustridaceae > JAGQTE01. The sequence goes on from CAZYKR010000260.1 coordinate 1,632, forward strand.
ATGGTGGCGATGCCGTGCATGACGTAGTTGTTCCACGGGCCGCCGGCGAAGCTCATACCGCCGGTGACCGTGAGCTGGCGGTCGAGGCCCAGCCCGAGCTCGCGCGCCGCGATCTGCACGGCCGAGGGGAAGCAGGAGTACAGGTCGACGTGGGCGAGGTCGTCGACCCCGACCCCGGCGAGCGCCAGCGCTTCGCCGCCGGCGATGCGCATGGCAGGCGACCGGTGCAGCTCGTCGCGGTTCGACACGAACCAGTGGTCGTGCGCGTCGGCGCCGGCATGCACGAACACCCAGCGGTCGCGGGGCACGCCGAGCGCCGCAGCACGCTCGGCCGAGCACAGGATGAGCCCGGCGCCCTGGTCGACCATGTTGTTGGAGTTGAGGACCTTCGTGTACGGGAAGCCGATCATCCGGTTGTCGGGGGTCGCCTCGCGGATGGCGTCGGCCGTCATCGGCGTGCGGATCCATGCGTGCGGGTTGTCGGCAGCGACCTGGCTGAAGGCCGCCCACAGCGCAGCGACGCGGTCACGGTGCTCGTCGATGCTGATGCCGTCGGCGGCCCGCAGCGCCACGTCGAACATCGGGTACACCTGCACCGGCATGACGATGCCGAGCGCCAGCTCGGCCGGACCGACGAGGTTCTCGTCGTCGCCGAAGGACATGGCCGGCGCCACCTCGTCGGACTGCGAGCTCCAGCCGAGGTCGGTGTCGGTCTTGCGGGCGTCGCTGCGGGTGCGCCACGCCTCGCCGCCGGTGAGCAGCACCAGGTCGTTGCGGCCTTCGACGATGTCGAGCGCCGTGCGGTTGACCAGCGTCTGGACGTAGTTGCCGCCCATCACCGTGTAGAGGCTCTCTCGTGGCTTGACGCCGAGACGGTCGGCGACGGCGACACCGGGGTTGCGGTAGCGCCAGCTCAGCTCGTTGATCACGCGGATCGAGTCCGCGCCGTCGAGGACACCGTCGACGCCCGTGTCACGAGCCGCCAGCTGGAGCGCCTGGGCCATCAACTCGGCGGGTTCGAGCGGGTCGGCGCCCTGATCCACCCGGTTCGACAACTGCCCCACGCCGATCAGCACGGGGAGGCGAGGGTTGAGCTCGGTCACCTGGGCACCTCCTTGACTGGTCGGTCAAGAGTAACGACGCACCGCAGCGTCACTACAATCCGGCGGCAGTGCGCCTCGTGGTCCTCTGCTCCGGCAACGTCTGCCGCTCGCCCATGGGCGAGGTGCTCATCGCCCATCACCTCGACGAGCGAGGCGTCACGGCCGAGGTCAGCTCGGCAGGGTTCTTGACCGTCGACCGACCGGCGGATCCTGCGGTGGTCGAGCTGATGGCGGCCCGAGGCCTGGATGTCTCCGGCCACCGGTCCCGCCTGCTCGAGCCCTCGATGGTCGACGAGGCCGACATCGTGATCGGCATGGCGCGCCAGCACGTCCGGGAGGCGGCGATGATGACACCGGACGGCTTCGCCAAGACGTTCTCGCTCAAGGAGCTCGTGCGCCGCGGGGAGCGGGCCGGTGCCCGCCTGCCGGACGAAGCCCTGCCGTCGTGGCTGGCGCGGGTGGGCGAACGCCGCACGCCGGCCGGTCTGCTCGGCGAGAGCCCCGACGACGATGTGCTCGACCCCATCGGGCGCCGGTTCAAGGTGTTCAAACAGGTCGACGCCGAGATCGACGACCTGGCGCGGCGGCTGTCGGCGCTGTTGGTGCCCTGAGGTAGGTTGACGCCATGCCGTGGCCGACCGACCGTGACTCCGAGCTGTTCGACCTGATCGCCGCCGAGACCGAGCGCCAGAACACCTCGCTGCAGCTGATCGCCTCCGAGAACTTCACCTCGCCCGCAGTGCTCGAAGCGTCGGGATCGGTGCTGACGAACAAGTACTCGGAGGGCTACCCCGGCAAGCGCTACTACGGCGGCAACCAGGTGGTCGATGAGGTCGAGGACCTGGCGCGTGACCGGGCGACGGCGCTGTTCGGCGCCGACCACGCCAACGTCCAGCCGCACTCCGGGGCGAACGCCAACATGGGCGTCTACCTGGCGCTGCTGGAGCCGGGTGACACCGTGCTGGGCATGCGTCTCGACCAGGGCGGCCACCTCACGCACGGTTCGCCGGTGAACGCCAGCGGCCGCTTCTACAACTTCGTCGCCTACGGGGTCACCCCGAGCGACGAGCGGCTCGACTACGACGCCATCCGCGACCTGGCCGTCGCCGAACGACCGAAGCTGATCGTGGCCGGAGCCACGGCCTACCCCCGCATCATCGACCCCGAGCCGTTGCGGGCGATCGCCGACGAGGTGGGCGCCCTGCTCATGTTCGACGCCGCCCACATCGCGGGCCTGATCGCCGGCGGTGCTCACCCGAGCCCGGTGCCGTACGCCGACGTCGTGACCTTCACCACGCACAAGACGCTGCGCGGCCCGCGCGGCGGGACGATCCTGTGCCGTGCCGAACACGCGGCGGCCATCGACAAGGCGATGTTCCCGGGCCTGCAGGGCGGACCGCTCGAGCACGTGATCGCCGCCAAGGCGGTGGCGTTCCGGGAAGCGGCCGACCCGTCGTTCGCCACCTACGCCGCGCACATCGTGGCCAACGCGCAGACGCTCGCCGGCGCGCTCGGCGCCGAAGGGTTCCGTCTGGTGTCGGGCGGCACGGACAACCACTTGATGCTGGTCGACCTGCAGCCGTTCGACGCCGAGCTGACGGGCAAGGTGGCCCAGGACGTGCTCGATCGCGCCGGGATCACGCTCAACAAGAACACCATCCCCGACGATCCTCGATCGCCGTTCGTGACCAGCGGCCTGCGCATCGGCACTCCCGCGGTGACCACCCAGGGGATGGGTGAGGCGGAGATGGCCGCCATCGCCACCCTGATCGCCCGGGCTCTGCGCGGGCGCGACGACGACGCCGAGCTCGCCGCCGTGCGCGACGAGGTGGCGACGCTCTGCTCGAAGTTCCCCGTCTACTGACCGATCACCCGCTGAGCGGCACCATGCCGTTCCACGGGCCGCCGGCCCAGCGTTGCCAGTCGTGCCAGACCTGGCCGTCGCGGCCCAGCACGAACACCTCGAGCCGGCCGTCGGCGTTGACCTGGACACTCGGCGGTGCGGCGGCATCGCCGCCCAGCGGGAACAGCGCGCTCCATCCACCCGCTGCCGCGGCCTGCCAGGCGTGGTAGACGCGGCCGTCCGTGGCGGTCACGAACACCTCGAGCCGGCCGTCGGCGTTGGCCGTCACGGCGGGCGCTTGGCGTGTGGTGGGGCTGTCGGCGAGAGCGAACAGCCCGGACCAGGCACCGCCCAGCTGCTGCCAGGCGTGGCGCAGCCGTCCGTCCGTCCCGACAGCGAACACCTCCATCCGGCCGTCGGCGTTGCGCCCGACCGCGGGTTGGCCCGTGACGCCGGCACCGACGTCGACCGGTCCGGACCAGCCACCGTTCGGTGCCACCTGCATGCGCCCGCGCAGCGCGCCGGCAGCGGTCACCGCGAACACGACCAGGCGCTTGTCGGCGGTCGTGCCCAGGCCGGGCCGGTGAGCGATGCCGCCGTCGAGCGCGAAGGTCGGCGACCAGCCGCTGTTGGGCGCCACCTGCCAGGTGTGCACCAGCGAGCCGTCGGCGCCGGTGGCGAAGACCTCGAAGCGGCCGTCGGCGTTGGCGCCGACCGTGGGCGCGCTGGCGACGCCCGAGCCCAGGGGGAACCAGCCCGCCCAACCGCCGGCGACCGGCCACTGGTAGTTGTGCACGAGCGCGCCGTCGGGAGCGGTGGCGAACACCTCGAGCCGCCCGTCGGGATTACGGCCACCGTCGACGGTATCGGCTCGCGGTCGGGCGCCGCCCATGCCGAACCACGGCGACCACCCTGGTTGGAACCCCCACTGCCAGCGATGGCTCACCGGCGCTGCTCGTGCTGCGAACACCTCGATGCGCCCGTCGGCATTCGTCAGGGCGGCGAGGGCCGGGCCCGGCCCACCGGGCAGGATCGGCACGCCGCGACCCGATGCCAGGGCCTGCCGTTCCCAGGCCAGCGGCCACGGGTTGTGCGTGCATCCCTGCAGGCTGATCGACTGCTGCTGCATCACCGGAGCCGGCTGTCCCGAACCGCCACACGACGCGTGCCCGAAGCCCAACCAGTGCCCGACCTCGTGGTTGACGACCATGTGCCGGTAGTCGCGCAGGCTGCCGCCCCCGCCGTTCCACGACGGGGTCGCCTGCGTCCAGCGCGTCTCGTTGATGATCACGTTGCGGCCGATCGAGCAGGAGTACGTGCTGTCGCACGGCGGGCCGAAGGTCGGGACGAGCCAGGCCGCAGAGAGCCAGAGGGTGAACTGGCCGCCCGACGCCACGCGTTCGAATCGGATCGAGCCGCCGAGCGACCAGCCACGGTCGTCGTCGAGGGTCTCGGCCGCCTGGGCTGCGAAGGCCTCGAGGTCGCCGACGCTTCCCATCGGCCGCACGTCGTAGGTGTAGGTGATGCTGGCGGCCTTCGCCGGGGCCGGCGCAACGGTCGTGGTGGCGATGGCCAGCGCGGCACCCATCACAGTGGCGACCAGCACCCGCAGTACGCTCGAC
>CAZYKR010000261.1:0-6145 GCA_964648005.1 uncultured Iamiaceae bacterium
GGATCAGGCGACGAGGACCGGGGGTGTGGGAGTGACGGTGTCGGTCGTGGTGATGTCGCCGTCCCGGTCAACGGCGATACCGGCGTAGTCGTCGAAGCGTTCGAGCCAGGCCATGCCCTCGGTGCCCATGGCGAACGCCGCGGTGGCCAGGGCGTCGGCCCAGGCCAGTGACGGCCCGGTGACGGTGAGCGAAGCCAGGACGTCCGCAGCCCCACCGGTGCGTCCGTCCCACAGGTGCGCGCCACGCTCCGCCGTGCCCGAGGTGGCCACGGCCCCGGCGTCGATCTCGATGACGCCGAGGACCTGTCTCGACGTCCGGGGATCGGCGAGCGCCACCCGCCATGTTCGGCCCGGCGCCGGCGAACCGCGGGCGATCACATCGCCACCGACACCGACATACCAGTGCCGGAGGCCGCGATCGGCGAGCCGTTGGGCGGCGCGCTCGGTCGCCCAACCCTTCACGAACCCGGCGGGGTCGAGCGCGTACGGCGGCTCGGGCCGGCGGGCACAGAACGCTCCGCCGCTGGCGTGCTCGAGCCAGGTGCAGGCGTCGAGCACGTCGAGCACCTCGGCGTCGGCGTCGAGCAGGTGGAGCGCCCCCGAGTTGATGCGGCTGATCTGGCTGTCTCGTCGGAAGGTCGAAAACACCGTCTCCAGGCGTTCGAGCTCGCCGACGACCTCGTCCATCGCCGCTTCGACAGCCAGGTCGGTGGCGTGCGCGGCACCGGTCGCGGGAGCGTCGTAGACATGGATGCTCGCCATCGTCCCCATCACCGGCCGCGTGCGCACCAACGGTTGCGTCCGGTGCGTGGTGTGCTCAGCCATCGAGCAGCGCCTGGAGCGACTGGACGAACGCTCGGGACGTCACGGTTGCCCCGCTGACGGCGTTGATCTGCGCGGACTGGGCCTGGACGGCGCGCTGTTCGAGGGTGGGTAACGCCCGCTGGTTGATCGACCTCGACTTGCGGTCGTCGTCGGGCCAGACGACCGTGTCGACGGCGCAGATCGTGCCGTCGTCGGCGATCGTGGCCGCCACCTGGACCGGGCCGAACTTGGTGCTCACCGAGGGACCGGTGCGCTCGTCGCCGGAGCATGTCGGCGTGGCCGGCACGGTGGTGGACGGCGTGGCGGGGGTGGTCGTCGACGGCGTGGAGCGGCGGTTCTGGCTGCCGGTGCTGGGCGTCGTGGTGCTCGGGCTGGTGACGCTCGGGTCGGTCGTCGCAGACGGGGCACCGAGCTCCTCGTCGATGTCGCCGGTGGCGAGGTCCTCGGTGGCGGCGGGCCGGTCGAGCGCCATCACGAACAGCACGCTGGCGCCGCCGAGCATCGCGGCCGGCACCAGCCGTCGGGCCAAGGAGGTTGGTCGCTCGGATTGGGTCATCGGGTCACCTCGGGGTGATTCGGCACGTCCTCACCACCAGCCGTGCTCGTGATGGATGCGCTCCGCCGGGACGCCGGCGGCGCGGGCCCCGCGCCCGGCAGCGTGCAGCAGGCGGTCGGGCCCGCACAGCACGACCGATCGTTCGGTGATGTCGGGGACGACGGCACGCAACACGTCCGCCGAGAAGGGGTCGGCGATCGCCAGCGTGGCGGTCGGGCCCACCAGCGCCCGCACCGTGCCGCCGCGTTCGGCGACCAGCGCCTCGAGCTCGTCGAGGTGTACCAGGTCCGCTTGGCGATGGGCCCGGTAGAGCACCACGGGTCGGGACCGCCGGTCGAGGCGCTCGAGCATGGCCCGCACGGGCGCGATCCCGACACCGCCGACGACGAACAGGGTCGGGTCGCCCTCGACCAGCTCCGGCAACTGGATGCCGTACGGACCTTCGACAGCCACTCGGGTGCCGATCCGCAGTCGGGTCGCAGCCCCCGAGGCATCGCCGCGGTCCTTGATGGTGAAGCGCAGCCCCGCCGAGGTCGGTGCTGCGGACAGCGAGTAGGGATGCGGTTGCCACCACAGGCCCGCCACGAGCGGTCGCAGGAAGAAGAACTGTCCCGCCTCGGCGCGCAGGTGGCGCAGCCGCCACCCGGTGACGGTGATGGCGACGGTGTCGTCGTTGAGACGGTCGACTGCGACGACCCGCATCGGGGTGAGGTAGGCGACGACGACCCTGCCCCATCGGCTCACGAGGAGCAGGCCGACGGCGGCGGCGTGCAGGAAGATCCAGAACCACAGCCCCAGGCCGTCGGACACGTTGGTGCCGAGGACGATCTCGTGGCCGAAGGCGAAGGCCAGGCCGACATAGGCGAGCAGATGGACGAAGTACCAGGTCTCGTAGGCCATCTGGCGACGGACGGACCGCAGCGACGAGACCGTGACGACGCCGACCAGCGCCGCGCCCGCCGTGGCCAGGGCCATGTACTCGGTGCCACCGGTCATCTCGCGCAGTGCTGCCGCGGGGGAGTCGAGTGCGATCGTCCAGTCCCAGAAGCCGACCGCGACGTGGGCGCCGACGAGCAGCGCGGCCGCTTCACCGAGCCATCGGTGCCAGATGAACATGCGGTCGAGTCCGTAGAGCCGCTCGAGGCTACGGGGCCGAGCGACGAGGACCAGTCCGACGATGGCGACGGCTGAAGCCGCCAGGCCGGTCAGCTGGGTCAGGCTCGTCCACTGCGATCCGTCCCAGGCCATCAGGTCGGTGATGCCCCCGCCTGCGGCCCACAGGCCAACGATGCAGGCCGTCAGCGCCATCAGCGTAGCCAGCACGTCGGTGTCGATGAGTCGGCTTCGCCGGACCCGGGGCAGCGGGCTCGGCACGACGCGAGGATCGCCGCCCAGGGATGCCCTCGTGGGAACGTCGGGGGTCGACGGTCGGGCGGCGAGATCTGTCACGCCGCCAATCGTTGCGCGGGAAGGTAAGAGCGCACCCCCGCCAAGGTAAGAATCCCGGCACTTCTTCGTTAGCCAAGAACGGGGTTTCGCGCCGCTGGCGGGCGGTCAGGCAGCGGGGGCGTCGAGGACCTCGACGGCGATGAGCTCCTCGAGGTAGGGGGCGTCGCCCCAGCTGAGCTGCAGCTGCTTGGCCCGGCGGAAGTAGAGCTGGATGTCGTACTCGAGGGTGAAGCCCACGCCGCCGAAGATCTGCTGCGCCATCGCCGTCGTGTCGCGGAAGGTGTCGCAGGCGAACAGCTTGGCCATCGGCGCCAGCTTCACGGCTTCGGGTCGCCCGGCCGACGCGGCCCAGGCCGCCTCCCACACGAGACCCTCGGCGCCGTCGATGGCGGTGGTGGCGTCGGCCATGTAGTGCGACAGCGCCTGGAACGCACCGAGCGGCTTGTCGAACTGCACCCGGTCCTTCGAGTACTCGACGGTGATGTCGAGGGCGAAGCGAGCCCCGCCGACGGCCTGCGCCGCGGCGAGCACCATGGCGTCGCGCAGCACGGCGGCGAACGTGTCCCATCCGGTGCCGGCGGCGCCGATGCGATCGGCGGCCGCGACCCGTACGCCATCGAGGTCGACCCGGTACTGCGTGTCGGAGGCGATGGTCATCTGCTGGGTCAGCGTGACGCCGTCGGCGTTCGGGTCGACGAGGAGCAGGTCGATGTCGGTGTCGCCGTCGCCGATGCGCACCGGCACGACGAGCCGCTGTGCCGACGACGCATACAGCGCGTGGCGCTTGGTGCCGGTCAGCACATAGTCGTCGCCGTCGCGCTCGGCCCGCAGCTGCACGCCGCGGGGCCCGGAGCCGTTGTCGGGCTCGAGCCAGGCCACCGACAGGATCGCCTCGCCGGAGGCCACCTGCGGCAGCCACGCCTGGCGCTGTTCGTCGGAACCCGAGTGCACCAGGCACCCCGCGGCCATGACCGAGCTGACGAACAGCGGCGACGGCGCCAGTGAACGCCCGAGCTCGGTGTGCACGACGACGCCCTCGATGAGTGACATCTCCGAGCCGCCATAGGCGGCGGGCAGCAGCAGGCCGATGAGGTCGAGCTCGGCGAGCTTGGCCCACAGCGCGGCGTCGTAGCCGACCGGGTCATCCTCGAGCTCGCGCAGGCGGGTGAGCGGCGCCAGGTCGGCGCAGACCTCGCGGACCATGTCGCCGAGCATCTGCTGCTCGTCGTTGAGATCGAGATCCATGGTGGCGCCTCCTCAGGCGGTGGGGTCGGGCCGCCAGGCGTCGCCGCGGCGCGCCCAGGGGTTGTCGTCAGGGGTGGTGGGCACGGCGACGCGCACGGCGCAGGTGGTCTTGACGTCACCGTCGACGGTCAGCGCCACGTCCAGCGTGACCCAGCCGCAGCCGGTGCCGTCGGTCGACACGTCGACGACGGTGGCGTCCAGGTGCATCTCGTCGCCGGGGAAGACCGAGCCCTTCATGCGGAACTGCATGTGGCCGAGGCGGCCGGTCGGCCCGGTCCAGTCGGTGACGTAGCGCTCGAACCAGGCGGCCTGGTTCGGCGTGTTCATGAAGATGTCCTGGGTGCCGTTGCGGTGGACGGCGAAGTCGTGGTCGTGGTGCATCGGCCGCCAGTCGCGCGCCGCCAGCGCCCCGAGCACGACGGTCGTGGCGGTGACCGGGTAGGCGAGCGTGGGCAGGGCGTCGCCAGGGGCGACGTCGCCGAGCACCAGGTGCGGCGTCGGGGTGCTCGAGTCGCTCATGCCGCCCTCCGGTAGCCGAAGCCGGTGTAGGTCTCGACGCCCACGAGCTCGTCACGCTGGTTGTGGTACACGACGTCGATCACCCAGAACCGCCCGGTGCCGAGCTTGGTCGTCTTCGGCCCGCTGACCGAGCGCAGCACCTGATGGGTGCGCAACAGGTCGCCGGGACGCACCGGGTCGTAGAACGTGATCGTGTTGTCGGTCATCACCGCCTCGGGCAGGCCGAAGCGCGCCTTGAGGTCGAAGTGGACCTTGAGGGGCAGGTGCTCCTCGGTGCGTCCGGGCGCCCAGTGATGCGGCCGGAACCACACCGACAGCATCGTCGGCGGAGCGATGGGGCCATCGGTGAGCGACGCCGCCACCTCGGCGTCCCAGAAGAGCGAGCTGCCGTTCTCGACCGAGCTGCAGCTGGTCCAGATGTAGCCCTGCTCGACCGGGAACTCGCCCTGCTCGGGGTACTGCTCCACGCCGATGAGCGCCGCCACGTCGGCGGGCAGCTCCTCGGCGAGGGCGTCGTCGGGCATCGGGGGTGCGTCGCTCACGCCACCACTCCTTCGTCGCGCAGTCGGGCGATGTCGCCAGCCGCGTAGCCGGCGGCGGCGAGCAGCGCATCGGTGTCGGTGGCGGCGCCGTCGCGCAGGTCGAAGCTGTGCTGCGTCGTGTCGGTGCCGGCCAGCAGGGTGCCGAGCTGGCGGAAGTCCCCAGCCTCCGGATGGTGCGCCTCGGCAATCGATCCCCGGGCCACGACCTGCGGCTCGTCGACCACCTCGGGGATGCTCAGCACGGCCGAGACGCAGGTGTCGGCCGGCGCCAGGATCGCCACCCACTCGTCGCGGGGCTTGGACGCGAAGGCGGCGGCGAAGTCGGCACGCACCTGATCCTGCACCGCGTCGTCGAGCTGGTGGTCCGCCCACTGGTCGCAGCCGAGCAACCGGCAGAGGTTCTTGTAGAAGTGGCCCTCGATGGCCCCGACCGCCACCCAGCCGCCGTCGGCGCAGGCGTAGGTGTCGTAGCAGGCGTAGCGCCCGGTGAGGATGTAGTGCCCGGGGCCGGGCTCGGTGCCGGTGGCGAGGTACTCGTCGATGTAGAGCGACATCATCGCCAGCACCCCGTCGGCGGCGGCGACATCGAGCTGCGCGCCCTCGCCGGTGCGGCCCTTGCGCACCAGGGCAGCGCAGATGGCCATCACGGCCTGCATCCCCCCGCCGGCGGCGTCCGCGACCGTGGCGCCGGGGAGCGGGGGCTTGCCGCCGGGGCCGCGCTCGTTGCAGTGCAGGAACCCGCCGGCGGCGAGGTAGTTCACGTCGTGCCCGGCCCACTGGCTGGCGGGGCCGGTCTGCCCGTAGCCGCTGGTGGAGCAGTAGACGATGCCCGGGTTGCGGGCCGACACGGCGGCGTAGCCGACGCCGAGCCGGTCGACGACCCCGGGGCGGAACGACTCGATGACCACGTCGGCGGTCTCGGCCAGCCTCAGGAACGCCTCGCGTCCGGCGTCGGCCTTGAGGTCGATCTGGCAGCGCTGCATGCCGCGGTGGCCGGAGTAGGCGTACG
>CAZYKR010000262.1:0-6108 GCA_964648005.1 uncultured Iamiaceae bacterium
TCGCCGACGACCTCGGCATCACCCTGCAGGACCCGACCTCCCCCTGAGACATCACCGACATTGGGCTCGGCGCTCCGACATGGCGGAACTCCCAACCCAATTCCCGTGGGACCAGGTTCCGTGGGACGTCAGGCGGCGGCGGGCTCCGGACGAGCGGCCAGCCAGGCCTCGCCCTCGGCGTAGGTCATCCAGGTGCCGGTCTCGAAGTCGTAGAGCTTGCACTGGCGGCTGTTGGCCACGAAGTCCCGGAAGCGCAGCGGCGCCTCATGCACCTCGTCGGGGTACTCGGCTTTGATGGCGTTCGCCGCCAGCTCGAGGTTGTACATCGGGATGCGCATGTCCACGTGGTGCGGGACGTGCACCATGATCCAGTGGATGAAGAAGTCCATGCCGAGCGGGGCGTGGAGGACGGTCGTGCCCTCGACCTGGCCCTTGAACTTGGTCCACTCACGCTTGGGCCACCACCGGATGTCGGGGGCGATGTGGTGCACGTGCACGAACGAGCCGATGACGAAGCAGAAGGCGAGGAACGGCACGACCAGCACGCGGGCCACCATCCACAGCCCGCCGAGCACGCCGCCGTCCATCGACCAACCCAGCCAGAACAGCAGCGCCGAGGCCACCCCGACGAACGACCACACCAGGATGCGGTCCTTGCGGATCGACGACACCCACCGGGCCGGGGGCTTGCCGACGATCATCTTGTTCCACCACACCTCGCGCAGGTAGTAGGCGCCGGCGCCGAGCCACGACCACTCGATGCGGTGCCGCAACCGGCCCAAGGCCGACATCGAGGCGAACTGGTCGGGGGTGTACGGGTGCCACACGAAGTCGTAGCCCTGACGCACCGTGTACGAGTGATGGATCCGGTTGTGGCCGAGCACCCAACCCTCGTAGACGTGCCAGCTCGGCAGCATGACGATGCGCCCGACGATGTCGTTGAGGCGCTTGGAGGCGAACAGCGCCTGGTGACCGGCGTCGTGGCCGATGACGAACAGGCCCGAGATCACGAGTGCCATGCCGACCCAGAGCGGCACCACGACCAGCGGGTTCGAGAACACGATCAGCGCCACCACCAGCGCCACGTACATGACCACGTCGCGCGCCAGGTACGCCATGCCCTTCCACGTCGGGTTCTCGTAGGCCTCGGCGGGGATGATGTCGAGCACCGGGCGCAGCGAGCCCGCCGCCTCCCGTCGGGTGGTGCGGCCACGGCGGTCGTCGCCGGTCGCATCGGTCCGAACGTCGTCCTGGGCGTCGGTCACTGCCATGTCCCCAAGCCTACCTACCGGTAGGTAGGCCAGGGCAAGACCCTCGCGCCGTTCCCGAGGTGGCATGGGTCACCCCCGTCGATGCGGCACCAGCACGACGACCGGTGCCGGCAGCGTGCGCTCAGCCAGGTGTCGGCGAGTAGCCCGACAACATGGCATCCACCGTGTCGGCCGCCTGGTGGTAGCCGGTCGTTCGCAACCACGCGGCGAAGCGCGCCGCCGCGTCCCGACCGGGCGGTCCCTGCAGGATCAGCTCGTGCACCACGTCGCCGACCACGTCGGGCCGTGCCGACCACACGAGCGCGAACGGCAGCATGGGTTCGGTCGGGCGCTGCACCAGCAGCCAGGCCAGCAGCGACACCCCCTGGGCATGCGCGCCCGACGCCAGCGCGTCGGCGGCCTGATAGGGCAACGACGGCGCTGCACCCGACGGCAACGAGGCCAGCACGGCACGACCCTCGGCGACATCGCCGGCGCCCAACCTGGTCCAGGCGATCACCTCGATGGCGGCGTTGCGAACCTCGAGCGGCACGCCGCGCCGCGCCAGCACCTCACGGGCCAGGTGCTCGGCGACGAACGGCTGCCCGCTGGCGAGCGCCTGAGTCGCCTGACGCACCGACGTCACGGCGTCGGTGGCGGCAGCGGTCATGGCCACCCCACCCCCGGCCGGGCGGGCGAGCTCCATGATGTTGAGCCCGCCGAAGAGCCCGGCGAGCACAGCGAGGAACAACCAATCGTCGGCGATGGCCCACAGCACGATGCCGGCGGCCAGCACGACGGACACCACGTTGGCGATGCGGCGACCGCGCCCGGGCAGCATCCAGTCGAGGGCGGACGCCATCACGTTGCCCCCGTCGAGCGGCAGCAACGGGGCCAGGTTGAGCAGGGCCCACACGACGTTGACGAACAGCACCTGGTTGAGCAGCTGCACCCCGACCTCGGTCGTCACCGCGCCCGAGCTGGCCAGCACGATGGCCGGGATGCCGAAGGGGATCAGCGTGGCGAACGGGCCGGCGAGGCTGACCACGATCGACTTGCCCGGCGACAGGTCGGCCTGGGCCGAGGTGAGGCCGCCCATGCCGTGCAGCACGATCGACGGCGACGCGCCGTACGCCCGGAACGCCAGCGCATGGCCGAGCTCGTGCACGAGCACCGACACCGAGGCGATGACGATCCAGCTGGCGAGCAGGAGCGGCGTCTCGGCGTAGATACCGAAGCCCAGCAGCACGATGACGAGCACGAAGAACGGCTCGACGCGCACGGGGATGCCGAAGAAGCGGAAGTGCGGCTTCCGCCCGATGGCGCCGGTCATCATGGCGACCAGGCTACGCGTTGGGGGGCACTCCCCCACGGCCGGGCCCCAGGATCGGGGCGACGCGCTGCACTTGGGCCGGGTCCGAGCGCTCGCCGTAGGCTCGGCAGCGATGTCCGAGCGCCCCGTGATCGACGCCGACCACCTGCCGACCGGCGAGGACAAGGCGCGCGCCGTGCGCGCCATGTTCGACGCCATCGCGCCCCGCTACGACCTGGTCAACCGCATCATGACGTTCCGCATGGATGTCGGCTGGCGGCGGCGCACGGTGCGCGACCTGCGCCTCGGCCCCGGGTCGACCGTGCTCGACCTGGCGTGCGGCACCGGTGACCTGTGCCGGGAGCTCACCGCCGCCGGTGTGCGGCCGATCGGCATGGACCTGTCCTACGGGATGCTCGCCGCCGCCCGCACCGACGCGGCCCTGGTGCAGGCCGACGCGCTGGCGCTGCCGGTGCCCGACGGCGGCGTGGACGGCGTCACCTGCGGGTTCGCGCTGCGCAACCTGGTCGACCTGCGTCCGTTCTTCGCCGAGCTGGGACGCGCTGTGCGGCCCGGTGGGCGCGTGGCGCTGCTCGAGGTGGCCGAACCACCCAACCCGCTGTTGCGGGCCGGGCACGCCGTGTACTTCGGCAAGGTGGTGCCGCTGATCGGCGGCGCCCTGTCCGACAAGGCGGCGTACCGCTACCTCCCGAAGTCGGTGGCCTACCTGCCCGAGCCGGACACGATGCTGACGTGGTTGGCTGCCGCAGGGTTCGTCGACGTGCGCCGTGCGCTGCTGTCGACGGGGATCGCGCAGCTCATCACCGCCACCCGGGCGCGCGCCGAGTGGACCCCGTGAGCGACCGCGCTCGGCTCGTCGCCCGCACGCGGCGCCTCGACGCCGACGTCGACCTCCTCGACGTGGCCGGCGCCGACGGGTCTCTGTTCTGCCGCGACGGCATCGGGCTCGCCGGGGTCGGCGTGGCCGCCACCGTGACCATCGCCGACCGCTCGCCGGCGGGCTCGGCCGCCGCCGTCGATGCCGTGCTCTCGGCCATCGACACCGACGACCGTGTCGGCCTTCCCGGGTGCGGACCGGTCGCGCTCGGCGCGCTGCCGTTCATGCCCGACGCACCCGGCACCCTGCTGGTGCCCGAGGTGCTCATCGGCCGGGCCAACGACGGCACCCGCTGGCTGACGACGGTCGGTCCGGTCGACGACCCGCGCCACGACGCCCCGGCGGAGGAGCTCGCCCTCGACGCCGCCGGCGCCGCATCGGACCCCACCACCGACTTCGCCGACGTCACGATCCGAGCGTCGGTGCCGGCCGACCGATGGCGGGACACGGTCGCCTCGGTGCGAGACGCCCTGCGTGCTGGCGACGCCCGCAAGGTCGTGCTGGCGCGCGCCGTCGACGTCGTGGCCGACCGCCCCATCGATCGCCTGGCCGTGCTGCGCCGTCTGCGAGCGGGGTACGGCACCTGCTACCTCTACGCCGCCGGAAGCCTGGTGGGCGCCAGTCCCGAGTTGCTGGTGGCCCGCACCGGCGACATCGTGCGCGCCCATCCGATGGCCGGCACCGTGCCGCGCACAGGCGATCCCGCCGGCGACGCCCGCCTCGCCGCCGACCTGCTGTCCTCGCACAAGGACCTGCTCGAGCACCGCATCACCATCGACGGCATCCACGACGCGCTGCTCGGCTGGTGCAGCTACCTCGACGAGGAGGCGGCCCCGTCGATCGTCGCCGTCGCCAACGTCCAACACCTGGCGACCATGCTCGAGGGTCGCCTCAGCGCGCCGGCCGCCTCGGTGCTCGAGCTGGTGGCGGCGTTGCACCCGACCCCCGCGGTGTGCGGCGACCCCACCGACGTCGCGCTGTCGGTGATCGCCGAGCGCGAGGGCTTCGACCGCGGCTGCTACGCCGGGCCCGTCGGTTGGGTCGACCGACTCGGCCAGGGCAGCTGGGCAGTCGGCATCCGCTGCGCCGACATCGACGGCGCGACCGCCCGCTGCTACGCCGGCGTCGGCGTGGTGGCCGAGTCCGACCCCGACGCCGAGCTGGCGGAGACCCAGGCGAAGCTGCGCGCCATGCTCGACGCCGTGGTCCGCCCCTGACCGACCGGCTGGCACGATCGCCCGGGTCGCGCCATCATTCGCGGCGTGCACCGCTTCACCGCGCGCTACGTCGACGCCCTCGCCTTCGCCGCGGAGCTGCACCAGGATCAGCGACGCAAGCACGCCGACGTGCCGTACGTGTCGCACCTGCTGGCGGTCAGCGCGCTGGTGTGGGAGGACGGCGGTGACGAGGTCGAGGCGACCGCGGCGCTGCTGCACGACGCCATCGAGGACCAGTCCGACAAGGTCGACGTCGCCACCATCGGCCGACGGTTCGGCGCCGACGTCGCCGGGATCGTCATGGCCTGCACCGACGCGCTCGGGCTCCACGACGCGCCGAAGCCGCCGTGGGTGCACCGCAAGGCCGAGCACCTCCGCCACCTCGCCGACGCGCCGCTGCCGGCGCTGCGCGTGACCGCCGCCGACAAGCTGCACAACGTGCGCTCGTTGCTCGACGACCGCCGCACCGGCACCCGCGACGTATGGATGCGCTTCAACGGTCGGCTGCACGGCACGGTGTGGTACTACCGCCAGATGGCCGAGATCCTCGACGACCGGCTGCCACCCACCGTGTCGCGCCTGCCCGTGCTGCTGGCCGACGCCGTCGCCCAGCTCGAGGCCTACGCCGCCGAGGACCTGGCCTCGACGCCGGACACGTCGTGGGCGGCGCCCGAGGGCTGGCCACCGCCGACGCTGCTGCGCGCCTCGGCCTGACCGCCGCCTCCTCGCACCACCGCCGCGCCGTGGCTGCCGGCGCAGGACGGCGCTGCGCGCCTCACCCGGCGGCGGTGTCCAACATGGCCTCGAGGGCCGTGCCCATGGCCCGGTGCAGGCCCGCCCGGGCGGCAGCACCGGCGCGCCGGTCGGTACGCACGACCACGGCACGCACCCCCGGCGTGCCCGCCGCCTCGCGCACGGCCGACGCCACCTGCTCGGCGTCGTCGGCGACGGTGACCTCGATACCGTGCGCCGCGGCGACCGCGGTGAGGTCCAACCCGTGCGGCGTCCCGAAGAGCTGCTCGAACACGGCGGTGTCCAGCGACGCCGCCTGCGGTAGGTGCTCGAAGATGCCGCCGCCGTCGTTGTCGACGACCACGATCGTGCAGTCGGCTGGCCGGTGCCCGGCACCCAGCAGGCCGTTCGTGTCGTGCAGGAACGCCAGGTCGCCGACGAGCGCCACGGTCGGCACGTCGGCGCCGACCGCGACCCCGATCGCCGTCGACACCACGCCGTCGATGCCGTTCGTGCCACGGTTGGCCAGCACCCGGAGCCCCGCCCGCGGCGGTGCGTACCACTCGACGTCACGGACCGGCATCGAGGACGACACCACGAGGCGCCCTCCGGCCGGGACGGCGCCGACCACGGCGCGCGCCACCGCCACCTCGGCCAGGTCGGGGTTGCTCCCCAGGGCGCGCACCAGCACCTGAGCGC
>CAZYKR010000263.1:0-6107 GCA_964648005.1 uncultured Iamiaceae bacterium
TCGAGGTACTTGGCGAACACCTCGACGTGGCGGGCCTCGTCCATCACCTGGGTGGCGGCGTAGTACTTGGCGTCGATCCACGGCACCGTCTCGACGATCTTGGCCGTGCAGATCAGCGCGCCCTGCTCACCGTGCATGAACTGGCTCAGCGTCCAGTTCTGCATCTCGATGCCGAGGCGGACCCAGTCGTCGTCACCCCAGTTGGCGAAGCACGTACCGCTGAGGTCGATGTCCCCGGCGGGCTGGCCGGCATTGGCGGCCATGTTGGCGACGACGAGCTTCTCCTGGTCGACGTCGGTCGACCAGTCGAGGTCGGTCTGGCCGTTCCACTGCGACTTCTTCGCCTTCTCGTACAACTTGTCGAGCGCCGGGCGGGCACCCTTCTCGTAATCCCAGGTGAAGATGGCGTCGGCGTTGTCCTGGACCTGGTGGATGACGGCATCCCAGTCCGAGTTGGAGATCGACAGGATCGCCTCGAGGTCGTTGACGTCGTCGCGCCCGATCATGTCGGCGTTGCTGGACATCTCTGCGGTGGACATGGGTGGCTCCTTGGTCAGGTCGGCGACACGACGCCGGGGTGCGGGTCTGGCTGGGTTCGGTCAGGGGTGGGTTCGGTCAGGGTGGACGAGGTCAGGTCGATCGGCGTGACGGCGACGACGCCGGGGAGGGCGAAGGTCGTCACGAAGCGCCGGGTGTCGGCCGGGTCGGTCAAGTCGACGACGGCCTCGTCGTCGACGTCGAGGGCGTAGGCCAGCACGACGCGCACCAACCACTCCGAGAGCTCGGCGGCCTGCTGGGGCGCCGACGACGCGGAGAGGTGCCGCTCGAGCAGAGGTGCCACCGTGGCCGCAGCCAGGTCGAGCAGCGGTTGGATGCCGTCGAAGGAGGTGTACGGCAGGATCACGCCCGGTTCATGCGCGACGAGGTACTGCAGCGCGTCGTGGTGACGCAACCGACGAGTGGCGTCGAGCAGGGCGCGGGTGAGCGCATCGGAGAGGTCCGACGCCGCGTCGACGGCGACGGCGACCTCGGCGAAGAAGGCGAGGATCTCGTGCGTGGCCGCCTCGTGCAGCAGCACGTCCTTGCCGCCGGGGAACGCCCGGTACACCGTCGCCCGAGAGCAGCCGGCCGCTCGGGCGATGTCGTCGAGGGTGGTCTTGGTCACGCCCCACCGACCGATGCAGCGCAGCGTGGCGCTCAAGATGCGATCACGCAGTGGCGCGTCCGCAGGCGCGTCGAGCAGTGACTGCGTCCCGACCGTCAAGGTCGGTGCGGCCGCGCCCCCCTCGAGCGATCGGCCATCGCGTACAGCGTTGGCAACCATCTGATGAGACAATAAGCGCGAAATCGTCTCATTGCCAAGGGGTCTCAGCGTGTGGCGTCCGTCACTGCACCTCTGGCGGCGTGGTGCGCTCGACCGTCCCGCTCGCTCCGGCCAGCACGCCGCCGAGGAACTGCGTCCGGACGAGGCGATCGACCGACGCCTCGTCGGCGAGGTCCCACCGTCCCGGCGTGCCGAGGTAGGACAGGTACAGACGGGCCAGGTAGTCCGCCGCCTCGTGCCGGTCGACGCCGGGGACCAGGTCCTCACCCGACAGCAGGTCGTCGAGATAGCCCCGGATCACGCCGTGCACCAAGGGCGACGACGTCGACAGCTCGGTGAGCAGGTCCTCGGGTTCGGCGGCGAGCACCTGCTGGAGCAGCTTGTGCTCGACGATGGCGCGGTGCCCGAACATCAGGCCGCGGCGGATCTGGCCGGCGACGGTCGGCTCGGCGGCGACCTCCTGGGCGACGCGAGCGAAGAAGCCCGCCACCTCCCACGTGATGGTCTCGCTGATCAGCTGCTCGCGCCCGCCCGGGAAGTACCGGTACACGGTGGCGCGCGACAAGCCCGCCTCGGCGGCCACGTCCTCGATGGTGGTCTTGGCCAGACCCCACCGCTCGACGCAGGCGAGCGTGGCGGCGAGGAGTCGACTGCGGGTGTCGCCGCTCACGGCGCCGCGCCGACCGTCTCGTCGCGCACCTGCTCGGGCACGCCGTGCCGCTCGGCCGGCTTGTGGGCACGACGGCGCAGCAGGAGCGGATAGACGATGGCGGTCAAGGTCCCGAAGATGAACCACTGGCCGGCGTAGTTGAGGTGCGGACCGTCGTCCGGGGGTGGCAAGGGCACCGCCTCGGGGACGCGCTGCGGCTGTTCCGGGGCCTGGAGCGAGAGCTGGATCCAGTAGTTGTCGAGCTCGGCGTCCGCCTGCTGGTCGTACCGTTCGACGTCGACGCGCGACAGCGTGTCCAGATCGCCGGGCGGGTCCTCGACGCCGAGGCCTTCACGCTCCTCGGTGGCGCGCACGTAGCCGGCGACGGTCACCGGGCCGGTGGGCGGGGCATACAGCTCGGCGCCGTCGGGACGCTCGACCAGCTCGATCGGCACCCAACCCCGATTGACCGTCACCACGTGATCGCTGGCATCGTCGGCGAGCGGCGTGAGCACCCAGTAGCCCGGCGACCCGTTCTGGGAACGGTTGCGCACCAGCACCTGCTCTTCGCTCAGGTAACGACCGGTCGCCTCCACCGTGCGGAAGTCCGCGCCGTCGATGCCGTCGGTGGCGACCAGAGCGGCGGCGCCGTCGAGCGAGAGCGGCGGCTCGGTGGCGCGCGCTGCCACGGTGGCGTTCAGGTCTTGGCGTTGGTGCAAACGGTCGAGCTGCCACAACCCGGCCCGGAACATGCCCACGATGCAGGCGAGCACGAAGACGTGCGACAGGATCCACAACGGTCGCAGCGCGAAGCGATAGGACACTGCGCCGTCGTCGTGAGCCACCCGATCAGGGTACGGGGCTGCCCGACGCACGGGCACGTCGAGGAGGTGCACACCGCCCAGGCGCGCCCAGCTCGCCGGCGCCCGGTACCGTTGCGCCGATGACCGCCGCCGTGCCGACGCCTGCCGCCAGCCGGCGCACGCTCACCTTGCTCGTGGCGCCGCTCATCGCCATGGTCGTGGCCAACTACATCGCCGGTGTCGTGTGGGCGCAGCTCGCCACCGAGAACCCGGCGTTGCTGATCACGCTGAGCAGCCAGAACCGGTACCTGATCATGGTGTCGAACTCGCTGGAGCCGGCCACCTACTACGCCATCGGCTTCCTGCGCCTCGTCGCTCCCGACCCGTTGCTGTACCTGATCGGCTTCTGGTACGGCGACCGAGCCATCCGCTGGATGGAGGGCCGCACGCCGACGGTCGGTGCTGGCATCCGCCAGCTCGAGGGGCTCTTCGGACGTTGGGGCTACCCGCTCGTCCTGCTGATCCCGAACAACCCGGTGTGCCTGCTCGCCGGGGCATCGAGGATGCGACCGGCGGTGTTCGCCGCGCTGAACGTCGTCGGCACCATCGGCAGGCTGTTGCTGATCCGGCTGCTCGGTCAGGCGTTCCAGCAACCGATCGACGACTTCCTGGCCTGGGTGAGCGACTACCGCATCCCGATCATGATCGTCTCCGCGCTGGCGGTGGGCTTCTTCGCCTGGAACGAGTGGCGCCGCGGCGAGGGACAGATCGAGCGCCTGCTCGAGCTTGACGACGAGCTCGGCGACGGCCCCGGCGCCGGCACCGACGGCCCTGGCGCCACGGCCGACGGTGAGCCCCGTGCCTGAGCGTCGTCTCGCCGTCGTGTCCGGCGCCAGCTCGGGCATCGGCGCCGCCACCGCCCACGCGCTGGCCGACGCCGGCTTCGCCGTGGTCCTCGGCGCCCGACGGGTCGAGCGGTTGCACGACGTGGCGGCGGCCATCGGCCCTGCTGCGACCGCGCTCCCGCTCGACGTGACCGACCAGGCGTCGGTCGACGCCTTCTGCACTGCGCTCGACCGCTGCGACGTGCTGGTGAACAACGCCGGCGGCGCCAAGGGCTTGGCGCCGGTGGCCGACGCCGACGACGAGCACTGGCGCTGGATGTTCGAGACGAACGTGATGGGCACGATGCGCATGACCCGCGCCCTGCTCCCCCACCTGCGGGCCGGCGGCGACGGCCACGTGATCATGGTGGGATCGATCGCCGCGCTCGAGCCCTATCCCGGCGGCGCCGGCTACAACGCTGCCAAGTACGGCGTGCGCGCCATGACCTCGGTGCTGCGCCAGGAGCTGCTGGGCGAGCCGGTGCGTGTCACCGAGGTCGACCCGGGCATGGTGCGCACGGAGTTCTCCGAGGTCCGCTTCGACGGTGACGCGGCGCGCGCCGACGCCGTGTACGCCGGGATGACACCCCTCAGCGCCGAGGACGTGGCGTCGTGCATCGCCTTCGCCGCCACCCGGCCGCCACACGTGAACATCGACTCGATGCTCGTGATGGCACGGGACCAGTACGGCGCGCAGCGGGTGCACCGGCGCCAACCCGGCGGTTCCTAGAGGTCGAGCAGGTCCTCGAGGCCGATCGTCAGGCCGGGCCGGTCGCCGACCGCCTTCACGGCCAGGACCACCCCCGGCATGAACGACGTGCGATCGGTGGTGTCGTGGCGGATCGTCAGCGTCTGGCCCGTCGTGCCGAGGATCACCTCCTGGTGGGCCACGAGGCCTCGCACCCGCACCGAGTGGATCGGGATCCCTCCGACGTCGCGCCCGCCGCGTGCGCCGTCGAGCACGCGGTTGGTCGTCGGATCGGGCGCCCAGGCGTCGGACGCGGCGGCCATCCGCTCGGCCGTGTGCATCGCGGTACCCGACGGGGCGTCGATCTTGTTGTCGTGGTGCAGCTCGATGATCTCGGCCGACTCGAAATAGGGAGCCGCCAGCTCGGCGAAGCGCATCATCAGCACGGCGCCGATGGCGAAGTTCGGGGCGATGACGCAGTTGCTGCGCGTGAAGGTGGCCTCGAAGCGGGCGTAGTCGGCCTCGGTGAAGCCGGTGGTGCCGACGACGGCGTGCACACCGTGCTCAGCGAGCCAGGCGAGGTTCTGGCGCGACGCCTCGAGCTGGGTGAAGTCGACGGCGACGTCCGGGTCGGCATGCGCCAGCTGCTCCGCCGACGCGCCCAGCTGGATCGGCAGGTCGACGCCGGTCACCTGGCGCAGATCGAGACCGGCGTGGTGCGGGTCCACCGCGGCCACCAGCTCCAGCTCGGGGTCGGCCGCCACCGCCCGGCAGACCTCCGCTCCCATGCGCCCGCCGGCGCCGAACACCGCGACCTTCGTCTTCACGGCGCCTGAGGTTACTCGCGGCTGTGGCGGCCCTGAACGGGCCGCCACAGGCGAGTCGTCGACGCAGCGTCGGCGTCAGTCGCGTCGGCCGCGGCCGCCGCTGCGACCACGACCACCGCCACGGCCGCCGCTGCGACCGCCACGATCGCCGCCACGATCTCGGCCGCCACCCTCGCCGGCCGGACCGAGATCGCCGAACTCACCGCGGAGCTCCTCATCGAAGGAGTCCTCGAACGACACCGTCTCGCGATCACCGCCCGAATCGCCATCACGGTCGCGGTCGCGATCGCGGTCACGCCCGCGACCGCCACCGCCGCCACCGCCCGATCCGGCCAGCGGCTCGCCGTCGTCGCCAACCGGGGTCAGCGACACCTTGCCGTTCTGATCGATGTCGTCGACGCGGACCTTGATCGGGTCGCCCAGGTTGAGCACGTCCTCGACGCGATCGATGCGCTTGCCGGCACCGAGCTTGGAGATGTGGACCAGGCCGTCGCGCCCCGGGAGGATGTTCACGAAGGCGCCGAACTTGGTGATGTTGACCACCACGCCGTCGTAGACGGTGCCGAGCTCAGCGGTCGGCGGGTGCAGGATCAGCTCGATCTGGCGCTGGGCCTCGGCGACGGCACCGCCGTCGGTCGAGCCGATCGACACGATGCCCACCGCGCCGTCGTCGTCGACGGAGATGTCGGCGCCGGTCTCCTGCTGGATGGCGTTGATGACCTTGCCCTTCGGCCCGATGACCTCGCCGATCTTGTCGATCGGGATCTCGAAGCTGACGATCTTCGGGGCGTTGGGGTTGACCTCGTCGCGGGGACCGGCCTGCGCCTCGGCCATCACGCCGAGGATGGTGAGCCGCGCCTCCTTGGCCTGCTGCAGCGCCTTGGCCAGGACGTCGGCCGGGATGCCGTCGATCTTGGTGTCGAGCTGCAGGG
>CAZYKR010000264.1:0-6096 GCA_964648005.1 uncultured Iamiaceae bacterium
AGCCGACCACCTCCGGCGGGCCCCGCCGATCCGTCGCGGGCGCGCGCATCGACGTGCCCCTCGGTCCAGGACTGGACACCAGCCTTCCACTACGCGAAGTTAGGTAGCCCTAACAAGTATTGAGAGGGAGACTGACAATGAGGACGTACCGGAGCGGGGTGCCGACGGCGGCTCGCACAGCGATGGGTGGCGCCCTGCTGGTGGCGCTTGCCGCGGCGACGATGGTCCTGGTGCCGTCGGGCGCGGCGGCGGACCCGACCGGCGACGTGGTCGCCGGTCAGGCGACGTGGGGGGTCAAGGCGTCGTTCCGCAGCTATGTGACCGGACCGATCGGTCAGGGCACGATCACTCCGACCGGTCTGACGGCCGAGACGGGCGGTGCCTTCGGTTGGCCTGCCACTGGCGGCACGCACGACGACGGCGCAGGCCTGACCGACGCCACCTTCGGGGGGTCGGTCCAGTTCCTGGCGCACGCCGGCGCGCTCGACATGACGCTGTCGGGCCTCGAGGTGCACCTCGACGACGGCGCCGACAGCGGCACGCTCGTGCTCGATGCCGTCAGCCGCAGCCTCGCCGACGGGACCTACACCACCTACACCGATGTGGCCTTCGCCACGCTGGACCTGACGAGCCTCACCCCGACCTCGACGACGGGCGGCTGGAGCTGGGCGTCGATCCCCGCCAGCTTGACCGCCGAGGGCGCGGACGCCTTCGCCGGGTTCTATCCCGCAGGCACCGCACTCGATCCGGTGACGGTGGCGCTCGACCTCGAGACGCCGGCGCCGACGCCCCAGGTCACGGTGTCGAAGACCACCGGCATCGACCTCGCCGGCGAGACGGTCACCGTGAGCGGCACCGGCTTCGATCCGAACGCCAACCTCAGCACCCGCCCGCCGGTTCCGGTGGGCCAGCCGACCGGCGTGTATGTGGTGTTCGGCAAGTTCGCCGACACGTGGCAGCCATCGGCAGGTGCCGCGAGCTCGACCCGGCGGGTGATCGATCAGCGCTGGGCCATGCCGCCGGCGTCGGCCACGGCCGCCGGCATGCTGAGCCACCCGCAGTACGTCCCGCTCAACCCTGACGGCACGTTCTCAGCGACGCTCGACGTGGTGCCGAACCCGGCGCTCGAGGCGCACTACCACTACGGCGTCGTGACCTACGCCGCCGGCGGTGCGGCGCCCAACGCGGCGCAGGAGACGTTCACCCCGGTCACCTTCGACGGCGCCATCTCCGGCACGGTGACGGCGGTGGACGGCGATGACCCGATCGGTGGGATCCAGGTCCGGGTGCGCGATGCCGCATCCAACACCTATGTCGGCTCGGCGGTAACGGCGGGCGACGGCAGGTACGCCGTCGCCGGGCTGGCGCCGGGAACGTATGTCGTGCGCTTCACCGATCCCGACGGCGAGTACCTGCCGGTGTTCAACGGCGGCGTGCGGGCGTTCACCCAGGCGACCCCGTTGACCGTCGTCAGCGGTGCTGCCACACCTGTCGACCAGGCGCTGGCGCTGGCGTCGAGCCTCGACGGCACCGTCGTCGAGGCGGGCAGCGGCACACCGCTCGTCGACGCCACGGTTCGGGTGCGCGACGCCGGCACGGGGCTGTTCGTGGCCGGCACGAAGGTCGCCGCGGACGGCTCGTGGAGCCTGGACGTGCCGGCGGGCACCTACGTCGTCATGTACGACAACGGCGCGGCGCACGTGCGGCAGTTCCACGACGGCGCCGGTGGGTTCGCTTCGGCCACGCCGGTGGTGGCGGCGCCCGGCGGCACGATCACCCTCGCGGCCTCGTTGGCGCCGTCGGTCTGACGCCTCGCCGTTGGGGTGTCCCCTCGACGCCCGGCCCGGTGCGCGTGGTTGCGCATCGGGTCGGGCGTCGCCGCGTCCGGTGCCCGCGAACCTGCGGCGGAGACGTCCCGGCGGCGTAACCTGCCGTCGTGGCGCAGCGCTCCATGTCCTCAGCGGAGCACCGCAGCGCCCGGGTCGAGCGGGTGCGCGAGGTGCTGCGGAACTCGTTGTGGTTTCTGCCGCTCGTGTTCTTGATCTGCGCGCTCGTGCTGGCCAACTTCACGATGGCAATCGACGAGGCCCTCACGCAGGACCCCGACACGCGGGCGCTGATGGAGGCGAACACCGAGGAGGCGCGCATCGTCCTGGCGACCATCGCCACCTCGATCCTCACCTTCCTCGGCGTCGTTTTCTCGGTGACGCTCGTGGCGCTGCAGATGGCGAGCAACCAGTACTCGCCGCGGGTGGTGCGCAGCTTCGTGCGCTCCAAGATCACCAAGCTGACGCTGGCCTCGTTCATGGCCACGTTCGTCTTCTGCGTCTACGCGCTCAGCAGCTTCAACCTCGACGACAAGGCAACGGTGCCGGTCCTCTCGGCCGTGACCGCGCTGCTGCTGGTCATCACCGACCTGTTCATCTTCATCGCCTTCGTGCACGCGCTGGTCCGATCCATGCGCGTGACCTACGTGATCGAGACGGTGGCGAGCGAGACTCGGCGGTCGGCCGACCACGGCAACATCGCGCGGCCGGACCTCACCGAGGTCGACGTCGAGGCGCTCGGCCCGCCGGATCACCTCGTGCACTTCGACCTGCCGCCCGCGGTGCTCGCCGGCGTCGAGGCCGATCGGCTCGTCCACCTCGCACGGCACGCAGGCGCAGTGGTGCGGATCACGGCGCAGGTCGGCGACCACCTCCCGACGGGCACGGTCCTGTTCGAGCTGTGGGGTGGCCAGGTGTCGTGGGCGCTCCTCGAGTCGTGTCTCGTGCTCGACCAGGAGCGCACGCTCTACCAGGACACGGCCTACGGCATCCGCCAGCTCGTCGACATCGCCATCCGCGCGCTGTCGCCGGCGATCAACGACCCGACGACCGCCGTGCAGGTGATCGATCGGCTGGTCGACATCATGGCTCGCATCGGTCGCCAGAACCGCCGCCGCAACGGCGTGCGCGACGACGCCGGTGAGCTGCGGCTCGTGTTCCGCATCCCGACCTGGGGCGAGCTGGTGGAGCTGGCCTTCACCGAGATCATCGTCTTCGGGGTCGAGTCGCCGCAGATCGTCCGGCGACTGCTGGCGGCCTTTGACGACCTCGAAGCGCTGGTCCCCACCGAGCTGCACGGGCCGATCGCGGAGGAGCGCGACCAGCTGCGCGCCGCCGCCGAGGCCCGCTTGCCGGCGGGGGTCGATCGACGCACCGTGCTCTCCCCCAACCGCCGCGGCATGGGCTGACGCCTCCCTGCCAGCCCGATTTCGGCGGGGTGGCATCTGCGTGTGCCAGTATGTAAGCAATCACTTACTGACCTCGGGAGGCGCCATGAGCGGCGCGTTGATCGACATCGAGGTGGATCGCCGGACGGCCGATCGGCTCAACGCTGTGAGCGCCCGTCGCCGGTACTTCCCCTTTGCCGACGAGATCATCGACTGGTCGGTCCCGTTGAGCGACGACTGGTCGTACATGCCCGACGGGCACTCCGTTCTGTCGGGCTCGGGACTGCTCGAACGGCTGGCCCCGGCAGAGCGCAGCTTCGTGGAGCGCTGGGAGATGACCCAGCTGATGCGCAACATCGCCCACGGCGAGCACCTCCTGAACCAGGGCATCCTCGCCATCTTGTGGGTCACGGACCCCATGGACCCCTCCTACCGCTACCTCCTGCACGAGGTGGCCGAGGAGTGCCAGCACATGGCCATGTTCAACGAGTGGGTCCGCCGCAACGACGACATCGTGGCCGCCGACATGGGCGAGGCGCTGTGGGGCAAGGCGGCAGGCGACGGCACCGAGGACCTCGCCATGCGCCTGCCGGCGGCCTTCTGGGTGAACGTGCTGCTGTTCGAGTTCGTCGGCGACGACTTCAACCACGCCCTCAAGGCCGACCCCGACGGGCGGCTGCATCCGATCCTCGTGCAGATCGGCAAGGTGCACACCGCCGAGGAGACCCGCCACATCGCCTACGCCAAAGCGTGGCTGGAGTCGGGGATGGCGAAGCTGGATGAGGCGCAGCGGACCGAGGTGCAGACCTGGACCCGCCTCGGCGCGCAGAATCTGATCGACCGGGGCGCGTTCCTGCCGGTGCGCTTCAGCGATCAGCTCGAGCCCTACATGACCCGCGACGAGTTCCTCGCCGCCCGCGCCACGTCGCCGGCGGGGCCGCGCATGCTGCGCCAGCTCAAGGCGCTGCTCGACGACTTCGAGGCGCTCGGTGCCGTCGATGCCGCCACCATGCGCCGATGGGAGGACGCCGGGGTCTTCGGGTGAGCGCCCTCGACGCGGCGCCGTCGAGCGTCCGGGTCGACCGGCGCCGGACCGATACCCGCGACCGGCTGGTGGCGGCTGCGCTCGACCTGTTCGGGACGCGGGGCTACGCCGGCACGACGGTGGCCGAGATCGAGCGGAGCTGCGGCCTGCGTCCGGGCAGCGGCGCCATGTACCGGCACTTCGCCTCAAAGGAGGCCCTGGCGGTGGCGGCGGTCTCGGCCTACCGCGACCGAGTGGCGGCGCTGCGGGGCGAGCTGGCGGCGCAACCTCCCGCCGCCGACGCCGCCGACGATCTCGAGGGGCTCGTCGTGGCGCTCGCCGGCTTCCTGCGCGGCGAGCAGTCGATCGTGCGCCTGGGCGCCCTCGGCCCCAGCCTCCCCGACGCCGTGCGTCGAGAGCTCGCAGCGGCGTGGGACGAGGGCTACGGCATCGTCGTCGACCTGATCGAGCGGCGCGGGGCCACCGTCGACGATCCCCAAGCTGTCGCCGTCGAGGCCATCGGCGCGCTCGACCACTACGCCAGCCACCTGGCGGTGTGGCACCACGCCCCGCTCGATGTGGGCGCCGATCGGTTCCTCGCGTCGTGGGTCCGCCGCTGGTCGGCGGTCCTGTCGGGCTGACCGGTTGGGCTGACTGGTCGCGGTGCCGACGGTCGGCGGCGCGACGACCCGGCAGATCGCATCGACAACTGACCGGATCTGCCGGCTCGATGTGGTCGGTGCGCGGCGCGACGGCGCGGTCGGTGCGCGACGCGACGACTGGTCCGCCGCGGGGACGACACCGTCCCAGCGCAGATCGTCCTCGGGGAGGATGACCGTCGCGAGCGGCGTCGGTACCGTGGGCGGGTGGCCGCTGTTCCTCCTGCGCTGACGCCGCGCCCGGTCCCGCCGCAGCGCGAGACGGGCGCTGTGGCGTGGTTCCGCACCCGACCCTTCCTGACCGACGCCCTCGCCGCCACCGGGTTCCTCGTACTCGTGCTGGTCGGCTACGTCACGCTCGATGACGCGTCGTTCCCCAACAAGCGTCCGCCGGACGTGCTCGGCGCCCTGCTGATCGTCGTGATCGTGGCGCCGTTGGCGTGGCGGCGACGGGCCCCGGTGGCGGCCTTCGCCGTGACGGTCGCCGCCACCATCCCCTACTGGGTGCTCAACTACGCGGATCTGATGAGTGGGCTGGCGCTGTACCTGCTCATCTACGCCGTCGGCGCGTACCGGGACCGACCAGCGTCGTTGTACGCCTACGTCGCCGGCCTCGGGGTGCTCGTGCCCGTCATGGTCACGGGCCTGTTCGCCGAGGGCGAGGAGATCGACGTCGCCAACATCGTCGGCAACGTCGCCATCTACACGGCGGCGTGGGCGATGGGCGAACGCATGCGCAACCGCCGGGCCTACCAGGCCCAGCTCGAGCTGCGCGCTGCGGCGCTCGAGCGGGAGCAGCACGAGGCCGCCCGCCGCGCCCTCGAGGACGAGCGCCGCCGCATCGCTCGCGAGCTGCACGACGTCGTCGCGCACTCGATGAGCGTGATGGTCGTGCAGGCCGGCGCCGCCCGGCGGGTGCTCGACACCGATCCGGTGGCCGCCACCGAAGCGCTCGGTCAGATCGAGACGACCGGGCGCGAGGCGATGACCGAGATGCGCCGCATGCTCGGTGTGCTGCGCGACGGCGACGCGGACGGCGACGGTGTGCGCGCCCCGCAACCGGGGCTCGATGGGCTCGAGCTGCTGGTGGGCCGGGTGACCGAAGCGGGCATCGACGTGGTCCTCGACTGGCGCGGCGATCGCCGCCCGCTGCCGGCCGGCGTCGATCTGAGCGCCTACCGCATCGTGCAGGAGGCGTT
>CAZYKR010000265.1:0-5988 GCA_964648005.1 uncultured Iamiaceae bacterium
GCCAGCTTCGTCGTCAGCGCCCGCACCGTCGGCCTCGGCGACGAGGTCGGGCGCGAGGCAGCACACAACGCCGCCGAGGCGTACCGGCTACGCATGGTCGAGCTCGCCGACCTGACGAGTCTGGAACGGCGGTATCTGCGCGTCGACGTCGACGTGGCACTGGGGGACGCCCTGCGCACGACACACCTGGATGCCAAGGAGGCGAAGGCCGTCGCCAAGCGCACGACCAAGGTCATCGCCAAGGCACGGTCCAAGACGCGCTTCCAGGCCCTCGAGCGCTACACCACGATCGAGGACGGCCGCCGAGTGATCGTGCCCGACCCGCCGCTCGTGCAGCGCCTCGACGACGAGCGACAGCGCAAGATGGTGCGGAAGTTCTTCGACCACTACAAGCAGACCGTGCCCGACCACGTGCACCGCCTGCTCGACGACTACCGCTTCGTCGACGTGGCCCTCAAGGTCGTCGGCGTCGGCTCGGTCGGCACCCGGGCGTTCATGGTGCTGCTGGCGAACGAGGCCGGCGAGGATCCGCTGTTCCTGCAGATCAAAGAGGCGCAGCCGTCGGTGCTCAGTCCCCACGTCGGCGCCAGCCGGTACGACAACGACGGCCGGCGCGTCGTCGAAGGCCAGCGCCTGCTGCAGGCCGCCAGCGACCTGTTCCTCGGCTGGGGATCGGCCGGAGGGCGGGACTACTACGTCCGGCAGCTGCGCGACATGAAGGGCGGTGCCGACCCGGCGGCGATGCAGCGCGGCGGTTTCATTGCCTATGCCGCCCTGTGCGGCACCACTGTGGCGCACGCCCATGCCCGGTCGATCGAGCCCGACATCCTCGTCGGCTACCTCGGTACCGGCGCCAACGCCGACGACGCGCTGACCACGTTCGCCGCCGCCTACGCCGACCAGACCGAGCGTGACCACGAGGCGCTCGTCGCCGCAGTGCACGCCGGCCGCATCGACGCCATCGAGGGTGTGTGATGCCGCGCTCCAGCGGTCCGCTGACCAAGACTGCCGCGGCGCTGGCGCTGGGGCTGGCCGTGTCGGCGGCGGGCTGCGGCGTCGACACCACCGACACGCCGACCTCCGGGACCCCGCCGCCGACGGCGAGCGGCTCGACCATCGTCGGGGTCACGCCAGGCACGCTCGCCGCCGACCAGACGCCACCGACGGGCACCAATGGCATCCGCTACCTCGACGGACGGTTGTGGATCGCCGACTACGCCGGCAACCAGCTGCTGGTCGCCGACGCGGAGACCGGCGGGATCCTCGCCCGCTTCGGCGCCGATGCCGGCGTCACCGGAGGACCGGACGACCTCGTCCTCGGGCCCGACGGCACCGTGTACTGGACGGCCTTCACCGGCGGCGGCGTCGGGCACCTGACGCTCGACGGCCGCAGCCGTACCATCGCCACGCTGCCGCCAGGCACCAACCCCATCGCCTGGAGCACCAACGGCACCCTGTACGTCGGCGAGGCGGTGACGGCCGACGGCCTCTACGAGGTGACGCCGCCGGAGCCCGGGCAAGCCACCGCACCGGCGCCGCGCACGATCAGCGACGCCGTCGGCAACGTGAACGCCTTCGATGTGGGCCAGGGTGGGCTCATCTACGGCCCGAACTACGTGGACCAGACCGGCACGGTCGTCGCCATCGACCCGGCCGACGGGGCGGTGACGACGATCGCAGACATCCCCGGTTACCCGACGGCCCTGCGCACCATCGACGACCACCGGCTGCTCGTGCTGGCCAACCTTCCGTCAGCGCTGTACGAGGTCGACCTGTCGACCCTGCCCGCCGCCGACGACCCCAACCCGCCCGAGGACCCTCGCGCCACGGTCACCCCGCGCGGCGACGTGGCGCTGGCCACGGTCGACAACTTCGCCGTGGCACCCGACGGCACCATCTTCGTCACGTCGTTCAACCAGCCGACCGTGCTGGCTATCGCCCCCGACGGCACCACTCGCACCATCACCATCGGCACCCCGTCCTGACGGTCCCGCCGCAATTGTGGCGGCTGCCCCGCACGTGCCCGCCCATGTTGAAACCCGGGATCCGGAGGGGGCGGCGAGAAGCCGTCAGGACAGTCGCTGTGCGGTTTGCGGACGGAGTAGTCGTAGCCAGCGAACTCGACGCGCTCGACCCACTGGTTGGTGATGTTGCGGATGCAGAAGCTGGGCGACCGTCCGTCGAGGTCGTGCAAGCCGCCGAGGTCGTGCAGCGATCCAGAACCGCCCGCACCAACGAAGAGGAGCGTCCTCTGCAGGGTGGGGCCGCTGAAGTCCGTGCCGTTCTCCCGGTGGCACATCCACTCCACCCGGCCGAAGCCGGGCACCTCGATCGGTCCGTTCGGCAGCGGCTCGCATTCCTGGCTGCCGGACTCGGCGTTCTGCGCCGCCGAGGCCAGTTGCTCGAGTTCGGGCGCCAACCGTCGGTAGAGCACGCTCCCCGACTGATAGCCCCACAGCGCCTCCATCGACGACAGCGCCACCAGGCCGACGATCAGACCGACCACGACCCCGTGATGGGTCAACCGGCGAACGCCGGACACGGCGCCAGCCACGGCCACGCACCCGACGACCGCCAGCGCCAGATCCCAGGAATGTCCACCCGGTCGTGCCGCCACCCATGCCGCCGCCCACGGCACCACGATCGCCAACACCACCACCGCCACGCCCACCACCCCGTTGCGGACGGCGACACCGTCCCCGGCGCTCACCTCGGCCGTGTCACCACCCTCCGAACCCACCATGGCCCCATGGTTGCAGGATCTCGACGTTCCTGTGGTGCCCAACCGCGTATGCCCGGGTGTGCACCACAGGAAATGCGGACGTCAGTAGCCGAGGTCGTCGCTGCTCTCGACGAGGTCCAGCGTCGTCGGCGTCGCGAAGCCGGCCGGGCAATCGCGACCATCCGGAACGGCTCGCTCGATCCAGTGATCACTGATCACCAGTACGCACTGTTGGTTGAGCTGATCGTGAGAGCCGAATCGCAATCGGGAGACACCATCGGCGAGGTAGACGAGCGAACGCGTCGCGGCTGGCCCATGGAATTCCGTGCCGTACTCTCTTTGGCACATCTGGTCGACCGAGCCGTAGCCGGGCACGTCGACCGATCCGCTGGGCAGATCCTGACAACGCGAGTCGTCCAAGCCCGCGTTCTGCGCCACCGACGCCAGACGCTCGAGCTCGGGCGCCAACCGTCGGTAGAGCAAGCTCCCCGACTGATAGGCCCACAGCGAGGCGACCGACGACGCCACCGCTGCCCATGCCGCCAGACCGACCACTAGCCGACGGTGCGTCAACCGGCGAGCCCCGGACACGGCGCCAGCCACGGCCACACACCCGACGACGAACAGCACCAGACCCCAAGGACGCCCGCCCGGTCGGGCCGCCACCCATGCCGCGCCCACGGCACGACCAACGCCAGCAGCACCACCGCCACGCCCACCACCATGTTGCGGCCGCCACGCCGGCTGCCTCGCGCACCACGCCTTGCGCCATCGCCACCCTTGTCGGCCGTGTCACCACCGTCCGAACCCACCATGACCCAATGGTCGCAGGTCCTCGCCGGTCGCGCGTCAGGCGCTGAGATGATCGACACCGTCCCATTCGCTGAAGAAGCCAGGCGGGCAGACCGTACCCTCGGGTGCCGTCCGCTCAACCCACTGACTACTGATCAACGCAACGCATTGCTCGTACAAGATCCATCGTGATGTCGCGTCGTCATTCAGAAACAGGGAAGGGTCATAGTCGACAAGTACGAGCTCCGATTCCACGCCGGGGCCTGAGAACGCGGTGCCGTAGAGCTCCCGACACATCCGGTCGACCGAGCCGTGGCCGGGCACCTCGACCGGCCCGTTCGGCAGGTTCTGGCAGTACTGATCATCAGACGCGGCGGCGTGCGCCACCGACGCCAACTGCTCGAGCTCCGGCTCCAACCGCCGATACAGCAGGCTTCCCGACTGGTAACCCCGCAGAGCCTCGATGGACGACACCGCCACCAGGCCGACGATCAGACCGACCACCATCCGGCGGCGTGTCAGCCGGCGGGCTCCGGACAGGGCGGCGGCCACGGCGACGCACCCGAGGACGAACAGCACCGGACCCCAGGGACGCGGCCCCGGGCGGGCCGCCATCCACGCCGCCGCCCACGGCACCACGACCGCCAACACCACCACCGCCACACCGATCACCGCCTTGCGCACGGCGACATCCCGCTCACCACGCACCTCGGCCGTGTCACCGTCCGAACCCACCATGGCCCCATGGTCGCAGGATCTCGACGCGCTTGGGGCGCCCAACCGCGGCGGCGCGGGTGAGCACCCGAGGGCAGGTCCTATGCGAAGTGCGTTGGCACGGGCTCGTCGTCGGCGGCCGCCAGGCGCCGGGCGAGTCGCTCGACCAGCTCGGCGCGCAGGTCGCGTGCCGCCGGGTCGTCCCAGCGGTTCTCGAGCTCGTCCGGATCGACGCGATGGTCGTACAGCTCACCCTGCTCCATGCCGGCGTAGAGGGTGAGCCGACCCTCGGGTGCCACCACCGTGCGCATACGCAGCGTCGTGCCGATGCCGAAGATGTCGATCATCTCGTCCTCTTCGATCAGCAGGTCGTCGCGCACGGCTCCCGCCGGGTCGTCCAGGAGCGGCACCAGCGAGTGCCCCTCCATGGCGTGGAAGGGCTCGGCGCCGCACAATTCCAGGATCGTGCGGGCGAGGTCGATCGACCCGACGAGCGCGTCGGACCGTTGCGTCGGTGCACCGGGGAGGGCGATCGCCAATGGCACACGAGTGGTCGCCTCGTAGTGCACCGCCGCCTTCAAGATCAGACCGTGGTCGCCGAACATGTCGCCGTGGTCGCTGGTGAACACCACGATCGTGTCGTCGGCCAGCCCGAGCCGTTCGAGGGCGTCGAGGATCGCGCCGACCCCGTCGTCGATCATGGCGATGGCACCGTACTGGGCCGCCAGCGCGTGACGTAGCTGGTCCTCGGTCGGTGCCCACATCGCCGGGGTGAACACCGGGTGCGGTCTCCCGCGCCGCTCGATCAGCCCGCGGATGTGCGGCATCGATGCCTCGTGCGGGTCGCCGAAGGTCGCCGGCACCTCGACGTCGCCGGGCCCGTAGCGATCGAACCACGGCGCTGGCGCGCAGAACGGGTGATGCGGATCGGGGTACCCGACGTGCAAGAAGAACGGCTGGCCGTCTCGGGCCGCCGCCTCGAGCTGCGCGATGGCCCGCTCGGTGACCCACGTCGTCGGGTACAGCTCGGCCGGCATGGCGGTGCGGTACACCTGCTCCCAGCCGTCGTAGCGCCAGGTGGCGTTGGCGGGGCCTTCGAGCGTCGAGCGATCGACGCCCTGGGCCACCAACCACTGGTGGTAATGCCCGCCGACCCCGTCGCCGTGGTCGACCGCCAGGTCGACGTGATCGAAGCCGTAGAAGTCGGGTGGGACGTCGACCACCTCGCGGCGGTGGCGTTCGAGGTCTTCGTAGCTGTCCCAACCCTCCGGCCGATGACGGTCGACCTCGGGACGACGGTCGCCGAACAACATGGCGCCGACGCCGGGCATGTGCCCCATGTTCTGGAGATGGGCCTTGCCGACGAGCCCGGTGCGGTAGCCCGCCTCCCGCAACACCCGGACGAACGTGGCGGCGTCGGGATCGAGACTGATGCCGTTGAAGCGCACGCCGTGCCTCGACGGCGAGCGGCCGGTCAGGATGGTCGCCCGATTGGGCATGCAGATCGGGTTGGCGACGAAGGCCCGGTCGAAGACCGTCCCGCCGATCCGATCGATGTTGGGCGTCTCGACGATGTCATTGCCGCCGAACCCGCAGTGATCGGCGCGCTGCTGGTCCGTGATCACGAACACCACATTGGGGCGGCGCGCCTCGCCGGTCATCGCAGCGCCTGGGCGATGTGCGGCGGGAGGCGATCCAGCTCCGGCGGCGGCATGTCTTCGACAGAGCGCGGCCGCAGCAGCGCCGCCTCGTCCTCGCCC
>CAZYKR010000266.1:0-5929 GCA_964648005.1 uncultured Iamiaceae bacterium
GTGCGCGCGCTGGCGGCTTTCGCTGACGTCTCAACCACGGGCGACCGCGCCGAGCTCGACGCCGAGCCCTCGCCACGCGCCTGGGCCGCCGTGTCGGTCACCAGCGAGGAGTGTCCGGGCCGCACCCGATGCCCGAGCGGCGATGCCTGCTTCGCCGAGGCGGCGCGCGACAAGGCAGCGTCGTCGGACGTCATCGTCGTCAACAGCCACCTCTACGGCGTGCACCTGGCCTCGATGGGCGTGGTGCTGCCCGACCACGACGTGCTCGTCGTCGACGAGGCGCACCGCCTCGAGGACACGGTCTCGGCGACCTGCGGGCTGGAGCTGACCGCCGGGCGCATCCACCACGTGGCCCGCGCCCTGCGCGCCGTGCTCGCCGACGCCGAGGTGCCCGACGCCGTCGAGGAGGTCGCCGACCGGTTGGAGCAGGCGCTCGAGCCCGACGTCGGGCGGCGCCTGCGGCGGGGGCTGCCCCGCCCGATGGCCGAGGTGGTGGCCCTGCTGCGCAGCCGGCTCGCCACCGCCCTCGAGGTGCTCCGCAAGATCGACCAGACCAGCTCCCCGGAGGTGGCGGCGCGCACGCAGCGGGCCATGCAGCTCGTCACGACGCTCGTCGAGGACTGCGACGGCCTCGCCGCCATCCCCGAGGATCGGGTGGCGTGGGTCGAGGGCCCCGAGGAGCGCCCGTCGCTCCAGGTGGCGCCGATCGACGTGGCCCCGGTGCTGCGCACGGCCCTGTTCGCCACGACGCCCACCGTCTTGACCTCGGCGACCGTGCCCGCCGGGCTGGCCGAGACCCTGGGCATGCCCGACGACCGCACCGATGAGCTCGACGTCGGCAGCCCGTTCGACTACGAGACCAACGCCCTGCTCTACTGCGCCGCCCACCTTCCGGACCCACGCAGCGAGGCCTTCGAGGCGGCGGCGCGCGACGAGCTGGCGGCACTGATCGAGGCGGCGGGCGGGCGCACCCTGGCGCTGTTCACCAGCTACCGGGCGATGCGGGCCGCCGCCACGGACCTGCGTGAGCGGGTGGCGCACCCGATCCTCACCCAGGACGACCTGCCCCAGGCCCGCCTGGTCGAAGCGTTTGCCGACGACGAGGCGACCTGCCTGTTCGCCACGATGCGCTTCTGGCAGGGCATCGACGTGCCGGGCCCGAGTCTGTCGCTCGTCGCCATCGACAAGATCCCGTTCCCGCGGCCCGACGAGCCGCTGCTGCAGGCCCGGCGCGAGCAGGCGCGCGAGGCGGCGTTCCGCACGGTCGACCTGCCGCGCGCCACGACGTTGCTGGCGCAGGGCGCGGGGCGACTCGTGCGGTCCGCCACCGACACCGGTGTCGTCGCCGTGCTCGATCCGCGCCTGGCGACGGCGCCGAGCTACCGGTGGGAGATGGTCCGCGCCCTCCCGCCGATGCGACGCACCCGCGACCGCGCCGAGGCACTGGCGGCGCTGGCGGCGATCGCCGGTCCCGGCACGTGACGACGCGGCGCGCCTACGGTCGCCGGCATGGCTGACCCCGCCGACTCGGCGCCCGACGACCTGGCGGAGGCCATCCTGGGCGAGCCCCGCTACACCGTCGGCGAGCTGATGGCCTCCACCGGCACGGACCGTGAGCTGGCGGACGAGCTGTGGCTCTCGCTCGGCTTCCCTCTCACGCGCGACGAGGAGACGGCGAGCTTCACCGAGGCCGACGCCGAGGCACTGCGCAGCTTGGGCACGTTGCTCGAACTGGGCTTCATCGACCGCGACCAGCTGATGGCGATGACCCGGGTGATGGGCCAGACGCTGTCACGGCTCGCCAGCACGCAGGTCCAGCTGTTCCACGACGAGCTGGCGGCGTTGGTGGCGCCGGCGCCCGGCGACGCCGACCCCCTCGACGCCGAGATGCGCGCCGCCACCACGGAGCTGCTGGTGCCGGGGGTCGAGCGGTTCGTGTCGTACTGCTGGCGCCGTCACCTGTTCGCCGCGCTCGACCGTGACCTGCACGCCGGCAGCGGCCGGGTGATCGGCTTCGTCGACCTGGTGGAGTTCACCCGCACCACGCGCGATCTCGGGCCCGACGAGCTGGCGACCCTGGTGGGCCGCTTCGAACGCTACGTGTACGACGAGGTCACCGGATCGGGCGCCCACCTGCGCAAGCTGCTCGGTGACGGCGTCATGTTCGACGCCCCCGACGTGGCGACCGCCGCCGGCGCGGCGCTGGCACTGGTGCTGCGCTGCGCCGAGGATCCACACCTGCGCGGCGCGCGGGGCGGGTTGGCGGCCGGCCCCACCCTGGCGGTGGAGGGCGACGTCTACGGCGAGACGGTGAACCGGGCGAGTCGCCTGGCCGACCTGGCACGGCCGAACACGGTGCTGGCCGACGGCACGGTGGCCGCTCTGCTGCAGGGGCGACCGGGGTTCTCGTTGCGATCGATCGGCCGCCAGCCCGTCAAGGGCCTCGGCCGGATCGACGTCGTGGTCGTGCGGCCCGCGCTCAGCTGAACCGAGCGGTGCGGCGCGCTGCGGCTACTTCGAGCCCGAGCCGCCGCCGCGCCGGCGGCGGACAGCGTCGATCTTGCGGGCGGACCGGATGATGTCGTTCCAGCGCGGGTGACCGCCTTCATGGGGCGGATGCGCGGACATGTCTTCGGCCAGGGCCTCGAGGAAGCCCGAGAGGCTGATGCCCTCCTCCTCGGCAACCGTGTGCCACACGTCGTGGCTCTCGACCGTGAGGTAGGCGTGGATGGCGCGTCGCTCTTCTGGCATGGCGCCGACCGTAGATGATCGACAACCCAATTGCTTCATTGTCGCATCAAGATTCGTTCAAGATCGCTGACCCATCATCCGGCTAACCCGTGGTCAGGGGTGCATGTCCAAGCACCGCCTCTACCTGCAACTATGAGTCGCAACTTCGGATCGACCGAGTTGCTCGCGGATCAGAGTCCCAAACGGTCGAGGGACGCGGGACGTCGCTGCCAGTCCTTGTCGACCTTGACCACGAGCTCGAGGTAGGCCCCCTCGTCGAGCTGGCGGCGGACCGCCTCGCCCACCTGCTTGAGCACCGCACCGCCCTTGCCGATGACGATGCCCTTCTGGGAGTCGCGCTCGACGAGGATCTCGCAGCGGATGTGGGGCCACTCCCACTCGGTGACGCGCGTGGCGATGCTGTGCGGCAGCTCGTCGCGGGTGATGCGCAGCAGCTGCTCGCGCACGAGCTCCGCCACCCATGCCGCGTCGGGGACGTCGGTGATCATCTCCTCGGGGTACAGCATGGGGCCGGCGGGCAGCCGCGCCACCAGCTCGTCGACCAGGGCCGGGACCCCGGCGCCGGTGCGCGCCGACACCGGGAAGTAGGCGTCGAGGTCGAGCTGCTCGTGGGCCCGGGCCAGCTGGGCCATCACCTGGGCCTGATCGGCCCGGTCGACCTTGTTGACCACGACGATGGCGTGGCGCGGCACCGAGGCCGCCACGAACCGGTCGCCCGGGCCGATGGTGGCGGTGGCGTCGACCACCAGGCACGTCACGTCCACGCCCGAGATGGCGTCGCCGGCACGCTCGTTCAACCGCTCGCCCAGCGCCGTGCGCGGTCGGTGGATGCCCGGCGTGTCCACGAACACGATCTGGGCGTCGGGACGGGTCAGCACGCCGCGCACCTGGCTGCGCGTCGTCTGGGGCTTGTTGGATGTGATCGACACCTTGAAGCCCAAGATGCGGTTGAGCAGCGTCGACTTGCCGACGTTCGGGCGCCCGACCAGCGTCACGAACCCGCTGCGAAACGCCGCGTCGTCGCCGGATGTATCGCCGCCAGCGTCGTCGCCAGCGTCGTGGTCAACCATCGACGACCTCCGATGCGGTGGTGTTGCGCTCGGCGCCGTCCACGGCGCGCAGCAGCGGCGTGCCGCCGGGGCGGCTGATGCGGACCTTGCCGATGCGGCGGCCCGACACGCGCTCGGCGCGGAGCACGACGTCGTCGTAGGCGACCGACTCGCCCTCCGACGGGATCTTGCCGGCGAGGTGCAGCATGAGGCCCCCGACGGTGTCCCAGTCGCCGTCGGTGGGCAGGTCGAGGTGCAACAGCTCGTTGACCTCGTGCACCGGCATGCGCGCCACGACGCGCACGGCGCCGCCGGGCACCGGCTCGAGGCTCGCCTCCTCTCGGTCGAACTCGTCCACGATCTCGCCCACGAGCTCCTCGATCAGATCCTCGAGGGTCACCAGCCCGGCGGTGCCGCCGTACTCATCGACGACGATGGCCAGGTGATACTGCTGCGCCTGCATCTCGCGCAGCAGCTCGGCGATGCGCTTGGTCTCGGGCACATAGCGCGCCTGGCGCAGCACGCTCGACACGGCCTCGTCGCCGTGACCGTCGCGCTCGGCGCGCATCAGGTCCTTGGCGTGGACGATGCCGACGATGTCGTCGATGTCGGCGCCTTCGGCCGGGATGCGGCTGTAGCCGTTGAGGATGGCCACCTCCATGACGTCGGCGATGCGGAACGTCGACGGCACCGCCACCATGTCGGGTCGCGGCACCATCACCTCGCGCACCACCGTGTCGCCGAACTCGATGATCTGCTCGATCATCTCGGCCTCCTCGGCTTCGAGGACTTCGCCACGCACGGCCTCGTCGGCCATGGCGAGGATCTCCTCCTCGGTGACGAAGGGACCGTCCGGCAGGCCCTTGCCCGGCAGGATCACGTTCGTCAGCCCGATCAGCGCCCGCGACGCCAACCGCACCGGCGCCGACGCGATCAGCCACCGCACCGGACGGGCGACGGCCAGCGCCGCCCGGTCGCCGTGCAGCAGCGCCCAGGTCTTGGGGGCCGACTCGGCCACGACGAACACGACCACGACGTTGATGAACGTGGCCACCGCCACGCCCCACGGCCCGAACCAGCGGTCGGCCAGGATGCCGGTGAGCGTCGCCTGCACCAGCTGGCACACGAGCACGACGAGCAGCACCGGGTTCAAGAACCGCTCCGGGCGCTCCAGCAGGGCGGCGAGGTCCGCAGCCCCCTTGCGGCCTTCCTCGGCCAGCGCCTGGGCGCGGGCCCGACTGATGTGGGTCAGCGCCGTCTCGGCGAGCGCCAGGAAGGCGCTGGCGAGCAGCATCACCACGATGGTGATGACCATCACCAGCTCGGCAGTCGTCATGACCGCGCCCTGCGGTGGCTCACGGCTCCTGCCACGGATCGCGGGCGGGGGTGCCGTGCAGGTCGACGAGCAGCGCCTGCTCACGCGCCTGCATCCGGGCCCGCTCAGCGTCGTCGGCGTGGTCGTGGCCGAGCAGGTGCAGCAGGCCGTGCACCAGCAACAACGCCACCTCGTCGTCGTAGGTGCCGGCGTGCGTCGGGGCCTGGGCCCGAGCCACGGCAGGGCAGATGACGACGTCACCGAGCAGCAGGGGCGCGTCGTCGAGGTCGGGCCGCCGACGCGGACCCGGGCCGGCGGCGTCTGGGCTGCGACCGGCGTCGACGGTGATGGCGTCGATCGGGAACGACAAGACGTCGGTGGGGCCCTCCCACTCGCTGTCGAGGTAGGTCCGCTTCAACTCGGCGATGGTGTCGGCCTCGACGAACAGCACCGCCACCTCGACCGCCCCGCGCACCCCTTCGGCGTCGAGCACGGCGCGCGCCAGGTGCTCCCACCGGGTGGTGTCGACCGGTTCGGCGTCCTGCTCGTCGGCCACGAACACGCTCAGCTCGCCCTCGCTGCCGCCGGTGCGGCGGGGCGGGCGCGCCTCGTTGCCGGCGCCGGGGATCGGTGGGCGCGGCGGCGACGGGCTCACCGGCGCCCGCCGCGCTGGGCCTCGGCCTTGGCGTAGGCGTCGACGATGTCCTGGACGATGCGGTGCCGCACCACGTCGCGCGACGACAGGTGCACGAACCCCAGCCCGTCGATGCCGTCGAGCACCGGCTCGAGGCCGGCCAGGCCCGACCGTCCGCCG
>CAZYKR010000267.1:0-2000 GCA_964648005.1 uncultured Iamiaceae bacterium
ATCGCGCCGGTGCGGTCGATGGCCGCGGGCGCGCATCGCCCGGTAGCCTGAGCGGCTCCGGTGCCGGCGGGCAGCGGAGGGTCGGGAAGGCCGAACGCAGCCACCAGCCACGCATCGACCCGGGGGGTCCACCAATCACGGCGACGCGCGCATCCCGCCCGGTCGAGGGGGCAG
Source organism: uncultured Iamiaceae bacterium (assembly GCA_964648005.1). GTDB lineage: Bacteria > Actinomycetota > Acidimicrobiia > Acidimicrobiales > Acidimicrobilacustridaceae > JAGQTE01. Next base: position 175 of record CAZYKR010000267.1, read on the forward strand.
CTGACGAGCGGTTGGAGTACGTGGCACCGCTCGACGGCCTGCGCGCCGTGGCGGTGAGCGCTGTCGTGCTGTTCCACACCGGTGCGTCGTGGATGTCGGGCGGCTTCTTGGGCGTGTCGACCTTCTTCACGTTGTCCGGCTTCTTGATCACCACCCTGCTGCTGGCCGAGCATCGCCGGCGCGACGGCGTGTCGCTCACCGGGTTCTGGCGGCGGCGGGTTCGACGCCTGCTGCCGATCTCGGCGGTGACGCTGGTGGCCGTGGTGGCGTTGGCGCCGGTGGCGTGGTCGGCGTTGCAGCTCGATCGGCTGACGGGCGACGTGGCGGCCGCCGGCTTCTACGTGGCGAACTGGCGGTTCCTGCTCACGGACTCGTCCTACCTCGACCTGTTCGCGGCGCCGTCGCCCGTGCTGCACTACTGGAGCCTCGCCATCGAGGAGCAGTTCTACGTGGTGTTCCCGCTGGTGGCCGTGTGGTCGCTGCGGCGCGGTGGTGTGACCCTCCTGGCTCGGGTGATCGCCGTCGGGGTCGTCATCAGCGCCGCCCTGCCGCTGGTGTTCTCGATGTCGCCCGATCGCGTCTACCTGGGGACCGACACGCGCGCGGCCGAGCTGTTGATCGGTGCGCTGCTCGCCACCGTGGTGGCGGGGCGCGGCTTCGGGACGTTGCGCGACCCCGAGCGCACGTCGACGCGCCGCCTCGGAGCGGCCGGACCGGTGGCGCTGGCCGTGAGCCTGGTGGCCTTCGTCATGGTGGACCGCGCCGACTCGTGGCTCTACGGCGGCGGCCTCGCCGCCTTCGGGTTCGTGTCGCTCGTCGTCGTGGCGTCGGCCGTGGCGCCGCCGCAGGTGAGCCCCGTGGCCCGCCTGCTGGCCTTCGCTCCGCTCGTGGCGTTGGGGCGGATCTCCTACGGCATCTACGTGATCCACTGGCCCTTGTTCCAGGTGCTGACCGAGCAGCGCACCGGCCTCGATCCCGTGACCCTCAACGCCGTGCGGATCGGCCTCACCCTCGTGCTCGCCGTGCTCTCGGCCCGCCTCCTCGAACAACCGATCCGACGGGGCCGGGTCGTGCCGCGCCGGATGGTGCTTCTCGCCGTGCCCGTGTGTGCCGTCGGCATCGCGGTGCTGGCGGTGGTCGTCGTGCGGCCGCTGGTGCAGCCGGCGAGCCAGATCACCTTCGGGGTGGAGGGTGCGCCGCCTCCGATCCCCGTGGCGGAGTCGTCGTCGCCGCCCCCGCTCGCCGCCAGCGCGGCCGGGACGGTGCCGGCGGAGCCGGTGCACGCCCTGGTCGTCGGTGGTCCCGCCACGGCCGGACTGGCGACATCGATCGACGGGTGGGCGGCGCTGTTCGCGCCGGACCTCACCGTCGCGACGGTGGTGGCACCCTGCGGCACCACCCGTGCCCCGATCGGTGTGGCGTTCCGCACCGAGCAGGAGACCTGCGCCGGATGGGTCGAGGCCTGGACGGCGGCGCTGGCGGCCGAGCAACCCGAGATCGTCGTGCTGTTGTTGCCGCTCGAGCACACGACGATGCCGGCGTGGGGGGATCGCGTGTGGCGCGAGGAGGCCCAAGCGGTCGTGGACCTGCTGACCTCGACCGGCGCCACGGTGCTGCCCGTCGACACCACACCGAACCCGCTCGACGGCTTCGACGCCGAGATCCCGATCGTGCTCGACGCCCAGGGCGCCAACGCCGGACTGGTCGAGAACCTGCCCGTGGGCGGCGAGGCGACGGTGATCGGGGAGCGGCTGCGAGCGGTCGCCAGCGCCGTCGGGGCACCGAGTGCCGGCGACGCTGACGTGCCCCGGGTGATGGTGGTCGGC
>CAZYKR010000267.1:2010-5925 GCA_964648005.1 uncultured Iamiaceae bacterium
CGCTGGAGCAGTGGGCGCAGCGCACCGGGTCGGCCACGGTGTGGAACGCCGCCGCCCTGGGCTGCGGCATCGCCGAAGGTGGGCGGACGACCGCCACGCCGCCACACGACGTCGACGCCGAGAAGTGCCTGGCCTGGCGGGACGGCTGGGCGGCCGGCGTGGAGCAGTTCCAACCCGACATCGTGCTCTTCCTCCCCAGCGCATGGGACCTCCCCGGCCGCGAGGTCCCGGGGTGGGGTGGCGTGCAGTCGATCGGCGATGCCACCTTCGACGCGTGGCTGGTCGAGCAGTACCAGGGAGCCGTCGACACGTGGGGCGCCGGCGGGGCGACGGTGGTGGCCGCCGGGCTGCCGTGCACCGGCGACGTGTGGACCGGCTTCGCCATCTCGGGGACCGGGGCGTTCGACAACGACCGCATCGCTGCGCTCGACCGGTTGGTCGCCGAGCGGCTCGACGGCGTGACCTACATCGATCTGCCCGCCGAGGTCTGCCCCGGCGGCTCCTACGTCGCCGACCTCGGCGGTATCGAGGGCGCTCGCCCGGACGGGCTGCATTTCAGCGCCGATGCTGCGCTGTGGGTGGCCGATCGGTTGGGGCCGCAGGTGCTGGCTGCTCGGGCATCCGACGGCGAGACGGCCGACGCACCGACCCCGTGAGCGCGACGTGCGGGGCGAGCGTGCGGCCGCCCCGGTGCTGGGCCGCACGCGCACGGGCCGGCGCCCGGAGGCGCCGGCCCGGCGGTGGTTGCTGGTTGGGGTCGGATCGATCCCGTACCGGGACTACTTCCCGGCGAGGACCGCGTCCTTGAACGCCTTCAGCGGCGTGATCCGGGCCTTGCGGCGGGCCGGGATCTTGATCTGCTCACCCGTTGCCGGGTTGCGGCCCATGCGGGCCTTGGTGTCGACCCGGGCGAACTTGGCGAAGCCGGGCAGCGACACGGGATCGCCCTTGGCCACCGTCTCGGTGACCACCTCGGTGAAGGCGGCGATGACGGCGTCCACCGTCTTGCGATCGATCTCCGTGCGCTCCGACAACGCGAGCACGAGTTCCCTGCGGTTCATGTGACCTCCAATTGAGTACTGATCGTGAAGGCGAGCATGGCATGACGACCGGCGGGGGTGGGGGATGGTCGGGCACGCGATGCTCGCCCAGAGCCATGCGGGCGTGGCTCTGCGGCGCGACCCACCGTGGCGTCGCAGCCGGGTCGGACCCGTGCGGCGTCACGGAACCGGCACGCGCCGGACGGGTAACCTGCCCGGACCGGGCGCGGCGACCTGCGGCGTCGGCGGTCGGTGGCAGGAGGACGATCGATGGCATCACTCGCCCAGGAGCGCTCGACCGGTTCGGTGGTGCTCATCGACGCGATGGTGCTGCGCGACATGGGTGCGGCGCTCAACGGGGTGTGGCGTCCCGCCGACGAGGAGGACCCGGCACGGGCGCGCCGTCTGGTTGCCGCCGCACGCCTGCGCCTCTACGGCACGCGGGACCGCACCGGATGGTTGCTCGTCGCCAACGACGCCGCGCGCGCCGCGGTGTTGCGGCGAGGTGACGCCGACTGGAGCGTCGGCTACCTCCCGGCCATCGAGTCGTTCGCCGATGCCCCTGCGGCCGAGGACGTGGCGGCGATGGTGCGCCTGTTCCGGGAGGACGAGGCGATCGACGCCGATTCCGCAGCGGCCTTGGCGAACGCGGTGCTGTGCGAGGAGGTCGACGTGATCGTCACCGACGAGCCGCGCCGCTTCCGTCACGGACGGGAGGGCGACCTGCCCGACCGGCTGGAGATCGTCGATCCGCTCGAGCTCGAGGCGCGCCTGGGGCTGGCCCCGGGGGAGCAACCCGCCGTGGAGGTGCCCGACGGGGTGCTGTCGTTGCTCGGCGACGAGCCGTGGTGGGTGCAGCGATGACCATGCTCACCCACGGGGCAGACCCGACCGACGTCATGAGCCGGCGGATCATGGCCTGGATCGCCGACGCGTTCATCACCTACGGCGTGCTGGTGCTGATCGGCGCCGCACTCGGGCTGTGGAGCGAGATGGGCGTCGCGGCAGAGGAGGGGAATCTGGTCAACGGCGGGACTCTGGCGCTGTTCCTCATCGGCGCCCTCGTGTGGGCGTTGATCAAGATGGTGCTGATCGCCACCTACGGCTGGACGCCGGGCAAGCTCCTGTTCGGACTGCGGATCGTCGGCTGGGACGGTCGGCCACCGTCGCTGGGCAAGGCGTTCCTGCGCTCGGCGTTCTTCGGGGTCGGGGAAGGCCTGTTCGGGTGCTTCTACGACCTCCCGGCGCTGGCGTGCGCCATGGGCACGGCGGGACACCGCCAGCCGGCCGATCTGATCGCCAGCACCTACGTCATCGACGCCGTCTACCTGGGACGGCTCATCATGCGCCACGACAAGCGGGTCTCGGCGGGGCCGGAGTCGGTCACGGCCGATGAGATGGCCACGTTCGTGAAGCAGCAGACGGGCGTGTCGCCCCCGCCGGGCAAGAAGATCACCGAGCCCTTCTACGACAAGGGACGCGACACGTACGTGGTGTTCAACACCAAGCGCGACGAGTGGCTGCAGTTCGACAAGGCGGCCAACGAATGGATCTCGCTGCGCTGACGGTGGCACGGGTGCCCCGGTCGGCGTGGCGCCCGACGGTACCGTTGTCCGACGCGCCGAGCGCGCCCGACCCACGCCTGGAGGACGAGCGGTGAGCGATCCGACCCAACACCCCGGTGGCGAACCCGATCCCCTCGACGACCCGACGGTCGCCATGCCGCCGGTGGACGCCGGCGACGCCACGCCGCCCGGAGGAACGCCGCTCGACGGCGGCGCGCCCGCCGCCACCCCGGCAGCGTCCTACTCAGCTCCCGCCTATGACCCCGAGCCGACCGGCGTCTACGACTCGGCGCCGTACGCTCCCGCTGCGCCGCCCCCGTCGGGCGGCGGCAAGACAGGCCTGATCGTGGCGCTGATCATCGTCGTCATCCTCCTGCTGGGTGGCCTGGCCTTCGCGCTGACCCGGTCGGGCGACTCGTCACCGACGTCGGGCACGTCGAGCACCTCGTCGTCGTCCACCTCGTCGAGCACCTCGAGCTCGTCGTCGTCGACCTCGAGCTCGTCCACGTCCACGACCCGGCCCAGCTCGTCCACGTCGAGCTCCACCACGAGCACGACGCAGCCGACGTCGACCACGTCGAGCTCGACGACCTCGAGCTCCACCACGTCCACCTCGACGCCGACGTCGAGCTCGTCGACCTCTTCGTCGAACCCGATCTGACCGGGTCGTGCTGACCGGGTCGTGCTGACCGGGCCGTCGCCAACGGCGTCGCGCTGCGGCGGGGCTCAGACGCGGCGGTCGGCGCGCAGGTACAGGTCGCCGCGCCCAGCGGCCCACTCCAGCTCCAGCGCGGCGACGTCCCAGGTGGACACCAGGTCCGCCACCTCGGCGAGCCCCACGTTGGCGTAGTGCTCGCCCGGTCGCAGCGCCAGGCCGTCGACCGCCGAGTGCGGCGGTCGGTTCGTCCCGGCGCAGGTCACGAGCAGACGACCACCGGGTGCCAGCGCGCCCCAGAGCATGGTGAGGATGGCGCGCCAGCGTGGCGCGTGCTCCAGCACCTCGGCGCTGACGGCGAGGTCGTACGCACGGGGCGGCACCCACGTCGACGCGTCCGCCACCTCATCCACACCCGGGCCGGCGACCAGGTCGAGCCCGTGGTGGTGGCCGACGCCGCGCAGCAGCGGTCGAACGCTGCCGTTGATGTCGAGGCTCCCCACCTCGACGACGGTGAGTCGCTCGTCGAGGAGACCGGTGATCGGGTCGCGCAGGTCGGCGACCTGCGCCGCGAACCATGCCAGCACCTGGGCGTGCATCAGCGGCCCTCGTGGCGCACGGCGTCGAGCAGGACCTCGCCCAGCCACTCGTGGAT
>CAZYKR010000268.1:0-5892 GCA_964648005.1 uncultured Iamiaceae bacterium
AGGGCGTCAACGATCGGGTCCAGCTGGCGGCCGCCGAAGCCGAACTGCGGCGCCGCACCAACGAGCACTGGCTGCGCCAAGGCGTGACGATGCTCGATCCGGAGCGCACCTACATCGACGCCACGGTGCGACTCGGCTCCGATGTGACGCTGTTCCCCGGCACCATGCTCCAGGGGCGCTGCGTGGTCGGCGACGGTGCCGAGGTCGGGCCGGACACCCGGTTGGTCGATTGCACGGTGGGGGAGCGCTCGGTGGTCGAGCATGCCGTCGGGCGATCGGCGACCATCGGCGCCGATGCCGTGGTCGGGCCGTTCGCCGCGCTCGAGCCGGGCAGCGCCATCCCGGACGGCGAGGTGACGGGACCGTTCTACACTGCTCCTCGTCCCACCTGACCGGCACGCAGCAGAGAGGTCGCCATGGAGCTCGTGCAGAAGAAGCGCCTGCACCTCGTCACCGGCCGGGTCAACGCGCCGTTGGCCCAGGAGATCGCCGACCGGCTGGGCATCCAGCTCGGCGACGCCAACCTCGCCGAGTTCGCCAACGGCGAACTGCACGGAAGGTTCCGTGACTCGGTGCGCGGCACCGACGTGTTCATCGTCCAGAGCCACGCCGGCGTCGACGGCATCTCGGTGAACGACGCCATCATGGAGCAGCTGATCATGGTCGACGCCGCCCGCCGCGCGTCGGCCCGGCACATCACCGTGGTCTGTCCCTATTACGGCTACAGCCGACAGGACCGCAAGGCCGAGGGCCGCGAGCCGATCTCGGCGAAGCTCGTCGCCAACATGTTCGCGACCGCCGGCGCCACGCGCCTGGTCAGCGTCGACCTGCACTCCGGGCAGATCCAGGGCTTCTTCGACGGCCCCGTCGATCACCTCACCGCCATGCCGGTGCTCTGCGCCTACCTGGAAGGGCTCGGCGACGACCTCGTCGTCGTGTCGCCCGACGCCGGTCGCGTGAAGGTCGCCGAGCGCTACGCGCAGATCCTGCACGCCGACCTCGCCATCGTGCACAAGCGGCGCCTCAAGGGTGTCAAGAACGAGGTCGAGGCCAAGGACGTCGTCGGTGAGGTGTCGGGTCGGACCTGCGTGCTGATCGACGACATGATCGACACCGCAGGCACCATCGTCGCCGCAGCTGAACTGCTCAAGGAGCACGGCGCCAACGAGGTCTACGCCGCCGCCACGCACCCGGTGCTGTCGGGGCCGGCCATCGATCGCATCAAGAACTCGGTCATCGCCAAGCTGGTCGTGACGAACACGATCCCGCTGACGCCCGAGAAGCAGATCGACAAGATCGAGGTCCTGTCGGTGGCGGGCATCATCGCCGACGCCATCGACGCCGTGTTCGAGGACACCTCGGTCAGCGAGATCTTCGGCGGCGCCAACCAGTCGTAGTCGTCGCGTAAGCGCGTGGGCGCGGGCCGGTCAGGAGGGGCGAAACCAACCCTGCTGACCAAGGAGCCCACCATGTCCATCACCACGAACCCCGTCCCGGCACCGGCCGCCCGCCCCGCAACGCGTCGTTCGATCCGCGCCCTCGCCCTCGTCGTAGGTCTCGCCGCCGGTGTCGTTCCGGTGCTCGGGACCGCGGCCCACGCCAAGGGCAAGAGCGAGGCCATCTCGATGAGTCGCGACGAGGTCGCCGACTGGTGCGACGAAGAACTCGGCGACGTCGAATACGGCACGAAGGCCGACTCGGGTGCGTACGGCTGTATGTCCGAGGGCGTCGGCGTGATCAACTGCGAGACCGACGACGACTGCACGTTCACCCCGGCCAAGCGAGCGTCCACTCCGACGGTGAAGGGCGGCACGCCGTCGATCGACCCAGGCGTGCTGCAGGGTCGGTGACGTGCGAGGTGGGGCCGTGTCGGGTCAGTGCCCGGCGGTGTGGCGCTTGTGCGCCCACATGCCAACCGACACGGTCCCACCCAGGAACAGTCCGGCCCACAGCCCGGTCCACACCGCCACCGCGGCGGCCGTGCCGGTGATGGCGTCAGGGGCGAAGACCTTCATGGTCAGACCCATGATCGCCATCATGACGGCGATGCCGATGGCAGAGCCCAACAAGATGGCCTTGGCGAAGCCCATGTCCTCCGCCTTGCCCTCGGCCGTCATCTCGTCCATGTTCTCGTCGGCAGCCGTCGTCGCCATGCCCAGACGCTACGCCGTCCGGGCCAACAGGTGCGAACTTTCGGTGTGGCAGGAGCGAACTTTCGGCGAGGCGGTGCGACCGGTAGCATGGCCGGCCGTTCTGCCAGACCGGAGTGAGCACACGATGGACGTTTCCCTGACAGTCGAGACCGGCCGCGAGAGCGGTTCGCGCCCCATGCGTCGCCTGCGGCGCGACGGCGTGATCCCCGGGGTGGTCTACGGCCTCGGCGCCGACCCGGTGAAGGTCGCCGTGCCATGGCCCGACCTGCGCAAGGCGCTCAACACCGAGGCGGGCATGAATGCGCTCATCTCGCTCACGGTCGACGGCGACACGCAGCTGTCGATCGTCAAGGACCTGCAGCGGCATCCGGTGCGTCGCGACGTGCTGCACGTCGACTTCCAGCTGATCGACCGCACCAAGCCGCTCACGGTGGACGTGCCGATCAACCTGATCGGCCGTGCCGAGGCGGTCGAGATGGAGAAAGGCATCATCGACCAGCTGGCGTACACGCTCGCGGTCAATGCTCGTCCGGGGTCGATCCCGACGCAGATCGACGTCGACATCTCCCACCTCGAGATCGGCATGACCGTCACCGTCGAGGAGATCGCGTTGCCCGAGGGTGTGACGACCGATGTCGACCCGGACACCGCGGTCGCGGTCGGCAGCCCGACGCGCTCGACGATCATGCTGCGCTCGCAAGGCGAGGGCGGCGAGGGCGAAGATGGCGAGGGCGACGGCGAGTCCGCCGGGGCATCGGCCGACGAGGCCGGTGGCGATGGCGGCGGCGACGAGGCGTAAGGACTTCGGCGGCACCGCCGCCCGTGCGCTGATCGTCGGGCTGGGCAACCCCGGCCGCGAGTACGAGCGGACGCGCCACAACGTGGGGTTCGAGGTCGTCGACGAGCTGGCGCGCCGCTGGTCGTGTGATCTGCGCGCCAACAAGCGCGACCGAGCGGTCGTCGGCGAGGTCCGGCGCGACGGCGAGCTCGTCGTGCTGGCCGAGCCCCAGACGTTCATGAACCTCTCGGGCGAGTCCGTGGCGCCGATGGCGCGCCGGCTCAAGGTCGCCGCGCCCGATCTGATCGTCGTGCACGACGAGCTCGACCTGCCGAGCGGCCGGCTGCGGGTGAAGGTCGGGGGCGGGCTCGCCGGCCACAACGGGTTGCGATCGATCAAGGCCCACCTGCACGACGATGCCTTCGTCCGGGTGCGCATCGGTGTCGGCAAGCCCCCCACGAAGGCGCATGGCGCCGATCACGTGCTGCGCAAGGTCGGGGGCACCGAGCGATCGCTGCTCGACGAGGTGGTGGTCGTCGCCGCTGACGCCGTGGAGGTGATCCTGGCTGAGGGGGCGGCTGCCGCCATGACCCGCTTCAACGGCGTCGACCTGGCGGCCGCCGAGTCGTGAGCATGTGGGACACCCCGCCCGCGCCCGCGCCGGCAGCGGTCGGCGGGGTGCTCGGCGTGAGCGCGGTGGCGGCGCTCGCCACCGTCGCAGCCGGCATGCCCGCCGTGGTACCGGCCGCGCTGTTGGCGCTGGTCGTGGCGGGTGCCAGCGTCTACGGCGGCACCGCCGTCGCAGCAGCGGTGGCCGTCGGTGCGGCGGGCGTGCTCGGGCTGGTCGTCGAAGACGGCGAGCAGCGAGCTGTGGTGCTGGTCGGCGGCCTGGCGGCCTACGGCGCGCTGGGCGTGGGCGTCGCCTCCCTGGCGCACTGGGGCCGGCGTGAGTCCGAGGACGCCGACGAAGCCGAGGAGGACGTCGCCGAGCTCGAGCAGCGCCACAGCCAGCGCACCGCGCTGCTGCAGTCGGTCTCGCACGACCTCCGCACACCGCTCGGTGCCATTCGCTCGGTGGTGACCGACCTGCGCGACGACGTGCCGTACGACCCGGCGACTCGCCACGCCCTGCTCGAAACCGTGTGTGACGAGGTCGACCGCCTCGACGCCATGGTGGCCAACCTGCTGTCGATGAGTCGCATCGAGTCCGGCGTGATCGTGCCCGAGGTGCAGGCAGTCGACCTCGAGGAGCTGGCGTTGGAGCGCGTCGACGCGCTGCGGCCGCTGTTCCGCGACATCGACCTCGTCATCGACGTGCCGGACGAGGTGCCGTGGGCACTCGTCGACTACGCCCTGCTCAACGAGGTGCTGACGAACCTGCTGGGCAACGCCTCGCGCTACGCGCCACCGGGCACGACCGTCGCCGTGGTGGCCCGAGCCGAGGTCGACGCCACCGGTGCCCCGACGGGCATGGTGGTGATGCGTGTGATCGACCACGGCCCAGGTGTCGCCGCCGCAGACCACCAACGGATCTTCGAGGCGTTCCAGCACGAGGCCCGCAGCCGGACGACCGGACTGGGGCTCACGATCTGCCGTGGCTTCGTCGGTCTGCACGGCGGACGGATGTGGTTGGAGGAGACCCCGGGCGGCGGAGCGACGTTCTGCTTCACCGTGCCCGGTATCGTCCCCGCCGTGGAGGAGCTGCGGTGACCAAGGTGCTCGTCGTCGACGACGACCCCGCCATCTGCCAGACCGTGCGTGCCGGCCTCGAGGCGCGCGGGTACGAGGTCGAGGTCGTGAACAACGGTCGCGCCGCCATCGACCGCTGCGCCGCAGACAAGCCCGATGTCGTCGTGCTCGACCTGGGCCTGCCCGACGTGGACGGTGTCGAGGTCATCACCCAGCTGCGGACATGGACGGACACGCCGATCATCGTCTTGAGCGCCCACGACAGCGAGCACCGCAAGGTCTGGGCCCTCGACGAGGGCGCCGATGACTACGTGACCAAGCCCTTCTCGATGCCCGAGCTGCTCGCCCGGGTACGGGTGGCCGAGCGCCACCACGCCACCCGGGTCGGCCCCGACGAGTCGGTGTACACGGTGGGCGACCTGACCCTCGACGTCGCCCGGCACCGCTGCGAGCTGGCGGGCGAGGAGATCGGGCTCACGCCCAAGGAGTTCGGCTTCCTGTCGCTGCTCGCCAAGTACCCCGGCAAGGTGCTGACGCACCGCTTCATCCTCCACCACGTGTGGGGTCCGGAGCACACGAGCGAGACGCAGTACCTGCGCACCTACGCCACCAACATCCGTCGCAAGCTGGGCGATCCGCCCGGCGGCAAGCGGCTCGTCTCCAAACCCGGCGTCGGGTACATGCTGCTCGACCCCGCCGACGACTGACCCGTGTCCGCCGACGGCTCGAACGTGCGGGCGCTCGCCCCGCTGCTGCGTGACGACCCCGAGCTCGCCCGGGTGCTGGGCCGGCGCGCCACGGTGCTCGCCGTGCCCGAGCCGGCGCGCGCGCTCACCATCGCCGGGCTGGTGCACCTGTCGTCGCGCCGACCGATCCTGGTGGCGGCGCCGACGACGGCTGACGCCGATCGGCTCGCCGGCGACCTCGGTGTGTACCTCGGCGACGACGCCGTCGAGGCGTTCCCTGCGTGGGAGACGCTGCCGTTCGAGCGGGTGAGCCCGAGCGTCGAGACGATGGGACGCCGGTGCAGCGTGCTGTGGCGCCTGCGCGATCCGCAGCGTCGTCCCGCCGTCGTCGTCGCCCCCGTGCGGGCGCTGCTGCAGCGTCTGGCGCCGTCTTCGCCGCTGACCGAGCCGGTCGTCGTCCGCCGCGGCGATGAGATCGACCCCACGGCGCTCGTCGAGCGTCTCGTGACCATGGGGTACCGGCGCGAGTACCAGGTGGAGGGTCGGGGCGAGGTGGCGGTGGGTGGCTCGATCGTCGACGTGTTCG
>CAZYKR010000269.1:0-5884 GCA_964648005.1 uncultured Iamiaceae bacterium
CGTGCGTCGTGCCTGGCGACGAGCACCCGGAGCCGGCCGTCGGCCAGCACCGCCGGCGGGTGCACCGCGCCGGGCCGGTCGGGCAGCCACACGCCGAAGGCTCGGGCGGCGCAGCGCTCGACCTCGGCGAGCGCGTCGACGTCGCCATCGCCGAGCCGGTCGATCGTCACCCCCGTCGGCACCGGCGCCGACGGCGGCGGCCCGGCCGGACGGAGGTACCACGGCGCATGGCCGTCGCGGCGCAGCATCGTCCCGAGGTCGCCGGCGACGTCGAAGCTGTCGCACACCGTCGTGGCACCGTGGACGACCGGGTCGGCGTCGGGATCGAGCGTGATGGCGTCGTAGAAGATCCCGGCGCCGCTCGGTCCCGCGGTCCACACGCCCGCCCGGACCTCGGTTGCCACCGACGCGGCGTGCAGCGAGACGTCGTGCCAGGTGGCGAGGTTGCGCGCCGCTGCCGCGATCACCCGATGACGACGACCCGGATCTCGTCGCGCTGGTCCGTGGTGATGCCGATGGTGTCGGCGTCGTAGCGCACGATGCGGGCCGCGACGTCGCGACCTTCGCGGCTCGACACCGACACGACCACGTCGGTCGTACCGAGCCCGTGCTCGACGAGGGCGGTCACATCGGGTTGCACGGCGACCGTGGCGGCGAACTTCTGCACCGCGGCACCCTACAACGGCACCGGCCGGGCAGCAGATGCCGCCCGGCCGGTTGAGGTCCCCCCTCTGCCTGAACCTCCAAAGCCTCCCACCGCTTGACCGGTTGGTCAAGGGCGCGCGGCCGATCGGATGGCATGACGGGGCCGCTCAGGTGAGGGGCGGGAGCACGACGACCGGCTCGTCACCGTCCACGAAGGCCGCCAACACCTCGTAGGCGTCCTCCACCACCGGCACCAGGTGCTGCGCGTCACGGAACGATCGGCGGTCCAGCGAGCGGAAGCGCTCCAACATGGCGGCAGCGTCCTCGACGTGGAGCCAGCCCTTGTTGCCCACCGGCAGGACGATGGTGAGGGCGGCGGCGGCCTCCTCACAGGCGTAGGCGCCGGCGAGGGTGGCGAATTCACGGCCCCACGCCAGGCGGCGCGCACCCGAAGGCGTCCAGCCGAGGCGCGGGAGGCCGTCCTTGAGGGCCACCGGTGACCGGAAGCCCCGGATCGGCCGCAGATAGGGGACCATGAGCAAGCGGTACCACTCGGCGAGGTGGCGCTCCTCGAACCCCGTGCTCCACTCCTCGGGCGTGTGCAGGCGCAGCCCGGCGAGGTAGTCGGCCACGCCGGGATCGTCGCTCTGCCACACCTCGGCGGCACGGGCCCGGAAGCGGATGAGCCCCCGATCGTCGACGAGCCCGGTGAACAGCTCGTCGAACTCGCGATGGAAGGCCTCGGCGTCGAGTGCCCACGCCACGCCGTGTCGGTCGGTGCTCACCAGGGCGCCGCGCCGTCGCTGTCGCGGCGCCGGGGGCGCCTCGCGCACATCGGACACCATGCGGATGGCCATCGGCAGTCAGTCTTGTGCGCCGGTCCCTCCGAGTGGGGGATGGCGCGCGCCGTGTCTACGGTTCGATCGCGGCCGCCAGCGCCTCCACCACGGTGTCGATCGGCGGCGTGGGCGCCGCCTCGATCGACGCCATCGTCACGAAGATCTCGGTGTGCGTCGCCCGACCCTGCATGCTCATCACCACCGAGCACGACGGTCCGCCGTCGAAGCGCACGACGATCTCGAGCAGGTGCAGGTGCCGATCGATGTAGGAGATGTAGCCGACCTGCGCCGCCGCCTCCTCCAACATGGCGAAGGCCTCCGGTCCGACGGCGTCGAGGCGCAGGGTGGCGTCCACCTCGTCGTCGGTCCAGGTGACCGGTGTGGGCGGTGGCGGGGGCGGCCGGTCGGCCATGGGCGATCCCTCGCCGGGCGCGTCGGCCGGCACTCGCTGCAGAACGGCGTATGCCTGTGTGAGCCGGGCGGCGGCCCCGGTGGCGTCCGCACCGGCCACGTCGGGATGCGCCACGGCGATGCGGGCGCGAAAGGCGGCGCGCACCGCCACCGCGTCCGCGCTGTCGTCGAGCCCGAGCACGCCGAGGGCCTCACGCCGGTCCATGGGGGCCCGACGCTACCGTTGCGCCATGCGCGACGACGAGCCCCTGACCTTCACCTGTCCCCGCTGCGGCTCCGACGTCGCCGAGCGCCTGTACGGGCCGTGCACGAGTTGCCGGACGCAGCTGCGCACCGACCTGGGCGGCGAAGCCACCGACGTCGAGCGCGATGCGTACGAGCCTAAGATGAACGTCACCCCCAACGCCGTCGCCCTGAAGGACTGAGCACCTCGCCAGCGGTTGGCGGACTCACCTGCGGTCGATGGGCAGCAGCGACAGGCGTGGCCCGTACTTCGGCGGCGGTGGTCCGAGCGCCTTGGCGAGGCGCTGCACCAGCCCCCGGTACGGCGCGTACGGCGCCAGGAGCTCCAGCATGCGGGCGTCGTCGGCGCGCGGCTCGCCGGCGAGGGCGAACGCCACGTGGTTCGGGAGGTGGAGGTCGCCCACCACGACGGCGTCGGGATCGCCACAGACCACGCCGACGACCTTGGCCGCGGTCCACGGGCCGATGCCCGGCACCGCCTGCAGTCGTGTCGACCCTGCGGCGGGGCCCAACGCAGGGACCTCCTCGAGCCGCCGGGCCACCGCCGCTGCCCGGCGGATGGTGTCGGCCCGCTGGCGTTCGACGTCGAAGCGGTGGAACGCCTCGTAGGGGAGCGCTGCGAGCAGGTCGGCCGAAGGCGGGACCCGCAGGTCGTGCGGCCCCGGTGCCGGCGCCCCGTGTGCCCTGACGATGCCGGACCACGAGCGCTTCGCCCGGACGCCCTGCACGCGTTGGCCCAGGATGGCCGGGACCAGGACGTCGAGCACCGGACCGGCCTTCACCGGGCGCGTGCCGGGCCGGCGCCGCAACCAGTCCTGCACCGGCGACGGCCAGGCCTCGTCGAGCCACGGCATGGCGGCGTGCAGCCCCAGCAGATCCTCCACGCTCGCCAGCGCGTCTGCGGCGCCCGGGCCCCACGCCCGGGCCGTGACCGCACCCCCGGCGCGCGGATCGAGGCCTTGCCAGCGCAGCTCGAGGGTCGCCGGTCCCTGCGCCGTCTGCCAGGCGCGCACGAACCCGTCGGCGCCCAGCCGGGCGCTGGGGTCACGGCGACCGTGCACCAGAGGCGCCAGGGTGGCACCGGGGTGCAGCGGACCCTCGACGGTGACGGCACGTTCCAGCACCCGGGAAGGTTCGCACGCCCGGCCGGACGTGTCAGGATGGCGCCCATGGCGAATCCACCTGCGATGCAGATCGACACCGACACCATCTACACGGCGACCATCACCACCAACCGTGGCACCATCGTCTTGGACCTCGACCCGCAGCTCGCACCGAAGTCCGTGAACAACTTCGTGTCGCTGGCGCGCGACGGCTACTACGACGGCCTGACCTTCCACCGCGTGGTCCCCGGCTTCGTCATCCAGGGCGGGTGCCCCGAAGGCAGCGGGCGCGGCGGTCCCGGCTATCGCTTCGAGGACGAGCCGGTCCAGGGCGACTACACGGCGGGCGCGGTGGCCATGGCCAACGCCGGCCCCAACACGAACGGCTCGCAGTTCTTCATCTGCCTCGAAGACCTCGTCGGGCGTCTCGACAAGAACTACAACCTCTTCGGCAACGTGACGTCGGGCATGGACGTCGTCGGTGCCACCGAGATCGGCGACGTGATGTCGTCGGTCGTGATCAGCGAGCGGCCGAGGAGCTGATCTTCACCGGCGCATCGAGCGGGAAGTGGCACGCCACGTAGTGCCCCAGCCCGATCTTGCGCATCTTCGGCTCGACCTGCGCGCACATGTCGGTGGCGCGAGGGCAACGCGTCCGGAAGCGACAGCCGCTCGGCGGCGCCACAGGTGAGGGGATCTCGCCCGCCAGCGTCGACTCCTCCGCCAGCTGGATCGAGGGATCGGGCACCGGGATGGAGCCGAGGAGCGCCGCCGTGTACGGGTGTGCGGGCTGGGCGTACAGGTCGTCGGGTGGCGCCACCTCGCACATCTTGCCCAGGTACATCACCGCCACCCGGTCGCTGACGTTCTTCACGACGGCGAGGTCGTGGGCGATGAAGACCAGCGTCAGGTTGTAGGCCCGCTTCATGTCCTGGAGCAGGTTGAGGATCTGCGCCTGCACCGACACGTCGAGCGCCGAGACCGGCTCGTCACAGATGATTAGCTTCGGGTTGAGCACCAACGACCGGGCGATGCAGATGCGCTGGCACTGACCGCCGGAGAACTGATGCGGGCGGCGATCGCCGGCGGCGCTGGCGTCGATGCCGACGTTCTCGAGCGTCTGGTTGACGATGCGGTCGACCTCGGCGCCTTGGGCGCGGTTCCAGATCTTGAGCGGCTCGCCGACGATGTCGGAGACCCGTCGACGCGGGTTGAGTGACGAGATCGGATCCTGGAAGATCATCTGCATCTGCGGTCGGACCTCGCGCAACGCCTTCGGCGTGAGCGTGGTCAGGTCGACGCCGTCGAACAGCACCGATCCGGCGTTCGGCCGGGGCAACTGCATCATGGCCCGGCCGGTCGTGGACTTCCCGCAGCCGGACTCCCCGACGAGCCCGAGGGTCTCGCCCTCGCGCACATCGATGCTGATGTCGCTCACGGCATGGACCTTGAGGCCGGTCCGCCCGACGGGGAACTCGACCGTGAGGTTCTCGGCGCGCAGCAGGGTCTCGCCCGCCGGCCGGAGGTGTTCCGTCCCGCTGCCGGCCATCTCAGTTGCCCCCCGAGGCGGCAAGAGTTACGGCCACGCCGCTCGCGGAGCGGCCGGCGGCGGCGTTGTTCGCCAACGCCTGCGCTCCGGCGTCGCTGCCGACGGGGTAGAAGCAGCGGAAGCTGTGACCGGGTTCGCCGGCATCCATCAAGGGAGGATCCTCCTGCAGGCATCGGTCCTGCGCGTACTTGCACCGCGGCGCGAACTTGCAGCCGGCGGGTGGGTTGATCAGGTCGGGCGGGCGGCCACCGATGGCCTCGAGCCGGGTGTGGCTCGGGTCGGTCAGCTTGGGGATCGAGGCCATGAGCGCCTCGGTGTAGGGGTGGCGCATCGTCGTGAACAACGTGGCGGTCGGCGCCGCCTCGACGATCCGCCCGGCGTACATCACGGCGATGTCGTCCGTGCGGCCGGCGACCACACCGAGGTCGTGGGTCACGAGGATCATCGCCATGTGGCGTTCGTGCTGCTGCTGCTGGAGCAGGTTGAGGATCTGGGCCTGTACGGTCACGTCGAGCGCCGTAGTGGGCTCGTCGGCGAAGAGCAGCTTGGGTCCGCACGCCAGGGCGATGGCGATCACGACGCGTTGGCGCATGCCGCCGGAGAGCTGGTGCGGGTACTCCTCGAGGCGCTGCTCGGGCTCGGGGATGTTGACCGAGCTCAAGAGGGCGACGGCGGTGTCGTGCGCGTCGTCCTTCGACATGTTGAGGTGCAGGTAGAGCGACTCTTTGATCTGCTTGCCGATCTTCATGACCGGATTCAGAGACGTCATCGGATCCTGGAAGACCATCGACATCTCGGCGCCCCAGATGTTGCGCATCTGGTTCTCGTCGAGGACCGAGACGTCGAGGCCCTCATAGAGCACCTGACCCTCGCGCACGACGTTGCGGCGGGGGAGCAGGCCCATGATCGACTTCGACAGCACCGATTTGCCTGAACCCGACTCGCCCACGACGCCGAGGGTGCGGCCCCGTTGGAGCGTGAAGCTGACACCGTCGACAGCACGAACCGTCCCTCGATCGGTGCGGAAGTGCGTCTTGATGTCGCGCACGTCGAGCAGCGGCGCGTTCGGGTCCCGGCCGGCGGCACTGCCGGTC
>CAZYKR010000270.1:0-5814 GCA_964648005.1 uncultured Iamiaceae bacterium
CGTGACCCGCACCTCTGGTCCGGAATCCGCAACCGAGCGCCTGGCCCAGTACCACGACACCGTCGAGGGTGCGGCGCTCCACGGTGCTCCACCCGGCCGTCGACGTCGCCCCCAACGTGGCGGCGGCGGCGTCGATGGCGGGCGCGTCGGCACGGGCCACGGGCACATAGCGCGCCGGGCCGCGCGCAGCTACGTCGGCCACCAGGCGCAGTTCCACCACGGCGGGCAGGCTACCGAAGCGGCGGTGGCCGCCGATCCGCTCGTCTCGCCGGCTCCGATTGATTTCTGTCACACAGCGACAATCTCTTGCCTTCGGGGAGTTCCAACCGGCGCGACGGTGGGGTACCATCCCTGACACCAGGTTCCCGCCACCTGGTAGCTGGCGACACACTCTGGGATCCGCCGCCCAGTGTCGCCCCGCCGACGCCCTTCGGGGCGTCGGCGTCGTTTTGGCGTCAGCGGGCGATACCCCGACCTCAGAGCCGGTCGACGACGGTGGCCAGGCGACGGTTGGCGGCGCGCAGCGAACGCTCGGCATCGAGCAGCCCGGCGCCGGCGGACTCGTCCTCGGCCAGCACCTCGTCGGTGATGGCGCTGATGCGGTCGGTCAGCTCGCTGAGCGTGCTGGCGATGGACGAGAGCTCGGCGCGTCGTGCGGTCACGTCGTCTGTCTAGCGGATCGTCGGGCCGGTGCGGTCGGTGCGAGACGTAGGCGCGGCGCGACGCCGCCCCGCCAATCGAGTGCAGGTGACGTGCAGGGCGACGGTAGGTTTGGGCCTTCCATGCTGCGCCGACTCGACCTCCGAGGCTCTGCCCGACCAGCGGCCGATCTGCCGCGCCCCGAGGTGGCGGGCGCGGGCCCCGTGGCTGCGGTGGCGGCGATCCTCGACGACGTGCGCGCCCGGGGCGATGTCGCCCTCGCCGAGTTGACCGAGCGGTTCGACGGCGTGCGGCTCGCCGAGGTGCGCGTCCCGCCCGAGGCCGTCGCCGCCGCTCGTGACGCGGCCGCTCCCGAGCTGATCGCTGCCCTCGAGGTGGCGCGCGATGCCATCGACGCCTTCCACCGCAGCCAGCTCCGCCCGCCACACACGTTCGAGCGCAGTGGCGTCACCATCGCCTGCGCCGACAGCCCGGTCGAGCGAGCCGGGGTGTACGTGCCCGGTGGCCGCGGCGCCTACCCCTCGACGGTGCTGATGACCGCGGTCCCCGCCCGGGTCGCCGGCGTCCGGCAGATCGTGCTGTGCGTGCCGCCCGACCGAACCACGGGCGCGGTCGCGCCCGCCGTGCTCGCGGCGGCGGCGGTCGCAGGCGTCGACGAGGTCTACGCCGTCGGAGGCGCCCAGGCGATCGGCGCCATGGCGTACGGCACCACCTCGATCGCCCCGGTCGACGTCATCGTCGGTCCCGGCAACGTGTACGTGGCGCTGGCCAAGCGGGCGGTCGCCGGCGTCGTCGGCATCCCGTCGGCCTTCGCCGGCCCGTCCGAGGTCGTGGTCGTCGCCGACGACACGGCACGTCCCGACTTCGCCGCCATCGACGTCGTGGTCCAGGCCGAGCACGGTCCCGACGGTCTGGCCTGGCTCGTGACCTGGGAGCCCGCGGTCGCCGACGCCGTGTGCGACGAGATCGCCGCCTACGTCGCCACCTCACCGCGCCGTGACGAGATCACCTCGACGTTCGCCGAGGGCGGCTACGCCGTGGTGGTCGACGGTCCCGACGCGGCGCTGGCGGTCGTGGACGCCATCGCCCCTGAGCACCTGCAGCTCATGTGCGACGGGGCCGAGGCGCTGGCGAGCCGCGTCCGCAACGCCGGGGCCGTGTTCTGCGGCAACTGGTCGCCGGCGTCGGTGGGCGACTACGCCGCAGGTCCGTCGCACGTGCTGCCCACCGACGGCACGGCGCGGTTCTCGTCTGCCTTGACCGTCGCCGACTTCGTGCGTCAGCACCACGTCGTCACGTTGACACCCGAGGCGATGGTCGGCGTCGGCCCGACGGTCGAGCTGCTGGCCGAGGTCGAGGGGTTCGCGGCGCACGCGGCGTCGGTGCGCCGTCGCCTCGACGTCCTCGACGGGCGCGACCCGGCAGGCTCGACGCCATGACGGTACGACCGCGCGACGACCTGGCCCTGCGCGCCGGCTACCACTCGCCCCAGCTCGACGTCGCCGTCCGCCTCAACACGAACGAGTCGCCCGACGGCCCGCCGGCGGCGTGGGAGCGCGCGCTCATCGACGAGGTGCTGCCGTCGGTCGACTGGAATCGCTACCCGGACCGGGGTGCACAAGCCTTGCGCGCCGCCATCGCCGAGCTGCACGGCGTCGCACCGACCCAGGTGTTTCCCGCCAACGGCTCCAACGAGGTGCTCCAGACCCTGCTGCTCACCTACGGCGGCCCGGGCCGGCGTGCGCTGGTGTGGGAGCCGACCTATGCGCTGCACAGCCACCTCGCCCGCATCACCGGCACCGAGGTCGTGGCGGGCGAGCGCGGCGCCGACTTCGCCCTCGACGTCGAGACCGTGCTCGCCGACCTGGCGGCGCACGAGCCGAGCGTCGTGTTCCTGTGCTCGCCGAACAACCCCACCGGCGTCGTCGACGACCGGTCGTTGGTCGAAGCCGTGGTCGCCGACGCCGCAGCGCGCGACACCCTCGTGGTCATGGACGAGGCCTACGGACAGTTCGCCCCGTGGTCGGCGGTCGAGCTGGTCGCCGACGACGCGCCCCTGGTCGTGGTGCGGACGTTCTCCAAGACGTGGGCCATGGCGGCGGCGCGCCTCGGCTACTGCGTGGCGCCGGAGCCGATCGTCGCCGCGCTCGACGAGGTCGTGCTGCCCTACCACCTCGACGCCTTCAAGCAGGCGGCCGGGGTGGCGGCGCTGCGGTTCAGCGACGACATGGCCGCCCGGGTCGAGCGCCTCGTCGCCGAGCGTGAGCGGCTCATCGGCCGCCTGCGCGCCTCCGGGGTCGAGGTGTGGCCCTCGGGCGCCAACTTCGTGCTGTTCCGACCGCCGGCCGACGGTCGGGTCGTGTGGCAGGGCCTGGTCGATCGCTCCGTCCTCGTGCGCGACTGCTCGAGCTGGCCCCGACTCGACGGCTGCCTGCGCGTCACGATCGGCACACCGGACGAGGACGATCGGTTCATCGAAGCGCTCGAGGAGGTGCTGGCCTGATGGCTCCGCGCGACGATCAGATGACGGACGACGGGGTGCGGCGGGCGGCGGAGCGTCGCACCACCGCCGAGACCGACATCGCCATCGAGCTGGCGATCGACGGCACGGGCACGGTCCAGGTCTCGACGGGCCTGCCGTTCTTCGACCACATGCTCGCCCAGCTCGGACGGCACGGCGGGTTCGACCTCACGGTGCGCGCCACCGGCGACCTCGAGATCGACGCCCACCACACGGTGGAGGACACCGGCATCCTGCTCGGCGAGGTGCTGCGCCGCGCCCTCGGCGACAAGGCGGGCGTGCGCCGGTTCGCCTCGATCGCCGTGCCGCTCGACGAGGCGCTCGTCGATGTGGCGCTCGACCTGTCCGGCCGGCCGTTCCTGCACTACGAGGTGGCCTTCCCCGGTGAGAAGATCCTCGGCGATCCGCCGTTCGATCCGCAGCTGATGGAGGAGTTCTGGCGTGCGTTCGTGACGTCGGCGGGCATCACGTTGCACGTCACGTCGGTGCGGGGACGCAACACGCACCACATCATCGAGGCATCGTGCAAGGGCGTGGCGCGAGCGCTGCGCGACGCCGTGCGACGCGAGGGCGGTGGGGTGCCCTCGACGAAGGGCACCTTGTGACTCGCATCGCCGTGCTCGACTACGGCATCGGCAACCTGCGCAGCGCGCAGAAGGCGCTCGAGCACGTCGGCGCCGACGCCCGGCTCACCGACGACCCGGCGCTGGTCGCCGAGGCGGACGGCGTCGTGCTGCCCGGCGTGGGCAACTTCGGCCGCTGCGTCGAGGCCTTGCGCAGCCGTGGCCTGGACGAGGTCGCCATCGATGCCATCGGCTCCGGGCGGCCGTTCCTCGGCATCTGCGTCGGCATGCAGATGCTCTACGCCGGCTCCGACGAGTCGCCCGGCGTGGCCGGACTCGGGGTCTTCGATCGGCGCGTGCGGCTGCTCCCCGACGGCGTGCGCCGCCCGCAGATGCAGTGGAACGTGCTCGAGCGCACCGGCAACGACGCCGCCGAGGCCATGTTCGCGTCGCTCGCCGATCCGGCGTGGATGTACTTCGTGCACAGCTACGCCGCCGAGCCGGGAGACGAGGTCGTGGCCACCTGCGGCTACGGCGGCGACGTGGTGGCGGCGGTGGCGCGCGGCAACGTGTGGGCCACCCAGTTCCACCCGGAGAAGTCCGGTGCCACGGGTCTGGCGATGCTCGCCAACTGGGTGCGTACCGTAGGAGGGCACCGGTGAGCGCTCCCGCGAGCATGGAGCTGCTGCCGGCGATCGACCTCCGCGACGGCCGCTGCGTGCGCTTGTACCAGGGCGACTACGACCGCGAGACCGTCTACGGCGACGACCCCGTGGCTCAGGCCCGGCGATTCGCCGACGCGGGTTCGCCGTGGGTGCACGTCGTCGACCTCGATGCGGCGCGCAGCGGCGAACCCGTGAACCGTCCGGTCGTGGCGGCGATCGCCGGTGCGGTCGGTGCCAAGGTGCAGACCGGTGGTGGGGTGCGCGACGAGGCGGCTGCCGAGGCGCTCGTCGCCGCCGGGGTCACCCGGGTCGTGCTCGGCACCGCGGCGCTCGAGGATCCGGCACTGGTGCGGCGGTTGGCGGCTCGGCTCCCGGTCGCCGTCGGCCTCGACGTGCGCGGGCGAGAGGTGGCGGTGCGCGGCTGGGAGCAGGGCAGCGGGCGCGACCTGCTCGACGTGCTCGGGACCTACGAGGACGCCGGCGTCGAAGCGGTGGTGGTCACCCAGATCGCACGCGACGGCACGCTCGACGGTCCCGACGTCGAGGGACTTGCCGAGGTGCTCGGCGCCACGACCATGCAGGTCGTGGCGTCCGGAGGCGTCGGCACACTCGACGATCTGCGGACGCTGGCGGGGCTGGTCGTCGACGGTCGCCGGCTCGCCGGCGCCATCGTGGGACGGGCCCTGTACGAGGGGCGCTTCACCATCGACGAGGCCTTGGCCGCGGTCGCCGAGTCGGGCTGACCGTCGCCGCCGAACCGATCCGATCCGATCCGATCCGACCCGATCCGAACGTCGAAGAGGAGCCGCACATGGACGCAGCGATGTGGGACGAGCGCTACGCCGGCGCCGAGCTCGTCTGGTCGGCGGAGCCGAACCGGTTCCTCCCTCCGGAGGTCGCCGACCTGACGCCGGGACACGCACTCGACGTGGCGTGCGGCGAGGGGCGCAACGCCATCTGGCTCGCCGAACAGGGCTGGACGGCGACCGGGGTCGACTTCTCCACCATCGCCGTCGACAAGGCGGCCCAGCTCGCCGCGGCGCGCGGTGTCGAGGCCACCTGGGTGGCCGCCGACCTCCTGGTCTGGGACTGGCCGACCGAGGCGTACGACCTGGTCGTCGTGTTCTACCTGCAGCTTCGCCGCCCCGAGCTCGCCGTGGTGCTCGGTCACGCCGTCCGCAGCCTGGCGCCGGGCGGCACGCTGGTGCTCGTCTCGCACGACCGGCTGAACCTGACCGAGGGCATCGGCGGCCCCCAGGCGCCCGAGGTGCTCCAGACGCCCGACGAGGTGGTGGACGGGCTCGAGGCCGCCGGTGTCGCAGATCTGGTGGTCGAGCGGGCGGAGCGGGTCCGCCGACCGGTCAGCACCGACGGCGGGACCGTCGACGCCATCGACTGCTTCGTC
>CAZYKR010000271.1:0-5809 GCA_964648005.1 uncultured Iamiaceae bacterium
TCTGCCGGGTCGTTCTCGTCACGGTCGTTTCCGTCACGGTCGTTTGCCGATCGACCGTGCAGATCCGGTGCGTATGCGACGCGATCTGCCGGGTCGTTCTCGTCACGGTCGTTTCCGTCACGGTCGTTTGCCGATCGACTGTGCAGATCCGGTGCGTATGCGACGCGATGTGCCGGGTCGTTCTCGTCACGGTCGTTTTCGTCACGGTCGTCTCGGAAGCGACCTGGGCGCCCGGCCGAGTGCACGCGCTGACGGCGACAGCCCGTGCGCCTCCGCCGGACGCAGGCGTCGGCGGTTCAGTCGGCGGGCGGGCGAGTTGCGGCCAGCGCCGCCCATGCCATGGCGCCCTGCATCGGCAGTCGCGCCCACAGCGCCCACTGCGGCACGGCCGGCGCACCCGGTACCTGGATGTTGCGCACCGCCATGTTGATGTTGGCGGGGAACACGGCGGCGAGGAGCCCGACCGTCGCCCACCCGACGGCCCGCGTCGGACGGACGGCCAACGCCACGCCCAGGGCCACCTCGGCGACGCCGCTCCCGTACACGAGCGCCCGCTTCGCCGGCAGCTCCTCGGGGATGATCGCCTCGAACCCCTTGGGCGCTACGAAGTGCGCGATGCCGATGGTGGTGAGCGCGCCGCTCATCATCAAGCGGGCGCGGCGGTTGGGCGGACGGGTCCGGGTCGATGCCATGGGCGCCGAGGCTATCGGCGTGCTGCCGGCGGCAATCCCCAGCCGGGCTCGTAGCCGAACGCGTGCCGGGCGGTGGTGGCGTCGTAGCGATGATCGACGAGCTCGAGCGCGTCGAGTGGGATCGCTGCCGGGTGGGACACCCCACACGCCTCGGCCAGGCGCTGGAGCTCGACGCGCAGCGCCACGAGGTACCGGGCGGCGCGCACGGCCTTGTCCGCGGGATCGAGGCCGTGGGCCAGCCACTCGGACTGGGTCGCCACCCCGGTCGGGCAGCGGCCGGTGTGGCAGCGCTGCGCCTGGATGCAGCCGATGGCGAACATCGCCTCACGTCCCACGTTGATCAGGTCGCAACCCAGCGCCATCGCCAGCACCGCATTGTGGGGCAGGCCCAGCTTGCCGGAGCCGATGAAGACCACGTCGTCGCTGAGGCCCGTCTCGGCGAAGCGCCGGAACACGCGGGGGAAGCCCACGAAGAAGGGCAGCCCGATGTGGTCGGCGAACACCAGCGGTGCGGCGCCCGTACCACCTTCGCCGCCGTCGACCGTGATGAAGTCGGGTCCTTCGCCGCGGGCAGCCATGCGCTCGACCAAGGTGTCCCAGAAGGCCTCCTCGCCGACCGCCGACTTGATGCCGACCGGCAACCCCGTGCCCTGCGCCAGAGCTTCGATCAGGTCGATCATGCCGTCGACGTCGCCGAAGGCCGAGTGGAACGGTGGGCTGTGGCAGTCGACCCCGACCGGGATGCCGCGCAGCTGCGCCAGCTCGGGGGTGACCTTGGCCGCCGGCACCAGCCCGCCGAGTCCCGCCTTGGCACCCTGGGACAGCTTGATCTCGATGGCGCGCACCGGGGCGGTGGCGGCCCGCTCGATCGCCCGCTCCAGCGAGAAGCGCCCTTGCTCGTCCCGGCAGCCGAAGTAGCCGGTACCGATCTGCCACACGAGCTCGCCGCCGTGCAGATGGTGGGGTGAGATCCCGCCCTCGCCGGTGTTGTGCAGGCATCCCGCCAGCGCTGCGCCCCGGTTCAGCGCCTGGATGGCCGGACCCGACAGCGACCCGAAGCTCATCGCCGAGATGTTGACGACGGCGTCGGGTCGGATGGCCCATGTCCGGTTGCGCCCGGCACCGAGGACCTTGGCGCACGGGACGTGCTCGTGCCCTGCGGCGGTGTCGTCGGGCACGAGCGGTGCCGGCAGCGACGGTGCCAGGGCCGCGTGCTTGATGATCAGGTACTCCTCGGCGTTCTCGACGTCGTTGTCGGTGCCGAAGCCGAAATAGGTGTCGCCACCCTTGGCCGACGTGTACACCCAGCGGCGCTGGTCGCGGGTGAACGGACGCTCCTGGTCGTTGTCGGTGACGATGTACTGGCGCAGCTCCGGTCCGATGCTCTCGAGCCAGAACCGGAAGTGTCCGACGACCGGGTAGTTGCGCAGGATGGCGTGCCGGCGTTGCGACAGGTCGCGCGCCGCGACCGCCCCCAGTGCAGCGGCCGCCAGAGCAGCCACGGTCAGCGATCTTCGACGCACGGCGCGCACCGTACCGCCTGCTACGGTCGAACTCGACATGCGTGTCAGGTCAGGGTCCGAGACGTCCAGGGGGACGACGTGCGCAACGCGGTGACGGTGGTGCTGTTCATCGTGGCGGTGGGGGCGATCGCCGTGGCGTGGTGGGGCATCGCCAAGCGGGTGGTGAAGCACCGCACCCGCAAGGACCTCGCTCGGCTCGGACCGACCCCGTCCGAGGACCAGCTCAAGGGCCTGATGCTGCACAACGCCGAGGACAGCCGGGTGCGTCAGGCCACGGGCGAGCTCGATCGGGACCAGCTCGGTGCGTTGCTCGACGATGTGCGCTCCGTGCAGAAGGACGAGCCGACCGGCTGAGGGAACTCGCCGGACCACTCGGTCGTTGACCTCTCGAACCCATGAGGGAGGTCGTGATGGGTCGACGCAAGGTCTGGGCAGCGATCGCAGCTGCAGTGGTGGTGGTCGGCGCGGTGGCGTTGGCGCTGACGCAACCGTGGAAGCTGTTCATCGACCAACGGGTCGACGAAGCGTTGCCGGGTGGCGCGCCGGCAGTCGCATCGGGGCCGTCGAGTACCGCGCCGGCCGGTTCGACCCCCGGCGGATCAGTCGCGCAATCGCCGTCCACCACGGCGCCTGCCGGCCCGCAGACCCTGTCCCAGGGTGCCTTCGCCTCGCACGCCCATCCCACGTCGGGCCAGGCGCTGGTCGTCGAGGCCGACGGCACGACCTACGTGCGCTTCGAAGGACTCGAGACCGACAACGGACCCGACCTGGTCGTGTACCTCACCAAGCAGCCAGCGGACGCCCAGGCGGTCGGCGACGACTACCTCGACCTCGGGGTGCTCAAGGGCAATGTCGGCAACCAGAACTACGAGGTGCCGGCCGGGGTGGATCTCAGCGAGTACGACAGCGTCGTGATCTGGTGCCGCCGATTCGCCGTGTCCTTCGGCGCGGCACCGGTGCAGGTCGCCGCCTGAACCCTGCCGGCGTCCGATCACGGATCGACCCACCGCCCGCGCAGCGCCTGCAAGCTCGCCCGGTCGCCGGCCCAGGCGTAGGCCGTGGCCGAACGACCCGAGCCCGTGACCAGATCGACGCGGGCGTAGAGCGTGCCCTCGATGTCGTCGAGCATCGCCCACGCCTCGTCGAGCATCGCCGGGTCGAGGGTGCAGCACACGCCGGGCACCGTGCCTTGTTCGTCGAAGCACGCCGCCGGGTAGCCGAACCCGGTGTCGTAGAGGCGGCCGCGCGCCGTGTCCGCATGGTGCGACAGCACGTAGGGCGCCAGCCAGGGCCAGCGCGAGTGTCCCGGCATCAAGGTGCCGTACACGAAGGCGCATCTCGGGGTCACAGGCCGCGAACGTAGCTGCCTAGGCTGGTCCGATGACCGAAGGCGACCCCATGCGGAGCTGGGACGACGCGGTGGCGGAGGTGACGGCGCCCGGAAGCCGGTACGAGCTGACGACCGCCGACGTCGGCGGGCGCACGTACACCGTGTTCGCGCAGACGCCGCCGTCGCTGCGGGCGTTGTTCGACCGCTGCCGTGGACGCGACGGGGTCTTCCTGGTGTACGAGGACGAGCGCTGGTCCTTCGAGCGGTGCATGGCCGAGATCGACGCGCTCGGTGATGCGCTGGTGCACGACCTCGGCGTGGCGCCGGGAGACCGGGTGGCGATCGCCATGCGCAACTACCCGGAGTGGGTGGTGGCCTTCGGTGCCGCCGTCAGCGTCGGGGCAGTGGCTGTCTGCCTCAACGCGTGGTGGACCGCCGAGGAGCTGTGGTACGGCCTCGAGGACTCGGGCGCCCGAGTGCTGCTCGCCGACGCCGAGCGGGCCGAACGGGCGCACGGCGCAGCGACGTCGCCCGACATCGCCACCATCGTCGTCCGACCCGACGGTGCCGCGCCGACCGGGGCGCGGTCCTACGACGACGTGGTGCGCAGCCGGATCGGCGTCGCGCTCCCCGAGGTGGCGATCGACCTCGACGACGACGCCACGATCCTGTACACGTCCGGCACGACCGGCCACCCCAAGGGTGCTGTGTCGGCGCATCGGGCCGTGTTGAGCGCGCTGTTGTCGTACGGGTGCCGGTCGCGCATCAACGCCACGATGGTGCCGCCGGGCGATCCCCACCCGTACCCGACCAGCTTCATCTTGGTCGTCCCGCTGTTCCATGTCACCGGGCTGGTGCCGGTCCTGTTGAACTGCGTGCTCGGCGGGTTCCCGCTCACGATCATGTATCGCTGGGACCCCGAGCGGGCGCTCGAGCTCATCGAGCGCGAGCGCATCACGCAGTTCGTCGGCGTACCGACGATGTCGTGGGACCTGCTCGAGTCGCCCAGCTTCGCCACCCGCGACACCTCCAGCCTCGTCAGCGTCGGTGGCGGCGGTGCGCCCGCGCCGCCGGAGCTGGTGCACCGGGTCGAACGCAGCTTCGCCAAGGGGCGTCCCGCCATCGGCTACGGCATGACCGAGACCAACGCCTACGGCCCGCAGAACTCGGGGGACGACTACGTCCGCAAGCCCCGATCGTCGGGACGGACCGTGCCCACGATGCAGGTGTCGGTGCGCGACGAGGCGGGCGAGGCGCTGCCGGTCGGGGCCGTGGGAGAGATCTGCTTCCGCGGGCCGAACCTCATCCGTGGGTACTGGAACAAGCCCGAGGCGACGGCCGAAGCCTTCACGGCGGACGGCTGGCTGCGCAGCGGCGACCTGGGCCGCATCGACGAGGAGGGGTTCATCTTCGTCGAGGATCGGGTCAAGGACATGGTGCTGCGCGGCGGCGAGAACGTGTACTGCGCCGAGGTCGAGGCCGTGCTCTACGAGCACCCGGCCGTCTACGAGTGCGCCGTGTTCGGCGTGCCCCACGAGCGCCTCGGCGAGGAGGTTGCCGTCGCTGTGCTGCCCCGACCGGGCGTCACCGTCGAGCCCGACGAGCTGCGGAACCACGTGGCCGCCCACCTGGCGTCGTTCAAGGTCCCGTCGGTGGTGCTCGTCTGCGACGAGGCGCTGCCGCGTGGCGCCACCGGCAAGATCCTCAAGCGGGAGTTGCGCGACCGGCTGGCTCAGTCGTCGAGCGACGACCGCTCGTAGTCGACGACGGCGGCGAGCTCGTCGGCGGTCAGGACGTCGCCGAACGCCGGCATCTGCCCCCGGCCGGACCGCACGGTGGCCAGGTGCTCGTCGCGGGTGAGCCGATCGGCCACGCCGACAAGGCTCGGGCCGGTGATGCCCGTGCCGTCGCGTCCGTGACACGAGGCGCAGCTCGTGCGATAGATGGTGGCGCCGACCGACGTGTCGACGGCGACGGTGCCGCCGGGTGTCGCTGACCCCGCGTCGGCGACGGGTCGCAGCGCGATGACACCGCCGAGACCGCTGCCGCGCCCGAACAAGGTGAACCCGTAGCCCCAGTACGCGGTGCCGTCGACGACCGATACCCCGGCACCGGACTGGTCGGGAGCCTCGTAGCGGAACAGCTCCTCGCCGGTCTGCGCGTCGAACGCCAGCAACAGCGCGCTCGTCGTCGCCACGTACACGACGCCCGGTGTTGCCGACACCGGAGCGAACTGGGTGGCGTCGATCGCCGTGCGCCAGCGG
>CAZYKR010000272.1:0-5793 GCA_964648005.1 uncultured Iamiaceae bacterium
GGCGGGATCGGGTCGGGCAAGTCGACGGTGTCCGAGGCGTTGGCGCGGCGCGGCGCCGTCGTCATCGACGCCGATCGGATCACCCGCGAGCTCCAGGAGCCGGGCCAGCCGGTCCTGGCGGCGATGATCGACCGGTTCGGGCCCGGCATCGTCCAGGCCGACGGCACGCTCGACCGCCAGGCGGTGGCCGACATCGTCTTCCACGACGCCGACGCCCTCGCCGACCTCAACGCCATCGTGCATCCGGCGGTGGGTGCCGAGATCGCCCAACGGTTGGCGGCGCAGGTCGAGACCGACCATGTCGTCATCCTCGATGTGCCGTTGCTGGTCGAGTCCGGGCGCGACGACATGGCGGCGCTGATCGTCGTCGACACCGATCCGGAGGTCGCCGTCGAGCGGCTCGTGCGCTTCCGGGGCCTCGGCGAGGCCGACGTCCGGGCACGCATCGCCCGTCAGGCCAGCCGCGAGGAGCGTCTGGCCCGTGCCGATCTGGTCATCGGCAACGACGGCGACCGCGATGCCCTGGCCGCCGAGATCGATCGGGCCTGGGCGTGGATCGAGCAGCGTCGGGCCGAGGCCTGAGCAGCGCCGGGGCCGCCCGGTAGCCGGTGAGCGATCAGACGAGCCCGAGACGACGGCCGAGGTCCGACCGCAGCCGCCGGTCCGGGTCGACCCGCTCGCGCACGGCGCGCCACTCGTCGAGGCGCGGGTACATCACCTCGAGCAGATCGGCGCGCACGCGGCTGTCCTTGGCCAGGTAGGTGCGCCCGCCGCCGTCGACCGTGACCTCGTCGAGCTCGTCGAGCAGGGCGGCGAGGCTCGGACGGCCGACGGGCACGTCCACCGAGAGCGTCCACCCGGCGGTGGGGAACGACAACATGCCGGCGTTGTTGGGTCCGAACCGCTTGAGCACGTTGACCAACGAGCTCGACCCGGTGACGGCGAGGCGCTCGACGATGCGCCGCAATCGATCCTCCTCGCCGAAGGGCAGCACGATCTGCCACTGCAAGAACCCGCGCGGTCCGTACACGCGGTTCCAGCCGCCGAGCATGTCGAGCGGGTGGAAGAAGGCGGGGATGCTCTGCAGCTCGCCCTCGCGACGCACCGGTGCCTTGCGGAACCACAGCTCGTTGAACGCCTTGATCGTGAGCTTGTTGATGACGCCCGACGGGAACACGGGCGGCACGTCGACCAGCACCGGAGCGTCGTAGGCGAGCGGGTGGGCCTGGTCGGCTGCGGGCAGGTCGTCGACGGCGGCGAACCCGCCGCTGGTGAGGACCGAGCGGCCGAGGTTGCGACCCGTCGCCATCATGTCGATCCAGGCCACGGTGTAGTCGTAGCGGTCGTCGGTGTCGGCCATGACCTGCATGGTCTCGTCGAGGTCGCGCAGCCGGAAGGTGTCGACCCGCACCCGGCTGGAGGCGATCGGCGGGCAGCGGAAGGTGGCTTCGAGCACGATGCCGGTCAGGCCCATGCCGCCGGCCGTGGCCCAGAACAGGTCGGGGTCGCCCTCCGGGGTGACGGTGCGGACCGAGCCGTCGGCCATGGCGAGCTGCATCGACAGCACGTGGTCGCACCACGAGCCCTTCTTGTGGTGGTTCTTGCCGTGGATGTCCGAGGCGATGGCGCCGCCGACCGTCACGAAGCGCGTGCCGGGGGTGACGGGCACGAAGTAGCCGCGCGGCACCAGGCCCTGCAGGAGCCGGTCGATCGACACGCCGGCCGAGGCGGTGCAGATGCCGGTCGCCGGGTCGAGGCGGAACATCGTCGCGCCGGTGTCGTCGACGACGACGCCGCCGGCGTTCTGCGCCGCGTCGCCGTAGCAGCGGCCGAGGCCGCGGGCGATCACGCCGCGCGGTCCGGCGTCGGCCAGGGCGCCCAGGACGTCGTCGGGGTGGTGGGCCGCGACGACGTCCGCGCCGGTCGGCACGGTACGACCCCAGCCGCTGAGGGCTCGTCGTGGCCAGTCAGGCGAGGTAGACGCCATAGCCGTAGATGATGGCCCAGGCGAGGCCGGCAACCTGCAACGTGCGGTCGGCCAGCACCAGGCGTTCGGGCTCACCGCCACGTCCCTGGTCGATCAGCAGCGCGTAGCGCAGGATGGCGATCGAGAACGGGACGATCGAGATCTCGAAGAACACGGTGGCGACGGTGTCCGACGATGCCGCCTGCGCCGCCGAGGCGAACGCCCACAGGGCGTAGCCGACGAGCACCACCGCCGTGCTCACGCCGCGCAGGAAGATCAGGTACGAGGTCGTGTACGCGCCCAGGGTCGCCCGGACCGCCGCCGCCTCCGCCTCGCCGAGCTCCGCCCGCTCGCCTTCGCGCTTGCCGGTGACCATCAGCAGGGCACCGAAGCTGGCGACGATGAAGAACCACTCCGAGATCGGCAGGCCGGTGGCGGTGGCGCCGGCGATGGCGCGCAGCACGAACCCGGCGGCGACGGCGACGATGTCGAGGATCGGCTGGTGCTTGAGCCACAAGGTGTAGGCGGTGGTCAGCGCCAGGTAGCTGACCACGGTGACTGCCAGGTCCACCTCGATCAGCGCCGCCAGCGCCAGCGAGGCCACGAGCAGCACGGCGGCCACGACGCGCGCCGTGCCCACCGACAGCTCGCTGGCGGCGATCGGCCGGTTGCGCTTGACGGGGTGGCGGCGGTCGGCCTCGACGTCGCCCGCGTCGTTGAGGAGGTACGTGGCGCTGGCGGCCATGCAGAACGCCACGAAGGCGCCGATCGTGTCGCGCAGCACGACGAGGTCGGTGATCTCGCCGGCGGCGACCGGCACCGCGAACACCAGGACGTTCTTCGACCACTGCAAGGGCCGCATGGCGGCGAGCAGCGCCACGGCGGGGGAGCGTCCGGTGCGGGGCATGCCGATCAGCGAGCGGAGATGATCCGCCACACAGGCCGGGGCAGGTGGCGCATCACGGCGAAGACGACGCGCAGGATGCCCGGGGCCCACACGGTGTGGCGGCGCTGCCCGAGCCCCTTGGCCACAGCCTCGGCGACGACCTCGGGGGTGGTCGAGAACGGTTGGGCGGCCATGCCCTCGGTCATGCGGGTGTGCACGAAGCCGGGCCGCACGACCATGACCCGGGCGCCGGAGCCCTCCAGGGCATCGCCGAGTCCCTGGGCGAAGGCGTCGAGCCCGGCCTTGGACGACCCGTACACGTAGTTGGTCTGCCGGGGCCGCTCGGCGGCGACCGACGACAGGACGCACAGCGTGCCGTGGCCCTGGGCGCGCAGACGGGCGGCCGTGGCGAGGCCGCTGGTGACCGCCGCCGTGTAGTTGACGGTGACGGCCCGGCCGGCGGCGACCGGGTCGGCGTCGAAGTCGGCCTGATCGCCGAGCACCCCGAAGGCCACGAGGACGAGGTCGATGTCGTCTCCGGCGTCGAAGATCTCGTCGATCACCGCCGGGAGCGCCTCGGGTGCGGCGGCGTCGAAGGCCACGGTCGTCACGTCGTCGATGCCGGCCCGGGCGAGGCGCTCGACGGCCGGCGCGGCGGCGTGCGGGTCGCGCACGGCGAGCACGGCGGACCGGCAGCGATCGCGGGCGAGGCGCTCGAGCACCGCCAGCGCGATCTCGGAGGTGCCGCCCAGCACGAGCGCACGCTGCACGCTCCCGAGCGCGTCTTCCATGGTGTCCTCCTCGCTGGCCAGGGCGGCCCGACGATAGTGGCTGCGCCACGTCCCGAGCCGCTTCGGCGGCCCCGGCGACGTTGTCAGGGGGCGTCGGTAGGCTGCGGCCCGTGCCGCCGTTCGAGGTCGTCTCCGAATTCACCGCCGCGGGCGATCAGCCCACCGCCATCGCCGAGCTGACCGAGGGGCTCTCGGGCGGCGAGCGGTTCCAGACGCTGCTCGGCATCACCGGATCGGGCAAGAGCGCCACCATCGCCTGGACCATCGAGCAGGTGCAGCGCCCGACTCTGGTCATCGCCCCCAACAAGTCGCTGGCGGCGCAGCTGGCCAACGAGTTCCGCGAGTTCTTCCCCAACAACGCCGTCGAGTACTTCGTCTCGTACTACGACTACTACCAGCCCGAGGCGTACATGCCCTCGAGCGACACCTACATCGAGAAGGACTCGTCGGTGAACGACGAGATCGACCGCCTGCGCCACTCGGCGACGGCCGCGCTGCTGACCCGGCGTGACGTCATCGTCGTGGCGTCGGTGTCGTGCATCTACGGCCTCGGCGCCCCCGACGAGTACCGCGACCAGCTGCTCGTCGTGCGCGTCGGCGAGGAGCACGACCAGCGCTCCATCCTGCGCCGCCTGGTCGACATGCAGTACGAGCGCAACGACATGAACCTCGTGCGCGGCAAGTTCCGGGTGCGCGGCGACACCATCGAGATCCACCCGGCCTACGAGGAGACGGCCATCCGCATCGAGCTCTTCGGTGACGAGATCGAGGCCATCACCGTCGTCGACCCGCTCACCGGCGAGAAGGTGCGAAGCGACGACGAGCTCATCCTGTTCCCGGCCACGCACTACGTGGCCGGCGACGAACGGATGCGGCGCGCCATCGGCACCATCGAGACCGAGCTGCAGGAGCGCCTCGCCGAGCTGGAAGGCCAGCAGAAGCTGCTCGAGGCGCAGCGGCTGCGCATGCGCACCCAGTACGACCTCGAGATGATGCAGGAGATGGGGTACTGCAACGGCATCGAGAACTACTCGCGCCACATCGACGGGCGTGATGCGGGTGAGGCGCCGTACACCCTGCTCGACTACTTCCCCGACGACTTCGTGGTCGTCATCGACGAGTCCCATGTCGCCGTCCCGCAGCTGCACGGCCAGTTCGAGGGTGACCGCAGCCGCAAGGCGACCCTGGTCGAGCACGGCT
Organism: uncultured Iamiaceae bacterium; assembly: GCA_964648005.1. GTDB lineage: Bacteria > Actinomycetota > Acidimicrobiia > Acidimicrobiales > Acidimicrobilacustridaceae > JAGQTE01. Next base: position 4,844 of record CAZYKR010000272.1, read on the forward strand.
TCCGGCTGCCGTCGGCCGCCGACAACCGACCGCTGCGCTTCGACGAGTTCATGCAGCGCGTCGGTCAGGTGGTGTTCCTGTCGGCCACGCCGGGGGCGTACGAGCTCGAGCAGTCCAGCCGCGTGGTGGAGCAGATCGTGCGTCCGACCGGGCTCACCGACCCCGAGGTCATCGTCAAGCCCACCAAGGGGCAGATCGACGACCTCCTCGAGCAGATCCGGGCGCGCACCGAGATCGACCAGCGCGTGCTGGTCACGACGCTCACCAAGAAGATGGCCGAAGACCTCACCGACTACCTGCTCGAACTCGGCGTACGGGTCCGCTACCTGCACTCGGAGATCGACACGCTCGAACGCATCGAGATCCTGCGCGACCTGCGTCTCGGCGAGTTCGACGTGCTCGTCGGCATCAACCTGCTGCGCGAGGGCCTCGACCTACCCGAGGTGGCGCTCGTCGCCATCCTCGACGCCGACAAGGAAGGGTTCCTGCGGTCGGAGACCTCGCTCATCCAGACGATCGGTCGCGCCGCCCGCAACGTCGACGGTCAGGTCGTGATGTACGCCGACACCGTCACCGACTCCATGCAGAAGGCCATCAGCGAGACGAACCGTCGCCGGGGCCTCCAGGAGGCCTACAACGCCGAGCACGGCATCGACCCGCAGACGATCCGCAAGGCGGTCACCGACATCCTCGCCCAGCTGCGCGGCACCTCGTCCGCCCCGGTGCCCGGCGGTGATCGGCGCTCGCGTCGGCGCGACAAGCGCCGCAGCGACCTGGCCGAACTGCCGCATGAGGACATCGGTCGGCTCATCCAGACACTCGAGCAGGAGATGCACGAGGCGGCGGGCGACCTTCGCTACGAGTACGCCGCCAAGCTGCGCGACGAGATCAACGAGTTGCGGCGCGAGCTGCGCGAGGTCGGCGCCGCCGGCTGAGCGAACGCCGCGCCG
>CAZYKR010000273.1:0-5759 GCA_964648005.1 uncultured Iamiaceae bacterium
GGAGCAGGCCGCGGTGTTGCGGAGGCTGGGCTGCACGGTGGCACAGGGCTACGCCTTCGGGCGGCCGATGGTGCCCGACGCGGCCGAGCTGATCGGGCTGGCGGTGCACGGTGCCGCGTCGGCACCGTCGATGGCGCAGGGAGGATGCGCGTGATGGACGTCGACGAGCTGCCCCACGAACCCGCGGACCTCGAGGACCTCCACGTCCCATGGTCGGTGCTCGAGGATCTCGTCCTGCGGCGTGCGTACCTCGACGGGCACAGCTCGACGATCGAGCTGGCCGAGACGTTGTGCGTGAGCCCGATGGTGATGGAGCAGGCCATCGAGGAGCTGCGCCACAACCAGCTCATCGACGTGCGCGGCCGCGAGCGACGCAACTACTTCGTGGCCGTGACCGACCTCGGCCACGAACAGGTGAACGAGCGGCTGGCGTTGAGCCGATACGCCGGCGCCGTGCCGGTGTCGCTCGATGACTACACGGCGATGGTGCGGGCCCAGGACCACCCGGCGTTGGCGTCGCACGAGACCGTGCGGCGCGCCTTCGGCGACCTCGTCATCGGCGAGAAGCTGCTCAATTCGATCGGGCCTGCGCTGCGAGCAAACGGCGCCATCTTCCTGTACGGGCCGCCCGGCACCGGCAAGTCGGCGATCGCCGAGCGCCTGAACCGGATCCATGCCGACGCCGTGCTCGTCCCGCGTACCGTGCTCGTCGACGGCCAGATCGTCGTGGTCTACGACCCGGTGGTGCACGAGCCGATCGACCCGCAACCGGAGCGGCTCGACCGCCGGTGGGTGCTGTGTCGGCGCCCGTCGGTGATCGTCGGCGGCGAGCTCACCGCCGGGCAGCTCAACCTGACGTACGAGCCGCACGCTGGCATCTACCTGGCACCGATCCAGATGCAGGCCAACAACGGGATCCTGGTCATCGACGACTTCGGACGGCAGGCGCTCACCCCCGAACAGTTGCTCAACCGGTGGATCGTGCCGCTGGACCGCAGCATCGACTACCTGACGCTCGACTACGGCGTGAAGTTCGAGATCCCGCTCACCACGAAGATCGTGTTCTCGACCAACCTCGAGCCGTCGCATCTCGCCGACGAGGCGTTCTTCCGCCGCATCCGGTCCAAGGTGCTCGTGCCGGCCATCGAGGACGCCGCCTTCGACGAGATCCTGACCCGGGTCGCCGCTGCCACCGGCGTCGAGGTGACGGCCGACGCACCGGCGCACCTGCGCCGCATGAGTCGCGAGCAGGGCGACGGTGACCTGCGGCCCTACCTGCCCGGTGCCGTGTGTGAGCTGGTGCGCTCCATCACCGCCTACGACGACGAGCCGGCGGTGCTCGACGTGGCCATGGTCGATCGCATCGTCGAGCTGTACTTCACCCAGGACCCCGGGGTCCACGCAGCGCGGGTCGCCCACCTGGCGGCGCAGGGCATCGCGGCGCCGGAGGCCGGCCTGCTGACCCCGCCGACGCCGACGCCGACGCCGACGCCCGCGCCGGCACCCGAGCCGATGCTGGAACCGTCACCGGCGGCGACCGCCGCATCGCCGGGTTGTGTGGTCGCGCTGCGCAACGCCGTCGCCGAGGCGACGCACCGCCTCGTGTGGTGCGCCAGCGCGCCCGATGTGTTCGATGTGGTGGCGGGGCTCGCTGCGGCCCTTGCCGAGCGCGCCGGGGATGCCGACGGCGCCGACACCGTGTTGGTCGAGGCGCCCGCGGGGCTCGCCGGGCGGGGGGCGGTCGCCGACGGCCATGACGTCGCGGCGCGGCGGACCCTCGAGCGGTTCGCCGACGACGCGCGGCACCTGCTGGACCTCCTGGCGGTACCCGAGGACACCGCGCTCGTCGGGGAGCTGGCGGAGGCCGAGGTCGAACGACAGGTGCTCGAGGCGGACGCCGACGGCCTCCAGCGCGTGCTCGCCCGCCTCTCGGCTGCCGATGCGGTCGTGGCGCTGCGGCTGGTGGCGGACGCAGGCGACCAGACGGCCGCACGCGCCGAGTTGGCGACGACCGTGCGCTCAGAGGTGCGGGGGCACGATCGGTCGGGACCCTACGGCCGGGACCACGTGGTGGTCGTCGTCACGAGCGACTCGGGTGACCCGACTGCGGACGCGATGGCGCTGGTGCGGCGTCTGGTCGAACGCTGGCGCGACGAGCGGTCGAGCGCCGAGCCGCTGGTGGCCGGCATCGCGTTGGCGAGCGTCCACCCGACGGCGGCGTTGGTCGCCGCCGTGCACGCGTGCGACCGCGTCGATCCGGACGCGCCGTCGCCGTGGGCGCTGGCCGAGGCGGACGAGTACGCCTGAGCCAGTGCGTCAGCCGGCGGGCGGGACGGCGCAGGCACCGCCGGTGCGCTCGGCCCGGCGAATCAGGCGCAGGCCGTACCCGGTCCCCGCGATCCACGCCGCCGTGATGATCGTGCCGGCCACCCATGCGTGGTCGCGCAGCACGACGCCCATCGAGGTGCCGGCGAGCACCGTGCCGAGGACGGCGAGCGTCAGCGGGAGGTGGCACGGACACAGCAGGAACGACCAGACGAGCCAGGACCGCCCGCGCTTCTCGAGGTCGGGGAGGGCGGAGGACGGTGCACGCTGCATACCCCCTAGGGTAGCAGCCCGAACGGGTTCAGGCGCGCTCGAGGACGACCACGGGGATGGTGCGCGGGTTGTCCTTCTGGTAGTCGGCGAACTGCGGCATGCGCTCGACCATGGCGGCGTACAGCTCGCTGCGCTGGGGCTCGTCGGCCGGCCGGGCGGTGGCGGTGAAGGTGTCGCCCGGGACCTCGACGGTGACGGTGGGGTTGGCGAGCAGGTTCGTGTACCACGCCGGGTGCTTGGGCGAGCCGGCTGCCGACGCGATCACGTAGACCTGGTCACCGGCGGGCCCGGCGACCAGCGGTGTGGTGTGGGCGTTGCCCGTCTTGGCGCCCGTGGTGGTGAGCAGGGCCATCATCTGCCCTTCGAACGGGCCGCCGACCACGCCGGCGTTGGCGCGGAACTCATCGATGATCTGCTGGTTCCAGTTCTTCATGGCGTCGGTGTCGGGTGTGTCGCTCACAGCTGCTCCTTGCTCGGCCGAACGTTGCCTACGCAACGTATCGGCTGCGCGGGCGTTCTGCGATGCTGGGCCCCATGGCGGACGCACGACCGAACGTGGTGCTCATCAACTGCGACGACCTGGGGTACGGCGACCTCGGGTGTTACGGCTCGACGGTCCACGACACGCCGGCCATCGACCGGCTGGCGGCGGAAGGGGCGCGCTGCACCGACTTCACGATGGCGAGCCCCGTCTGCTCGCCGTCGCGTGCGGCCCTGTTGACGGGCAGCTATCCGCTCCGGGTCGGCTTCGGCGGCGCGTCGACCTACGGCCTGGGTGGCGTGCTGTTCCCCGGGTGGGACGTCGGGCTGCACCCCGACGAGATCACCATCGCCCGGCTGCTGCGCGACGCGGGCTACGCCACCATGGCCATCGGCAAGTGGCACTGCGGTGACCAGCCGGACTTCCTGCCCACCAACCACGGCTTCGACGAATGGTTCGGCCTGCCCTACAGCAACGACATGGGCCGCCAGCGCGACCCCGACGACGGCCCGACCATGGCCGAGCTGGAGGTGATGCTGCGCGACCTGGGCGTGACGGCACCGTGGCTGCAGCCGCCGCTCCCGTTGATGGACGGGACCGAGGTCATCGAGCAGCAGCCGGACCAGGCGAGCCTGACCGAGCGCTACGTCGAGCGGGCCGTGCGCTTCATCCGCTCCCACCAGGACGAGCCGTTCTTCCTGTACCTGGCGCACCTGCACGTGCACCTGCCCATCTACGTGCAGCCCCGCTTCGCCGCCGCGTCACGCAACGGCAGCTACGGCGCCGCGGTCGCCACCGTGGATTGGGCGACGGCCGTCATCCGCTTCGAGCTCGAACGCCTCGGGCTCGACGAGCGCACGCTCGTCATCTTCACGAGCGACAACGGGGCGCTGGCGCCGCGCAAGGGCGGGTCTGGATCGAACGCGCCGCTGCGGTCGTCGAAGGGGACGACCTGGGAGGGTGGCCAGCGGGTGCCGTGCATCTGGTGGTGGCCCGGACGGATCGAGCCGCAGGTGCGCTCCGAGCCGTGCTCGGCACTCGACCTGTACCCGACGATCGCCCGCCTCTGCGGCGCTGTCGTACCGACCGATCGCGTCCTCGACGGCGGTGACGTCGGTGCGTGGTTCGGCCTCGGGGGCTCGGCGCCCGACGCCGAGCGGCCCTTCCTCTACATCCGTGATGGCTCGATCGAAGCCGTGCGGTCCGGTCGGTGGAAGTTGCACGTCCGCAAGGGTCCCGAGGAGGTGCGGCTCCTGTTCGACCTCGTCGACGACGTGGGCGAGACCACCGACCTCGCCGACGCGCACCCCGACGTCGTGGTGCGCCTGGCCGAGATGATCGATGTCGGGCGGGCCGACCTCGGCGACGAGGCGATGGGGACCGTCGGCGCCGGCGTGCGGCCGATCGGGCGGGTCGCCGAAGCCCACACGCTCACGACCTTCGACCCCGACCACCCGTACTACCTCGCCGAGTACGACCTGCCGCACCGGGGCTGACCGTAGGCTCACGCTCGTGACGCCGATCGACGAGCACCTCGCCGCGCTGCCCGAGCCCCAGCGCACCACCCTGGAGCACCTGCGCGACTCGTTGCGCCAGCTGCTGCCCACCGCCGAGGAGAAGATCAGCTATCGCATGCCGTGCTTCGCCGTCCAGGGCAAGGCGGTCGCCGGGTTCGAGGGGTTTCGCGACCACTGCTCGTACTTCCCGCACAGCGGCACCGTCATCGCCCATGCCGGCCCGTTGCCGGCGTGGGCCGACGCCGATGCCGGCACGCTGCGGTTCCCGATCGGCAAGCGCCTGCCCAAGACGTTGCTGCGCAAGCTGATCCGGGTCCGGCTCGACGAGATCTCGGCGGTGACGTCGGGCAAGCGGTTCGAGTTCTTCGACGACGGCACGGTGCGGGCCGCCGGGTCGATGCGCGCCGGCGAGCTGCACGGCGACTGGCGCTGGTACCGGCGCGACGGCAGCCTGCTCCGCACCGGTTCGTTCCGTGCCGGCGAGCAGGTCGGCACCTGGACCACCTACGACCGCGCCGGCAACCCCGTCGGCTGATCGATCACCCGAAACGAGGAGGCCGCCGTGCCCACCGCCCGCCACGCCGACCACATCACGATCGCCGTGCGCGACCGCGACGCCGCCATCGCCACGTTCGAGCTGTTGGGCTTTCGTGTGGATCACGTCACGACGATCGACGGCGGCGTGCCCGCGGCCTACATGGGCATGCCCGACATGCGCGCCGAGCACATCACGTTGGCGCTCGACGGCCCGCCGCGCTTCGAGATCCAGTTGCTGCGCTTCGATCCCGAGCCGGACGGTCCGGCCGAGCCGACCCCGACGCGCGCCCGGCGGTTGGGGTTCAACCACCTGGCGCTGCGAGTGGATGACCTCGACGCCATGGCCGCGCACCTCGAGGCGAACGGCGTGCGGCCGCTGAACGAGGCGATGACGTTCATCGGACGGCGGCTGCAGTTCTTCGACGGTCCCGAGGGCACCACGATCGAGCTCGCCGAGTGGCTCGACGCGCCCGACGCCTGATCAGGCGGCGTTCGCCTCCATGACGGAGAGGACCTCGTCGGCACGGGCCGTGGTCACCGATGCGGCGTCGTCGCCGGCGGAGATCTGGTCGCCGCGCACGTCGACGACGTAGACGAACCGACCGTCGGCCGTGACCCCGACGGTC
>CAZYKR010000274.1:0-5754 GCA_964648005.1 uncultured Iamiaceae bacterium
TAGGTCGGTCACGACGAGGTCGGCACCGTTGGCGTGCAGTGCGTCGCCGATGCCCGTGCGGTCGACGCCGATGACCAGGCCGAACCGGCCGGCGGCGCCCGCCTGCACCCCGGAGATGGCGTCCTCGACCACGACGGCGCGTTCGGCCGGGACGCCGAGGCGCCGGGCGGCCTCGAGGTAGGTGTCGGGCGCCGGCTTGCCGGCCAGGCCGAGCTCGGCCCGCACCACTCCGTCGACCTGCGCTTCGAAGCGATCGGACAGGCCGGCCGCCTCCAGCACGAGCGTCGTGTCGCGGCTGGAGCTGACGACAGCGATGCGGATGCCGGCGGCGGTGAGCTGGTCGATCCAGCGCACGGTGCCGTCGAACACGGTGACGCCGGTGTCGGCGAGGTGTTGGCGGACCAGGATGTTCTTGGCGTTGCCCAACCCGCAGACCGACAGCTCGTCGGGAGGGCTGTCCGGTGTGCCCTCCGGTAGCACGATGGTGCGCGACGCCAGGAAGTCGCGCACGCCGTCGTAGCGCGGCTTGCCGTCGACGTAGTGCAGGTAGTCGCCGTCCGAGAAGGGGACGAACACGTCGCCGGTCGCCTGGGCACGTTCCTGCAGGAAGGCGTCGAACATCTCGGCCCACGCGGCGCTGTGGACCTTGGCGGTATCGGTGATGACCCCGTCGAGGTCGAACAGCACGGCGTCGAATCGTGCCGCGTCGACGGCGGGAGTGGCGGTGCCGGAGCTCATGGGACCCTCTCGAGTTCGGGCGGAACTCCCGAGACTACCGATCGGGCGAGGCGCCCGATGCGGCTGAGAGCGGCAGGACCGGCGGGCGCGTCAGACGCCGTACAGGGCGGTGGGCGATAACGTGCGCCGCCATGGCCGAAGACTCCAAGCCCCACGTGTACGTCCCGCCCGGCGAGACGCCGCCCGCCGACCTCGTGATCGAGGACCTCGAGGAGGGCACCGGCCCCGAGGCCACGCCCGGCTCGACGGTGGTGGTGCACTACGTGGGTGTGTCGTGGAAGACCCGCCAGCAGTTCGACGCTTCGTGGGACCGCAACGACACGTTCTCGTTCCGGCTCGGTGCCGGCCAGGTCATCACCGGCTGGGACGAGGGCGTCGCCGGCATGAAGGTCGGCGGTCGTCGCCGGCTCGTCATCCCGCCGCACAAGGCGTACGGCCGCTCGGGTGCCGGCGGGGTCATCGGTCCCGACGAGACCCTGGTCTTCGTGGTCGACCTCGTCGACGTGCGCTGAGCTGGGGGACACTCACGCGCCGTCGGCGTCGACGACCGCCTCGGCGCCGACCGTCGGCGGACCGTCCTCGAGCCCCCACATGGCCTCGATGTCTTCGAGGCTGCGTCCCTTCGTCTCGGGCACCGTGCGTCCGATCCACACGAACGCCACGGCGCAGAAGAAGGCGAACAGCCAGAACGTGCCGGTTGTGGTGATGGCGTCGGTGAGCGACAAGAAGAACTCCGCCACCAGGAACGCCGCGCCCCAGTTGGCGGCCGTGGCGACGGCGATGGCGCGGCCGCGCACGCGGGTCGGGAAGATCTCCGAGATGATCGTCCACGTCATCGGCCCCAGGCTGAAGGCGAACGAGGCGATGAACACGACGAGGCCGATGACCGTGATGATGCCGACGGTCGACGTGCCGCCGGCGGTCGTGGCGGACTCGTCGAACGCCAAGAAGGCGCCCCCGACCGCGGCGAGGCTCACGAACATGCCGACGAGCCCGGCCCGTAGCAGGGGCTTGCGTCCGAACCGGTCGACGTAGGCGATGGCGATGAACGTGGCGAGCACGTTGACGACGCCGACGGCGTACAGGGTGGCGCGTGCCTGCTGCTCGGGGGTGGTGAACCCGGCCTGGGCGAAGATCTCGTTGGCGTAGTAGATGATGGCGTTGATGCCCGTGATCTGCTGGAACACGGCCAGGCCGAGCCCGACGATCAGCGGACGGCGCAGCCGCTTCGAGAACACCTCGCCCCAGCTCGCCTGGTCGGCGTCGGCGGCGAGCTCCGCCTCGAGGCCCGCCATGGCATCGGGCGTGTACGCCGTGCCGCGCATCTTGTCGAGCACCCGTGCGGCCTCGTCACTGCGCCGCGCTCGCACCAGCCACCGCGGCGATTCGGGCATGACGAGCATGGCGAGGATCAGCACGATGCCGAGCACCGCCGCCCCGCCGAGCATCAGGCGCCAGTTGCCGGACGACGAGAGCACGTCGTCGACGATGTACGCCACCAGGATGCCGATGGTGATGGCGAGCTGATAGCTCGACACGAACCGGCCGCGCGACTCCGCCGGTGCCAGCTCGGCGGCGTACAGCGGGGCGGCCACCGATGCGACGCCGACACCGAAGCCGATGACGAGCCGACCCAGGACCAACACGACGGTGCCCGGGGAGAGGCCCGACAGCAGCGCGCCAGCGAGGAACAGCACGCCGGCGAGGACGAGCGTCAGCCGGCGCCCGAGCTTGTCCGCCAATCCGCCGGCCAGCAGCGCGCCGACCAGAGCGCCGAGCGTGACCCACGACGTGACGACCTCGGTGAGCAGCTGCGAGAGGCCGAAGTCCTGCTGGATGAACTGCAGGGCCCCCGAGATGATGCCCTGGTCGTACCCGAACAACAGCCCGGACAGGATGGTGACGAGGCCGACGAGCGCCAGCCAGAGCCGGATGCGGCCGAACAGCTTCCTGGGCTCGCCGGACGCGCTCGGTGCCGCCTGCGTCGTCGCTGCCATGGTCGCCCCCCTAGACGTCGATCAGCGGTGTCGGATGTGCAGTGGCCGGCAACGGGTTGCCGCGCCGGCGGGTCGTTCGATCAGGCCGGCGGCTCGTTGGGCCAGCCGTGGTGCTGGCGGGGCAGCCGCCGCGCGTCGGCGGGACCCCAGCTGGCGCGGGCGTACGGCTTCACGGGTGCCACCCCAGTGAGCAGCGGCTCGACGATGCGCCACGACTGCTCGATGGCATCCTCGCGGGCGAACAGCATGGCGTCGCCCCGCATGGCCTCGTGCAACAGCAACTCGTACGGCTCCGGACCGGTGTCGAGGCGCTGCTCGGCGGGTGGGGCCAGCGTGATCGGCTCGGTCGCCATCGATTCGCCCTCCTGCTTGCGCAGCCACGTGACGGCCGAGAAGGCGTTGGGCTTGGCCTCGATGCGGATCATGTTCGGTGGGTGCGCACCGCCGGCGTCGAGCCACAGACCGTGCGCCGGCGGCTTGAACACGACGGTCATCTCGGTCACGGTCTCGTGCAACGCCTTGCCGGCGCGCAGGTAGAACGGCACGCCGGCCCAGCGCGGGGTGTCGATGAAGAGCGGGAAGGCGCCGAAGGTCTCGGTGTCCGAGGCGGGGTCGACGCCGGGCACCTCCAGGTAGCCGTCGTACTGGCCGCGGACGTAGTGGCCCGGATCGACGGCCCGGGTACCGGTGAGCACCTTGGCCACCTCGTCGCGCAGGGCCTTGGCCGACTCGTCGACCGGCTGCTCCATGGTCAGCAGCGCCACCATCTGCATCAGGTGGTTCTGCATGACATCGCGCAGCGCGCCCACCGAGTCGTAGAAGCTGCCGCGGTCCTCCACGCCGAACGCCTCGGACATGGTGATCATCACGGCGTCGACGTAGTGGCGGTTCCAGATCGGCTCGAGGATGGCGTTGGCGAAGCGCGACACCAGCAGGCTGCGCAGCGCCTCCTTGCCCAGGAAGTGGTCGATCCGGAAGATGGCGCTCTCGTCGAAGTGCTTGTGCAGCGCAGCGTTGAGGGCGATGGCCGAGTCGAGGTCGCGCCCGAAGGGCTTCTCGATGACGAGGCGACTGCCGCGGTGCAGTCCCACGCCGGCGAGCCCGTCGGCGACGGTCTCGAACATCGACGGCGGGATGGCGAGGTGGAACAGCGGGTGCTTGGCGTCGCCGACGGCGGCGGCGACCGCGGCGAACGTCTCGGCTTCGGCGTAGTTGCCCGACACGTAGTGCAGCCGGGCGGCGAAGGTGACGAACTCCGACTCGTCGAAGGGCTCGCCCGCCTCGACGATGGACGAGCGCGCCCGGTCGCGCAGCTGGTCGTCGGTCCAGTCGTCGAGCGCCACGCCAACGACCGGCATGCCGAGCACGCCCCGCCGGTGCAGGCGCCACAGTGCCGGGAAGAGCTTCTTGTGTGCCAGGTCGCCCGACGCACCGAACATCACGAGGGTGTCGGAGTACGCCGCAGCCCCCGCTGCACCGCCGATGCCAGCCATGGCGGTCATGCTCGCACAGGACTTCCGGCGGCGCGCCGATCCCGACCGGTAGCCTCGCCGCCGTGCCACGACCGATCGAGGACTACGCGCTGGTGGGTGACTCGGCTTCGGCCGCGCTCGTCGGCACCGACGGCTCCATCGACTGGTGGTGCGCCCCGCGATTCGACAGCCCGTCGGTCTTCGCAGCGCTGCTCGACGGCCCGGACGCCGGCGCCTGGCGCTTGGCGCCGACGGCAGATCCGGTCGACGTCCGTCGCCGGTATGTGGGCGACACGTTCGTGCTGGAGACGACGACCGAGACCGTGCACGGCACTGTCGTCGTGCGCGATGCCATGGTGCTCGGGCGACCTGGGTCGAGCATCGTGCGAGTGGCCGAGTGCACCGCGGGGACGGTCGAGCTGCGCTCGGAGTGGCGCATGCGCTTCGACTACGGATCGATCGTGCCATGGGTCCGTGGGCTCGACGAGGCCCCAGAGGGTTGGTACGGCTTCGATGCCGTCGGGGGCGCCGACGGCTGCACGGTGTGGGCACAGGTGCCGATCGAGGGGGAGGACCACCACAGCGTGGCGACGACCACGCTGCACGCCGGCGACCGGTGCACCTTCGTGGCGCGCTGGCACAGCTCCGAGACGCCGCCGTTGCCGCCACTCGACGGTCCGGCGGTGCTGGCCGAGACGGCGCAGGACTGGCAGGCGTGGGCCGACCGGTGCACCGTGCAGGGGCCGCTGCGCACGCAGGTGCTGCGCTCGCTGCTCACCCTCAAGGCGCTGACCTATGCGCCGAGTGGCGGCATCGTCGCCGCGGCCACCACGTCGCTGCCGGAGTGGATCGGCAGCGTGCGCAACTGGGACTACCGCTACTGCTGGCTGCGCGATGCCACCTTCACCCTGCACGCGCTGCTCGACGCCGGGTACGCCATGGAGGCGGGGGCCTGGAGCGGTTGGTTGCGGCGGGCCGTGGCCGGTGACCCGGACGACATGCAGATCATGTACGGGGTCCTCGGCGAGCGGCGCCTCGACGAGCGCGAGCTGGACAACCTCGCCGGCTACGAGGGGTCGGCCCCGGTGCGTATCGGCAACGGCGCGGCCGGGCAGTTCCAGCTCGACGTGTACGGCGAGGTCCTCGACATGTTCCACACCGAGGCCGACGTCACCGGCACCTTGCCGGTCGATGCCGTCGACCTGGCCCGCTTCTGCGTGGAGCACGTGCGTCGCGTGTGGGCCGATCCCGACGACGGGATCTGGGAGGTGCGTGGCCCGCGGCGGCACTTCGTGCACTCCAAGGTCATGGCGTGGGTGGCGGTCGACCGGTGGATCGGCATCGTCGAGCAGCTCGGCCTGCATGACGACACCGCTCCTTGGTGCGAGTTGCGTGACCAGATCCACACCCGGGTCTGCACGCTCGGGTTCGACGACCGCCTCGGCAGCTTCACCCAGTACGAGGGGTCGGGCACGCTCGACGCCAGCTGCCTGATGATCCCCCTGGTCGGGTTCCTGCCGCCCGAGGACCCGCGCGTCGTGGGCACC
>CAZYKR010000275.1:0-5747 GCA_964648005.1 uncultured Iamiaceae bacterium
GCCTGCGTCAGCGCTCCGGCGCGTGGCGGTGCTGCGGATCGCCGATCGAGGCCGGCACGGCGCCGAGTCGGCACGGAATCGGCCAGGCACGGTGCGGGCCTTCGGGCGTGGCGTCGGGACCCAGCACCTCGCGGATGTGGGGGCGCGCCAGGAGCTCGGGCCACAGCGTCTTCATGGCGCCCACGCGCCAGTTGCTCGACCGCAGGATGCCGAACCCGACGTTGGCGCCGCCGTCGCCCAACGGGAACGACCAGGCGTAGCCGGGCAGGAAGTCGGGCTCGAACCAGGCGTACAGGCGCTCGGCCGCCAGGGGACCGACGTCGCCCACGTACTGCCGGAAGGCGTGCCAGTCACCCAGGTACCCGCTCGGGCCGCCGAGGTGCTGCCGCAGCGACGACCACATGCCATCGGCACCGATGACGACCTTGGCGTCGATCGTGCGGTCGTCGCTCAGCGTCAGCCGGACACCGTCTCCGGTCGGCGCGGCGGCCACACACGACGCGCCCTCGAGCACCTCGGCGCCGGCAGCGCGCGCCAGGGCGACGAGCCCGGCGTCGAGCTCGGTACGGCGCACGACGGCGGCGAACGCACGCGGTCCGGCCGGGAGCGCGAACTCGACCAGGCGGCGCGATGGCGAACCGACCCAGGCGGCGTCCACCGTCCGATACGACGGTGCGGTGCTCGGATCCCATCCCAGGTGCTCGAGCTGGCGCAACGCCCACACGGTCAGCCCGTCGCCGCAGGTCTTGTCGCGCGGGAACGTCGCCTTGTCGGCGACCACGACCTCGAGGCCGGCGCGGGCGGCGGTGATGGCCGCGGCGGTGCCGGCGGGACCGGCGCCGACGACGGCGACGTCGACAGGCCCGCTCACGACGACTCGAAGCTGTAGACCTCCGACGCGTCCCACCGCGTCGGAGCCCCGTCCTCGCCGGACCGCAGCAGGGACTCGATGCCGGCCGCTGGCATCGGCCGACCGAAGTGGTACCCCTGCGCCAACTCGACGCCCAGGCGGCGCAGGTGGTCGACCTGTTCGGGGCGCTCGACACCCTCGGCGATGGTGGTCAGCTCCAGGTCGTCGGCGAGCGCGGCGAGGTGCTTGATGATCGCTCGGTCCTCGACGTTGTGCTCCACGCCGCCGACGAAGATCCGATCGATGCGCAACTGATCGAGCGCGAGCTCGCGCAGGTAGAGCAACGACGAGACGCCGGTGCCGAAGTCGTCGAGACCGATCTGCACACCCAGGCGCTTGAGGTCGCGCAACGCCGCCCACGATGCGTTGCGGTTGTAGCGCAGTGCCTCTTCGGTGATGTCGAGGCACAGCTGCCACGGCTCGATCGGCGCCGCCGCCTCGACCGCAGCACGGACCTCGTCGGCGAAGCCGGCGGCGGCGAGCTGATGGGCGCCGACGTTCACCGTGACGAACAGCTCGCGCTCGTCGCCGTAGGCCAGCTGCCATGCTCGCAGCTGGCGACAGGCGGTGCGTACGACCCACGCGCCGACAGCCGGAGCGAGCCCGGTGCGCTCGAGCAGCGGCATGAAGTCGTGCGGGTGCAGGATGCCGACGTTCGTGGCGCCGGGCATCTCCCAGCGGATGAGGGCCTCGACACCGACCAGCTCGGAGGAGTCGGTGCGCACGATCGGTTGGTAGTGGAGGACGAATTCGTCGTCGGTCAGCGCGGACTGGAGGCGGGCCTCGTCGATGCGCGTGCTGTGCAGCATCCGCTTCGACTCGTCGTGGACATGATGGGCGTTGGGCCCGGCCTCGCGTGCGGTCACGAGCGCCTCGTGCGCATCGCGCGTGAAGTCGGCGACGACGTCGTACACGTCGCTGCTCACGGCCACGCCCACGTGGGCGGGGACGGTCAGGTTGCCGGACGGGGTCTCGAACGGCGCTCCCATGAGCTCGACGAGGAAGGCTCCGGCGGTGTCGGCGGCGTCGGGGCCCGGCAGGCCCTCGAGCAGCACGGCGAACTCGGAACCCTGGTAGCGCAGCACGCGCGTGTCGGGCAGGTCGATCGTGCCCAGCCGCTCGGCGACGGCGCGCAGCAGGGCGTCGCCCGTCGCCGGTCCGTGGGTGTCGTTGATGTCACGCAGCTCGCCGACGCTCACGAACGCCACGGCGCACCGGGTGCTCGCCGCACTCGACCGCTCGAGCGCCTCGCCGGCCCAGGGCAGCAGGTTGGACCGGTCCGGGAGACCCGTCAGGGCATCGACGGCCAGGTCGGGACCGGGGCGCTTGCCCTTGATGCGGCCGAGCAGGCCACCGCTGTCGCTCATCGTCACGCGCTTTCCTGTCCGGGGACGGTCAGGGGCGCATGGTAGGTGCTACTCGTAGGCGGCGAGGCGGCTCTGGACCTTGGCCAGCAGCTTCGCCAGCTCGGAGTTGTCGCCGCCGGTGTCCTCTTCCTCGACGTGCAGCTCGGTCGCCTGGCTCGCCGCCATGATGTCGTCGGCGCTCTCGACGTTTTCGTCAATCGGGCTGGCGACGCTGAACAGGCCTGAGGCACCGCTCGACGTCTCGGCCACCTCTTCGGCGCCCCAGACGTCGTCGTCCTCGGTGCCGGTCTCGGCCTCCCAGGTGTCGGTGGTCTCGGTGCCCCAGCTGTCGCTGTCCTCGGTGCCGGTCTCGGCCTCCCAGGTGTCGGTGGTCTCGGCCTCCCAGGTCACCTCACCGTCGTCGGTGGCTTCTGCCTCCCACGTGTCGGTGCCGCCGGCCTCCCACACGACGTCGCCGTCGTCGGTCGTCGCCTCGACGTCCCAGCTGGACGTCTCCTCGAGGTCCCAACTGCCGTCGGGCTCCTCGGTGAGCTCGATCTCGTCGACCTCTTCTTCGATGACCGCGGTCGACGCCTTGGCCGACGGTCGCGGTGCCGGCTCCGGCGCCTCGCTCAGCTCCTCGGCGGGCGCTCGCATCACCAGGAAGAGCCCGACGATGCCGAGCACCGCCACGATCAGGCCGGGGATCTTCAACCCGACGACCATGAGGACGATTCCGATCACGACGACGAGGCCGGCCGCCGTCAACGTCTTGGCGTTCTTGACCACGAAGCTGCACCTCCGAGCGCGCACCGCGTTCGGCCCGCCGAAGGGCCGGTTCTGTTCCTCTATCGGCAGCCCGACCAGGAACCAAAGGCAAAACCTCGACCGACTGGTCGTGGCGCCGCCGGAACCTGCAGCCGACCGCCCAGACCGTAGCCCGCCGGCCGTGGGGCATGTGGCGTCGCTGCGCGAACCGGCGCTGCCGCTGACCTGACGTCAATGTCAGGTCAGCTGGTACGGTCGTCCGATGGCGGACGAGCAGACCTACGGGGTGGTGGCGCAGGCCCGGCGCCGGCCCTATGCCGTGGCGATCATCGACGGCGAGTCGTCGATGACCTACGCCGAGCTCGACGACCGGTGCCGCCGGATGGCCCGGCTGCTGCAGGCCCACGGTGTGGGCGCCGGTGACCGCGTGGCGGTGATGGTGCGCAACTCGGCGGCGTGGTTCGTGGCCGTCCACGGTGGGGGGCGCCTCGGCGCCGTCGTGGTGCCGGTCAACACGCACAGCAAGCGGCGCGAAGCACACCATGTCGTCACCGACAGCGGCGCCCGGGCGGTCGTGGTCGACCCCGAGCTGGCACCGGTGCTCGACGGCCTCGTCGACGTCGCAGTGCTGGTCGTCGGCGCCGCGCTCGAGCGCCAGCTCGACGCCGTGGACGAGGCCGACGTGGCGGTGGTCGCCGACGGCTGGCCGACCACGATGCTCTACACGTCCGGGACGACCGGGCTGCCGAAAGGCGTGGCGCCCGGCGCCGACGACTTCCGCCGCCGTGCGGCCGGGGTGGCGTTGATGGCGACTCCGTGGTCGATCGGACCCGACGACCGCTACCTGCTGGTCGGGCCGGCGTACCACGGCGGTCCCGCGATCTGGGCGCAGGTGCACCTTGCGGTCGGCGGCACGGTCGTGATCATGGACCGTTGGGACGAGCGCCGCTTCTGCGCCCTCGTCGCCGAGCACCGAGTGACGATCACGCACCTCGTGCCGACGAACTTCATCCGGCTCCTCGAGCTCGGGCCCGACCTCACCATGGCCGACCTGTCGAGCCTGCGCCTCGTGCTGCACGCCGCGGCGCCGTGTCCCGTGCCGGTGAAGCGTCGCATCATGGCGGTGCTGCCCCCCGACGTCGTGTGGGAGTACTACGGCGCGTCCGAGGGCGGGGGGACGTCCATCAGCCCCCAGGAGTGGATGCGCAAGCCGGGCTCGGTCGGCCGGCCGCACCCGGGCAACGAGATCGTCGCCCGCGACGCCGAGGGCCGTGACCTGCCGCCTGGGCGGGTGGGGCAGCTGTGGGCCCGCACCGCCACGTCGAGCTTTGCGTACCACGGCGACCCCGCCACGACGGCCGCAGCGCACGACGCGGACGGTTGGTTCACCGTGGGCGATGTCGGCTACCTCGACGCCGACGGCTACCTCTTCATCACGGACCGGGTCAGCGACATGGTGATCTCGGGCGGCGTGAACATCTACCCGCGCGAGATCGAGGACTGCCTGCACGAGCACGGTGACGTGGTCGACTGCGCCGTGTTCGGCGTGCCCGATGATCGGTGGGGCGAAGCCCTCGTGGCATTGGTCGAAGCGCGCCCGGGGACGTCGCTCGGTCCGGACGACGTCACGGCGTGGATCCGGTCACAGCTCGCCGACTACAAGGCGCCGCGCCGGGTGGCGATCGTCGATCACCTGCCGCGCGACCCCAACGGCAAGGTGCGCAAAGGGCAGCTCCGCAGCGAGTGGCTGGCCCAGGCACCGGCGACCTGACCCGTCACTCGTCGGCAGCGTCC
Organism: uncultured Iamiaceae bacterium; assembly: GCA_964648005.1. Taxonomy (GTDB): domain Bacteria; phylum Actinomycetota; class Acidimicrobiia; order Acidimicrobiales; family Acidimicrobilacustridaceae; genus JAGQTE01. The sequence goes on from CAZYKR010000275.1 coordinate 4,819, forward strand.
GCGTCAGGGGCGGCCTCGTCCTCGTCGTCGTCGGGCGGCTCGATCAGATCGGCCAGCGCTGCCAGCGAGCGCTCGATGGCGGCGGCGTAGCCCTCGTCGTCGATGTGCGGTCCGCGCAGCTCGAGTTCGAACCTGCCGTCGTAGCCCGCATCGAGGAGCTGGCCCACGACGCGCCCCAGGGGGAGGTCGCCGTCGCCGGGGACCCGGCGGTCGGGCGTGCACAGCGTCCCGATCACCAGGTCGGAGACGTGCACGAGCCCGATCCGGTCGACGCCGGCGGTGATCGTGCCGGCGAGGTTGCGCTCGCACCAGTTCGTCGTCATCTCGACGCACACGCCCGCACCCAGCCGCCACCCGAGCTCGACGGCGTCGCGCAGCGACGTCACGAACCCCAGATCGCGGCGGAGGGCGTTCGTCGGTTCGAGCAGCACGACCAGGTGCTCGCGCTCCGCCTCGGCGAGCGTCGGACGCAGTGCATCGGCGAGTGCGTCGGCGGCGCGCTCCCACGGCAGGGTGCCCGCATCACCCGTCGGGATGGTGACGGTCTCGGCGCCGAGCGCCCGGGCGAGGTCGAGGGTCCGTCCGAGCTCGTAGGCGCCGTCGAGCCACGTGTCCGGCTCGGCGAGCCGCAGGGGGTTGTCGGCGAGCAGGGTGCTGACCGCCATGCCGGCGTCGGCGACGCGTGCCGCTGCGGCCTCGGCGTCGCCCGTGTCGTCGAGCTTGCGCTGGTGCACGCCGAGCGTGTGGATGCCGAGGTCCGGGTAGCGCTCGAGATCCTCGTCGAGCGTCCAGTCCCATGAGGACACCTGGTTGACCGAGATTCGCTCGTGGGTCGTCATCGTCACCTCGTCTCAGCGTTGGAGTCGTTGGTCGAGCGCGATCCATGCACCGCGCGAGCTGGGCAGGAAGGCGATCGGGAACACGACGCA
>CAZYKR010000276.1:0-5695 GCA_964648005.1 uncultured Iamiaceae bacterium
TGAACATCGTGATCAGGCCGATCGAGAACAGCAGCGGCGTGTCGAACCGCAACCGGCCACCCCACATGGTGGCGGTCCAGTTGAGGATCTTCACGCCCGTCGGCACGGCGATGAACATCGTGGTGAGCGAGAAGACCAGCACCGAGGTCGGGCCGAGGCCGGACACGAACATGTGGTGCGCCCACACGCCGAAGCCCATGAAGGCGATGGCGACACCCGAGAACACGATGAACGAGTAGCCGAAGATCGGCTTGCGGCTGAAGACCGGCAGGATCTCCGAGATCAGGCCGAACGACGGCAGGATCATCAGGTACACCTCGGGGTGTCCGAAGATCCAGAACAGGTGCTGCCACAGCAGCGGGTTGGCGCCGTCGTCGATGTTGAAGAAGGCGGCCCCGAAGATCCGGCTGAACAGGAGCAGGAACAGCGCCACCGTGATGACCGGCAGCGCGAACAGCAGCAGGAACTGTGTCACGAGCGTCATCCAGGTGAAGATCGGCATCTTCATCATCGACATGCCGGGCGCCCGCATGTTGAGCACGGTGACGATCAGGTTCACCGAGCTCACCATCGACGCGATGCCGGTGATGATCAGGCCGAGCACCCAGAAGTCGATGCCGTGGCTCGGCGAGTACAGCACGCCGTTGTTCGGGGCGTACATGAACCAGCCGCCGTCGGCGCCGCCGCCGAGCAGCCACGAGGTGTTCAAGAAGATGCCGCCGAACAAGAAGCACCAGAAGCTGAAGGCGTTGAGACGCGGGAACGCGACGTCGCGAGCACCGATCTGCAACGGCAAGAGATAGTTGGCGAAGGCGGCACCGATCGGCATGACCACCAGGAAGACCATGGTCGTGCCGTGCATCGTGTACACCTGGTTGTACACATCGGCCGACAGCAGCTGCTGGCGGGGAGCCCACAGCTGCATGCGGATCAGCAGCGCCTCGAACCCGCCGATCAGCAGGAAGAAGATGGCGGCGGCGCCGTACATGATGCCGACCTTCTTGTGGTCGACACCGGTGATCCAGGAGCGCCACCCCGTGGTGCGCTGGGCGCGCGTGAACACGCCGAGGACCTTGCCGTCGTGCGAAGGCGCTCCAGATGGGAGGGCCAGCGGTGCGTCTGCGACTGCCATCAGACTGCTCCAGGTCGGTTCGTGCGGTGGGTGGGGACGCCGGTCACGGGGCTCACCTCAGCGTCTCGAGGTAGGCGACGAGCTGATCGATCTGGTCCTCCGACAGGCCCAGGTTCGGCATGCCGCGCACCCGGCCGTCGGCGTAGGGGTTCTCGGTCTGCAGCGGGGCCATGGGCTTCATGGCGACCGGGTCGCGCAGCCAGCTCTCCACGTTCGGAGCGTAGAACGGGTTGTCGGGGTTGCCCGGCGTGGCGTTGTTGAGGGGCTCACCACAGGCGCTGGTGTCCTCGGCCGTGCACGTGGCGCCGTACGGCTGATCGTTGCCGTCCGGATTCGGATACCGGGAGTTGTAGATGGCTCCAGCGAACGTGCCCCGCGAGGCGAAGTGGGTCAGGTCCGGAGCGTTGCCGGACACCAACTGGGCCTTGACACCCTTCTCGGGGTCTTCGACCTTGGCCTCGTTCACGCCGCGGATGAGGTGGCAGCTCGAGCACAGCTGCGCCTCGAAGACCTTCTTGCCTTCGGCGGCGAGCGAGCCTGCGGCAGGTTCGGCCGCTTCACGCTGCTGGCCCTCGACCCAGCTGTCGAAGTCCTCCGGCGACACCGAGCGCACCAGCATGCGCATGTTGGCGTGCGACAAGCCGCAGAACTCGGTGCAGGTGCCGAGGTAGGTCCCGACCTCGTCTGCCCGCAGCGCCCAGTCGTTGATCTGGCCCGGCACGGCGTCCTTCTTGCCGTTGAGCTCGGGGATCCAATACGAATGGATGACGTCGTTCGACGTGATGCGCAGGTTCACGTCCCGCCCGGTCGGCACGACCAACTCGTTGGCGGTGACCAGGTCATCGAACTTGCCGTCCTGGTTGAGGTCGTACTCGTAGCTCCACCACCACTGCTGGCCGATGACCCGGACCTCGAGCGTCTCGGGGCCCACCTTCGGCTCCAACTCGAGGCTCGTGATGATCGTGCCGATGGCGACGGCGAACAGGATGAGAGCCGGGATGGCGGTCCAGGTGAGCTCGAGCGGCATGTTGCCCTCGGTCTGCACGCCCATGCTCTGGGGGTCCTCGTCGGTGCGGCGCCGGAATTTCCACGAGATGAACAGCACGGCGGCGCACACGACCAGCATGACGATGCCGGCGACGACGAAGACGGGCAGGACCAGGTTCTGGATGGTCTGCGCCTTGGGGCCTTGCGGGTTCAGACCGTTGAGCGGCTTGTTCTCCTGATCGAAGACGGCGTAGATCGACCCGATCAGCACCGCGGTGGTCGCCCCCACAGCGAGGACACCGAAGATCTTGGCCAGCAGCGGCATCTTGCCGCGGTGGTTCGCCGCCTGGTGCTGCTCCTCAGGGGTGAGTTCGCTCTGCTCGGCGTCGCTCATCAGCTCTGCGCTCCCTCGGCGGTGGCGGGTGCACCGATCGGTGCCAGGCCGCCCTCGTGCTCGGTCCCTGCGGGCTCCTCGCCGTGCTCGCCGCCGGAGCCGTGGTGCTCGATCTCACGCTGGCCGACGACTGCGGCCGCGATGCCGGCGCCGACGAACAGCAGCGCTCCGAGCACCAGCAACGCCGCGACCAGGTTCTTGTTGCTCCGCTTGCCGTACGCCACGGCGAGCACGAGCAGGAACACGATCGTGCCGACCACGGAGAAGACCACGACCGACGCCGACTTGTTCGGCGCTGCGAGCAAGACCCGGGAGAAGGCGACGGCGACCAGCGCCACGCACACCACGCCCAGGACCGGCACCCGCCACGGATCGACGAAGCGGTGGTAGAGCTCGCGGTTGATGCGGTCGTCGCCGGTGGCTCGGTAGGCCCAGTTCTGGAACGACCAGGCGCCGAGGATGATCGCACCGCCGAAGAGCCCGGCGATGAAGTACCAGTTGTTGACGGCGAGACCCACCAGCAGGAGCACGACGTCGAACGCGGCGAGGATCGGCCAGTACGAGCTCCCCGTGGGTGCCTTGGTGAGCGGCACGGTCTCGGTGTGCACGGCCTCGGCCTGCGCCTCGGGATCGGCGTCGCGGAACGCCACGAGCAGACCGGCGAGGAAGGCCGACACGCCGGCGAAGCTCAACAGGACCACGTAGCCGGCGTGGTTGCCAACCGGGCCCTTCCAGCCGAACGACAGCGGACCCGTGAGGCTCTCGACGATGTTCTCGATGTGGATGAACGGGAACGTGCCGTCGAAGGTCCACGTGTTGCCGTTGCTCGCCCAGGCGAGGAGGATCGCGCCGACGTAGCCGGCGACGGCAAACCCGGCGAAGAGCTTGAACGCCGGTGTGAACATGCGGCTGCGGAAGAAGGTCAGCATCGTCGCCCTACTTCATCACGTAGATCGAGATCCAGATCAGGCCGTACACGAGCACCATGGCGTCCCACAGCAGGGCTGCGGACTTCACGCCGTCGTGGTGCACGCTCGTCTCCTGACCACCGAGCGCCCGGAAGGCCACCACCACGAGGTACAGCATGGCGGCCATGAGCATGATCATGTGGCTGATGGCGATCGTGTACACCAACAGCTCGAACCGCCCGGCCGCGAGATCCATCTCGGTGAGGCTGAGCAGGTAGAAGGACTGGTTGATGAAGGCGAACCCCATCAACAGGGTGAGCCCGAGCGCCAGGTAGAGGTGCGGGCGGTCGTCGTTGCGGGCCGCCTGCGACGCCCAGTGGATGAGGATCACCGACAGCAGCAGCGTCCCGAAGAGCATGTTCGCCTGCGTCAGCGGGATGTCGACCGCCTCGGGCAGCCACACCCGGCCCTGCGCGATCTCGGCGGCACGCTGTGTCAGGTAGATGCCGATCAGACCGGCGAAGTACATCAAGGCGGCGACCGCGGCGAACGCCGTGGCGACGATCAGCACACGGGGGCGGGCGACCGGCGCCGCCGGCACCTCGGCCAGGTTGAGGGTCTCGTCGTACATCAGACCTCCTCCGCACCGTCGAGGAGCGGCTCGGCCGACTCGACCAAGGCCAGCTCAGCGAAGTTGCCCCGCGCTGGCGGCGACGCCGTCGCCCACTCGAGGGTCTGACCACCGCCCCACGGATCGTTCGCTGCGGTAGGACCGCTCAGGCTCTTGAGCAGGGCGAAGCCGATGAGCAGGATCGACACCAGGACGAGGACCGCTCCGGCGTCGGTGGCGTAGCTCAGCGTCTTGAGCGTGGAGCCGCTCACCTCGGACGAGTTTGAGAATCCGATCACGAAGTACGGCATGGCGATGAGCAGCGCCCCGAGGCCGCCGGTGAGGACGACGAGCTTCGCGGGACCGTCGCCGACGACGTGGCCGGTGATCTTGGGGCCCCACCAGCCGAGGCCGGCGAAGGCGCCCAGGGCGGCGGCCACGACGACCAACCCGGCGAGCCCCACCTGCCAGGCGTCCTGGCCCCACACGGCGCCGGTCAAGGCACCGACCGCCGCCGTCGTCGGCTCGCCGTACAGGTCGAGCGGCTTCATCACGTACAGGGCGCTCGCCAGAGCGGCCCCCATCAGGAGCAGCCCACTGACCAGGCCGAGTGCGAGAGGGCCGGCGACCTTCGGCTTGCCCCGCACGAGCGCCGCGATCCAACCGCCCAGCACGAGGAACAGCGGCAGACCGACCGCGACCGACGCACCGACGAAGAAGGCGTTCTCCGGCAGGTCCCGGATGAAGCCCGGCTGAGCCCAGGCACCGAAGCTCACGGCACCGAACAGGCCGATGCCGGCGAGCAGCACGCCGCGCTGGGGCTGCCGGGAGCGGCCGAGGCCGACCACGATGTCCGAGGTGATGCCCAGCGCCGGGATGGCCAGAGCGAACACCGCCGGCTGCGAGATGACCCACGACAGCTGGGGGAACTGGGCCTCGGCCCGTCCGAACGGCGTCGCTGCACCGGCGAAGTGGTGATCGACGTAGATCAGCGCCAGGTTGGCGACCGCCACGCCGAGCTGCATGAGCCACACGGCCCCGGCGACGAGCATCGACCACGAGAAGAACGGCACCCGGTCGAGGCTCATCCCCGGGGTGCGCAGGGCCACGACCGTCGTCATGATGCAGATCGTCGCCAGCAGCAAGGACACGACGACGGCGCCGAAGGCGACGAGCGAGAGATCGACGAGACGCTGGTCCTCGGCACGGAACCCGCCGCCGGCGAGGAACGAGCCGAGCATCACGGCGCTGGCGAGCAGCCAGGTCCACAGCGCCGCACCCGCGGCCCGCGGGAAGGCGATCGTGCGGGCGCCCACCTGCAGCGGCACGACGTACGTCGCCAAGCCGATGAACAGCGGCAGGATGAACAGCAGCAGCATCGACACCCGACCGAGCGTCGAGATGCGGAAGGCGGCGTTCGCCGACGGGAAGCTGGCATCGGGCACCTGGCCGAGTGCGGTGATGCCGACGAGGGTGAACCCCATCAGGCCGAACACCAACGCACAGGTGATCCAGATCCGGCCGAGCACCTTGTGGTCACCCGACCCGAGCATGCCCGCCAAACCGCCGACCTCAGGGGTGTCGGCGGCGTCCGGGGCCGTCTCAGCGGGAGCGCTGGTTTCGGTCATGGCCATTGGTCTGCGAGTACCTCGCCGTCGGGGGCG
>CAZYKR010000277.1:0-5669 GCA_964648005.1 uncultured Iamiaceae bacterium
AGGCCGACGACGCTCAGGCCCGCCACCGCTCGGCCAGGTGGCTGATCGTCGCCGTCATCAGCTCGACGATCGGGATCTGGCTCAAGACGTCCTCGCGGAACGCCGGCTCGGTTTCGGTGACGGCGTCGCGCAGCGCCTGGAGGCGGCCGCGGTACCCCTCCAGGACGGTGACCAGGGCCGGCAGCGCCAGCGAGTCGCGCAGCGACACGTGCAGCAGGGTCAGCCCGGTGCACTGGTTGTCCTTGACCTCGGGGACGATCAGCACCGTGCGCCCGTCTGCCCGCCCGCTCGCCACCAGCGGCAACCGCTCGATCGCCACGCGGTGCTTGGTGCCGCGCAGCGCCGGGTTGTCCTCGGTGCGGCTGCGCAGCTCGCGTCCGATGCCTCCCCGGTCGACGACGGCGATCGTGGCATCGGACTCGGCCGTGTCCGAGACCCGACCCTCGATGCGGTAGCGGGTGTAGCCGAGCACCTCGTCGACCAGCGCATCGAGCACGGCGAGGGTGCGCAACGACTGGTAGCTGAGCCGATCCCGTGACGCGCCGGCCGTGAGCACCTCGCGCACGAGCGGGGCCTGCAGCAGGGTCTCGTCCGACCGGGAGATGCCGACGGTCACCGTCTTGGCCTGGTGCTTGATGGCGTCGACCGGCCGGGTCAGCTCCTCGATCGCGCGCGTGAGGGCGTCGGTGAGGTCCTCGATCACCACCGACGGCGTGCCGACCTTGCCGTACTCGAGCTGGTAGGTCTCGAGCGGGGCCACGCCCAGGCCGTAGCGCAACGTCGACGCCAGCCGCACGGCCGACGAGGCCTCGAGGTGCCCGTCGTACTCGCCCGAGCGCAGCCCGTCGAAGAACCGCGCCGCCAACGGTTGGAGCGACACCGCGAGTCCGGCGAGCACCGCCTCGGCGTCGGCGGAGGCGTCGTCCGCGACCGCCGCTTCGATGGCAGCGCGGGCCTCGCGCAGCGGCAGGGCCTGCGCGTCGATCGCCAGCGCCGCCTCGTAGCCGAAGAGGTGGCCGACCATCGCCGACAGCACGAAGGCCAGCAACGGATGGGTCGGCGGCACGAAGATGCCCGCCAGGGCGCCGGAGAAGCGCTCCTCGCCCTCGGAGGCGATCACGATGGGTGCCGCCTTGTGCGCCCGGAAGATCGCCACCTCCTTGGCGACGTCGTCGGCCGTCGACCCGGTGAGCCCGGCCGCGCACACCAGGATCAGCGGCTCAGAGCTGAGGTCGATGTGCTTCTTGTCCTCGGTGGAGTCAGAGGCGATCGACTTGTAGCAGAGCTCGGAGAGCTTGATCCGGATCTCGTGGGCGGCGATGCGGTTCACGCCGTTGCCGACGATCGCCCAGTACCGCCGGCTCGGGGCGAACCGGTGCGCGGCATCGGCGATCTCGGCCCGCAGGTCGAGGGTGCGCGCCATCTGGTCGGGCAACTCCCGCAGCGCGTGCAGCACCTCGGTCCGGTCGAGCTCGTCCGCGCCCCCGACCGTGTCGGCGATGGCGACGGCCAGCAGCATCCCGGCGGCGATCTGGGAGTAGAACGCCTTGGTCGAGGCGACGGCCATCTCCACATCGCGACCGTCGGCGGTGTAGAGCACGCCGTCGGACCGGTCGGTCAGATCGCTGTTGCGGCGGTTGACGATCGAGACCACCTTGGCGCCGCGCGACCGCACCAGGTCGACGGTGCGATTGGTGTCGGTCGTCGTGCCGGACTGGCTGATGGCGACGACCAGGGTGTTGCTCATGTCCTCGCGCAACCCGAACCCGCTCAGCTCGTTGGCGAGCATGGCCTCGGCGTGGAGGGGCGCCTGGGCGCCGATCACGGCCTGGATCAGCGCCGCCGTCCCCTGGGCGGCGATGGCCGCCGTGCCCTGGCCGGTGACGACGACGCGGCGCAGCGTGCCGTCGCGCAGGCCACGCACCACCTCGTCGGGCAGGGCGTCGGGGCCGAGCCGCACCGTGAGCGCGCCGTCGACGTCGACGAGCCTGCCGCGCAACGTCTTGCGGAACGACGACGGCGCCTCGGTGATCTCCTTGAGCAGGAAGTGCGGCGCGTCGCCTCGATCGATGTCGCGGGTGGTGATCTGGGCCGTCGCCAGCTCGTCGGCGCGCACCGGCAGCGGCGTGCCGTCGTAGGCCCAGCGGTCGATGCCGGCGATCGTGCCGGCGCCGTCGGGGCGCAACCGCACGACCTGGCCCCGCGTGGCGGCGGGGTTGGCGGCATCGGCTGGCGTCTCCCCGTCCATGCGCAGGTAGGTGTCGGTCTCCTCGACCACGCCGTAGGGCTCGCTGGCCACGACGAACAGATCCTCGGCGAGTCCGATGTAGAGCGCCTGCCCGCTGCCGCGCAGCGCCAGCAGCAGCTCGTCGGCGGTGGCGGCGGCGCTGGCGGCGATGGCCACCGAGCCCTCGAGACGGTTGACCGTCGAGCGGAAGGCATCGACCGGCGCGCTCCCGCTCGCCATCGCCCGCGACGTGAGCGTGGGGATGACCTTGGCGTCGGTGGTGATCTCCCCGGCGATCCGCAGGCCATCGTGCGCCTTGAGGTCGGCGAAGTTGTCGACATCGCCGTTGAGCGCGGCGGTGAGGTACGGACCGTCACGACCGTCGAGCTCTTCGGCGTTGAGGGGGTGGGCGTTGGGCTGCGAGATGATGCCCACGCTCGCCCACCGGGTGTGACCGAGCACCACGACCCGGGCCTCGGGCGCGGCGAGGGCCCGGCGCAGCAGGGCGTCGTCGCGGATGTCGGCGCGCAACGCCGCCGTGTTGTCTCCCAGCTCGCCGATCTCCGCCGCCGCCTTGTAGACGAAGCTGAGGTGGCCCTCCGGGCATCGGACGCTGCCCGAGGTGAACAGGGCGTCACCGCGCCCGGCGAGCGCCTCGAGCACCATCGGGTCATCGGCCGCCAGCCCGTGGCCCGACACCAACAGGTGCAGACCGGCCGAGTCGCGGCCCCGGACCTCCAACCGATCGATGGCCGAGAGCGCCTGGTGGATCGACAGGTAGCCGGCGATGGCGGCGGGGCCGGGGTCGGCGCCGGCAAGGTCGACCACGCCGGCAGCGGCGCGGAGCCGATCGCGCTCGATCGCCCACAGCGCGTCCTTGAGCCGGATCAGCGCGGCATTGACGGCCTCGGACGCGCCGAGCGCGACCGGTCCGGCGTCGAGCACCGCTTCGAGCTGCGCCACGGCGCCACCGAGCTCGGCGCACGTCGAGGCGATGGCCGACCGCAGGCCACCGTCCCCCAGCAGCGCGGTGACCCCGGGCGTACCCCGCAGCAACCGGTCGACGCCCTCGAGGTGCTCGGCCACGCCGACCAGGACGGCCGCCGTGTCGTCGCCGGCGGGGTCGAGGCGCCCCAACCGGTCAGCGAGGCCGTCGAGCGCGGCGGTGAGCTCCGCGGCGCTGGGCGGCGTCCGGTCGGACGGATGACGGAGAAGAGCGATGATGCCGCACATGGGAAGGCCCGAGTCTACTCGGGGCCTACCCGGCCGAACCGCCGGCGACCGCCTCGACGGCAGCGGCCAGGCGGTCGGCAGCAGCCGCCGCCAGGTCGGCGGTGGGCGCCTCGACCATCACGCGCACGAGCGGCTCGGTGCCGCTCGGGCGGATGAGCACGCGACCGGTCTCGCCCAGCGCCGCCTCCTCGGCGGCGATCGCCGGGGCGATGTGCTCGGCGATGGCCGGATCGCGCTCGGCGACACGCACGTTGACGAGCACCTGCGGGAGGCGTTGCATCACCGCGGCGTGCACGGACAGCGGTCTGCCGCTGCGCTGCACGAGGTCGGCGACGCTCACGGCCGTGAGCAGCCCGTCTCCGGTCGTGGCCCGCTGCCGGAAGATGATGTGGCCGCTCTGTTCGCCGCCGAGTCCCCAGCCGCCGTCCTCGAGCGCCTCGAGCACGTAGCGGTCGCCGACCGCGGTCTCGACGACCGTGATGCCGGCGTCGCGCATGGCCAGCTTGAACCCGAGGTTGGTCATCACCGTGACCACCACCGTGTCGTCGGGCAGCAGCCGGCGCGCCCGCAGGTCCAGCGCACACATGGCGATGAGCTGATCGCCGTCGACCAGCACCCCGTGCTCGTCGACGGCCAGGAGGCGATCGGCATCGCCGTCGAAGGCCAGCCCCACAGCGGCTCCCGCGGACACGACCGCGGCCTGCAGGTCGCCCGGGTGGGTCGACCCGCAGCCGTCGTTGATGTTGCGACCGTCGGGCTCGGCGTGGATGACCTGCACTTCGGCGCCGAGTCGGCGCAGCACGTCGGGAGCCACGGTCGAGGCGGCGCCGTTGGCGCAGTCGACCACGACCGACAGCCCGCGCAGGTCACGGCCTTCGAGGGCGCCGAGCACCGCCTGCTCGTATGCCTCGACGGCGGCGACGTCGCGGCCGTCGAGCTCGACCGGTGCCGGCACCGGCGTGTCCCCGTGCACGAGTGCGTCGAGCTCGGCCTCCAGGCGGGCCTCGACCTCGTCGCGCAGCTTGCGGCCGCCCGGCGCGAAGAACTTGATGCCGTTGTCGTGCCAGGGGTTGTGCGAGGCGGAGATGACGGCGCCCGGCACCCCGTCGCGTGCGCTCACGCACGCCACGGCCGGCGTCGGCACCACCCCGAGCAGGTCGACCTCGACGCCCTCGGCCTGCACGCCGCCGGCCAGTGCCGCGGCGATGGACGGCCCCGAGGCACGGGTATCCATGCCGACGACCAGACGCGGCCCGCCGAGGACCCGCGCCGCGGCCTGACCCAGACGGGCGGTGAACTCGGGGGTGAGCTCGTCAGCGTGCGCGCGCACGCCGTCGGTACCGAAGCGCAGCGTCACACGGCGCCGATCAGCGCTTGGAGTACTGCGGAGCCTTTCGGGCCTTCTTGAGGCCGTACTTCTTGGACTCCTTCTCGCGGTCGTCGCGGGTCAGGAACCCGGCACGCTTGAGCTCGACCCGCAGCTCGGGGTCGAGGCCGACCAGCCCGCGGGCGATGCCGAGGCGCAGGGCGCCGGCCTGACCGGTGAACCCGCCGCCGTCGAGCGTGGCGTCGATGTCGTAGGCCTCGGTCTGCTCGGTCACGCGCAGCGGCTCGGTGATGATCATGCGCTGCGTCTCGGTCGGGAAGTACTCCCCGATGTCGCGGCGGTTGACGGTGATCTTCCCGGTGCCCGGACGGAACCGCACACGGGCGATGGCGCGCTTGCGGCGGCCGGTCGACTGGATCAGGGGCTTGGTCATCGCTTCGTCGTCCTCGGGATGATCACTCGGCGGCGCGGGCCTTGGCGTGCTCGATGACGAGCGGCTGCGGCTGCTGCGCTGCATGGGGGTGGTCGGGGCCGGCGTAGACCTTCAGCTTGCGCAGCTGGGCCCGGCCGAGCCGGTTCTTCGGAAGCATCCCGCGCACGGTCCGGCGGACCGCCTCGGTCGGCTTGGTGTCCATGAGATCGGCGTAGGAGCGGGACTTGATGCCGCCCGGATAGCCGGAGTGCCAGTACACCGGCTTGCGCTCCGCCTTGCCGGCGGTGAGCACCACCTTGTCGGCGTTGACGATGATGACGAAGTCACCGGTGTCCATGTGGGGTGCGAAGGTCGGCTTGTGCTTGCCGCGCAGGACGCGGGCGACCTCGGTGGCCATGCGGCCGAGCACCAGATCTTGGGCGTCGACGACGTACCAGCTGCGTTGGATC
>CAZYKR010000278.1:0-5638 GCA_964648005.1 uncultured Iamiaceae bacterium
GGTCGGCCAGCGTGCTCTTGCCGTGGTCGATGTGGGCGATGATGCAGAAGTTGCGGATGCTCTCGGTGTCCACGGGCGGCTCGGATCGAAGGGGCGGAACGTGCGAGCGTAGCGACCGCTGCGCCGGGTGCCGAAGTCGCCGGTGTGACTCGGTGGGTGCCCGCTCGCTATCCTGCACAGTTCGTGCCGGGGGCCGCCCCGGCGCCGGAGCCGACCGACGGGCCGGCCGGAGACGTCGACAACGATCGAGAAGACCAGTGGCGAACATCAAGAGCCAGATCAAGCGCAACAAGCAGAACGAGAAGCGCCGCGTCCGCAACAAGGCGGTGCGCTCGGAACTCAAGACCCGCACCAAGCAGGTGGTCGAGACCATCGAGGCCGACGGTGACGATCTGGACGAGAAGGCCCGCCTGGCCTACAAGCGCATCGACAAGGCGGCCGCCAAGGGCGTGATCCACCGCAACGAGGCCGCCCGCCGCAAGAGCCGGCTGGCCAAGAAGGTCAACGCCGCCAAGGCCTGACCCGTTACCCGAGGTCGTCCGGGCCTCGGGTCAACGGCGGCTGCGGCTGGCGAGCCGCGCCACCACCACCTCGATGACTGCCTCGTCCGGGAGGTGCTTGGCGCCGCGCAGGTCGAGGTCGGCTTCGGCCAGCAACTCGACGAACGCCGCCAGGCGCGCCGATCCGAGCTTGCGGCCCTGCTGCAGCGCCTTCTTCGCCGGGAAGGTCGATCCCTTGATGCCCAGGATCTCGGCCGCGGCGCGCTCGTCGTGGGCGCCGGCGCCGTCGAGCGCCACCATCCGCCCGATGTGGTTGTGCAGCGTCGCCATGATCTGCAGCGGGTGCCGGCCGGCGTCGAGCATCCGGGCCAGCACACCCAGCGCGCCGGCAGTGTCGCCGCGGTCGATGGCGTCGGTCAGGTCCCACGGCGCGACGTCACCGTCGCCGATGAGGTACGGCTCGAGGTCGTCGGCGCCGAGCTTGGCGCCGGCACCGAACACCCCCACGAGCGTGGCGATCACCCCGGGGAGCCGTCCGGGATCCTCACCGAGGTGGTCGGCGAGGCGGTTGCGGCCGGCAGCGTCGAGGCGCAGGTCGGCTGCCGCCAACTGCTCCTCGATCCACGCGCTGCGCTGCTTGCCGCGGCCGGCGTTGGTGTCGATGACCTCGCCGCCGCACGCCGCCACGGCGTCGGCGAGCCGTTTGGGCACCGCCGGCAGCGTGTCGCCGCTGCGCGGGCCACGCTCCCAGACCAGCACGAGCGTCGTCGACGGCATCGGGGTCGCCAGGTAGCCCAGCAGCGCGTCGAGGTCCGCGATCTTGAACATGGCCAGCTGCCGGCCGACGACGACGCGGCCCGGCGTCAGGAACGGTGGCGTCTGTGCGGCGTCGACCAGGCCGCCGACATCGCTGACACCGTCGTGCTCGTAACGGTCGGCGTCGAACTCGTCCACCATGAGGCTGCGGTCCTCGTCACCGACCAGGCCCCGGACGGCGTCGGCGACGGCGTCACCCACGAGCGACGGATCTGACCCCTTGAACAGCAAGACGGGCGAGCTCATGCGCCGCCACCGCCGGAGCCGCCGAGCTCGGCCGGGGCGCGCAACGGCGGCAGCTCCCCCGAGAGCACCGCCGCCATCGTGTCGGCCACCCGGCGTCCGGCTCGGGCATCGTGCGCCCGCAGCACGCGACAGCCGAGGGCGATGCCCAGCGCATGGGCACCGAGCGTGCCGGTCGCCGCGGAGGCCACGTCGACCCCGAGGTGCGTCCACAGGAACCGCTTGTTCGACGCCGACAGGAAGACCGGGTACCCCAGGGCGACCAGCCGGTCCGATCGGCGGAGCAGCTCGAGTGACTGTGGCTCGGACTTGCCCAGGTCGAGGCCGGCGTCGACCATGATCCGCTGGCGCGGGATGCCCGCCGCGCGCGCCTGGGTAGCGCGGTCGTCGAGGAAACCGCACACGGTGGCCACCACGTCGTCGTAGTGCGGATCGGGGTCGGGCACCCGCGGTGCCAGACGGATGTGGGTGGCGACGACAGCGGCGCCGGCGGCGGCGCACACGTCCAGGTAGGCCGGATCGGCGAACCCGCTGATGTCGTTGCCCACGTGGGCGCCGGCGGCGAAGCACGCCTGCGCCACCCCCGACCGCCACGTGTCGACGCTGAGCGGCAGGTCGAACCGCGCCGCCAGCGCTTCGACCGCCGGCACGACCCGATCCAGTTCTTCGGACTCGGTCACCTCGTCGCCGGGTCCTGCCTTGACGCCGCCGACATCGAGGAAGTCCGCACCGTCGACGACGAGCTGTTCGGCCTTGGCGAGGAAGGCGTCGAACGCCCAGTAGCTGCCCTTGTCGTAGAACGAGTCGGGCGTGCGGTTCAAGATGCCCATCACGACGGCTCGGTGACGGATGTCGAAGGTCCGCGGCCCGAGCTCGAGGGTCGGGGCGGTCTCGATGATCCCGATGGGCGGCACCGGCGGCTCCACCGGCGAGACGCTACCCGCTCGGCCCGACCGTTCGGCCCGGGTCACGTGGGGTGACCTCGACGGTCCAGGGACCGTCGCCGTGGTGGCGCACGTCCACCCACCAGTCGCCGGCGGCGACCGGTCCCGCCGGCGGCGGACCATCGCGCCGCACCAGGTGTGCCACGTCGACGCGCCGCGTCACCGCTTCGGCCGCCGACGTCGCCGCCGGTGCCGAGGACCGCACCACGAGCAGGTCGATGTGCCGGATGCCGGAGCGCCGCAGGGCGCGCAGCACGCGCTCGGGCTCGGCCCGACCGTCGAGGACCACCACGTCGGCGTCGGCCGGCGACGAAGACGCGCCCCGCCACACTGCGGCGCCGGGCCCCGCCGCCAGGCCGTCCAGTTCGGCCGACCCTGCGCCGCCCGGTCCGAGGGCGGGCACACCGACGACCGTGCCGGCCAGGGTCGCCGCCACGAGCAGTCCGCCGCCCCGTGTGGTGGCTCGGCGCCATCGGCGGGGCGCTGCCCATCCCAGGACCACCGTCGTCGACCCGACGGCGACCAGGGACGCGGCCAGCAACCCCAACGGTCGGTCGGGCGCGCGGGCCGCCAGGTCCGCGATGCCCTGGAGCGCACCGAGCGCCATGCCGGTCGGGCGCTGGAGCACCGCGGCGAGCCACCCGGCGCCCAGCCGGCCGGCGACGCCCGCCGCCGTGCCGGCGACGAGCCCGTACACCATGACGGCGCCGGCGACCGGCACGGCGAGCACGTTCGCCGGCAGCGCCACCAGGGGCACACCCCCGAACACCGCCGCCAGCACAGGGGCCGTCGCCACCTGCGCCGCCAACGTGACGCCGAGGCCGTCGCGCCAGGCTCGGGGACCGCGCAGCCGGTCGCCGACGGGACCGGCCGCGGCCAGGATCCCACCGCTGGCCACCACCGACAGCACGAAGCCGGGCCGATCGGCCAGCAACGGGTCGACGGCCAGCAGCGCCACCGACGCCAGCGCCAGGTGACGCAATCCCGACGTGGGCCGGCCGGTGGCCACGGCCAGCGTGGTGACGCCGGCCATCGCCACGGCGCGCAGCACCGAGGGTTCGGCGCGGGTGACCAGGGTGAACCCGCCGAGCACGCTCAGCACCGCGACAGCGCGCCAACGAGATGGCAACCATCGCACGACGGGGTGCACCACGATGAGCACGAACGCCACGTTCTGTCCCGAGACGGCCGTCAGGTGCGTGAGGCCCGCGGTGGTGAAGGCGTCGGCATCGAGCGCCGACAAGGCGCGGTCGTCCCCGGTGACGAGCCCGGTGAACAATGCCCGCTCGTCGTCGTCGAGGCTCGAGGCACCCGACCACAACAGGGCCCGGAAGCGGTTCGCCCACCCGAGAGGCCCGGAGGCAGGCGACCAGTCGTCGAGCGCCGTGAGCTCGAGCCGCGCCACGACGTGGCGGTCCACCAGCCAACCGTCGTCGGCGTCGAGGCCCCGGGTCCGACCGCGCACGACGACGTGCTCGCCGCTCACCATGGCGCGCAACGGTCGCGCGACGGCGCCGGTCGCCGTGGCCTGGTACCGGATGCCCTGCACCTCGATCGCCGCCGAGGTGGCGCCGACCGTGCCGGTCGGGTCGCTCACCAGCACGCCGGCACCGGCCACCTCGGCGGGCACGGGCGGGTCCACGGCCGCCGACCGCGCCACGCCGGCGTGCAGCGACACCGTTGCGACGGCGACGGCCACCAGGCCAACCGGGCGGCGGCGTCCGACGATGATGATCACGGCCCCAGCGGCGAGCAGTCCGACCGCCGCCGGGGCCGGCAGCGGGCGCAGGGCCACCATCCACGAGCAGGCCACGGCCGCGACCAACTGCGGGCCGGTCAGCCAACGGCGCGTCACGTCGGCCCGTGCGCTCACGTCGAGACGGTGACGAGATCGCGCAGCTGCGCCAGGCGGGCATCGCCGATGCCCGACACGTCGAGGAGGTCCTCGACGGCGCGAAACGGCCCGACCCGGGTGCGATGCTCGACGATCGCCGCCGCCAAGGTCGGCCCGATCCCGGGTAGCGCCTCGAGCGCCGCGGCGTCCGCCCGGTTGATGTCCACCTTCGATGCGTTCGGACCGTTCGGCGGGTCCGCACCACCGACCGCCGGACCCCCGGCGCCGGCACCGTCGGGGGCCAGCGGGATGGGCGGCTCGCCCTGACCGATGCGAGGCATGAAGACCCGAGCGCCGTCGGCCACCGGTGCCGCCAGGTTGACGCGGTCGAGGTCGGCATCGGCGGCCGCACCGCCCGCCAGCTGGACCACATCGGCGACCCGGGCCGCGGCCGGGACCTGGTACAGCCCGGGGCGGGCCACGGCGCCGGCGACGTGCACCGCCATCGGCGCGGCGTCGGCATCGCCCAACGTCTCGCCGCCGTCGCCCCCGCCGGGGACGGAGCCGCCGCCTGCGGTCGCCGGCGTCGATGCGCCCGCCGGGCCGGGCGGCTCGTCGACGACGATCGGTGCGGCGGCATCGTGCGCCGACGCCGCGGCGCCCACCGCGCCGCGTCCGAGCCATCCGGCGACGATGCCGACGAGCAGCGCCAGCGCCGCCACCCCGGCGACGATGCCACCGGAGCCCGGTGCCGTCGGTGGTGTGCGCAGCCGAGGCGCACCGACGACGTCATCGGCGGCGTCGGGCTGCTGCCGATGACCGGCCGGGCCGCCGGCCCAACGCATCCGGAGGTGATCGCTCCAGCGGGTCGGTGTGCTCAAGGTCTGCCGCAACCGCTCGACCGCATCGGAGGCGACATCGTCGGACCTGGCGTCGTCCCGCGCGCCGCCGGTCGCCGCGGCGTCCGACGGTCGCGACACCTCTCGTTCGGCATCCACCCGATGACCTCCCTCGCACGAGATGAGCTGGAGGGCCTGGGGGCCGAGCCCGGTGGCCGTTCGCCGACCCACGAGGGACGGCGCCACTGGGGTGCCCGACGCTAGGCCGGGGCCGGACGGGAGGGAAGCGAGTTGCGCGTCAGTACAGGCGAGACGCCAGCAGCCGCCGGTACTGCGCGGTGCGGGGGTCATCGGGACCGAGCAGCTCGAGCAGGTCCACGAACTCCTGGCGCGCGTCGTCGTCGCCCTTGACCCGATCGAGCAGGTCGTCCAGCTTGGCCGCCACGTCGCCCGACGCCTCGG
>CAZYKR010000279.1:0-5626 GCA_964648005.1 uncultured Iamiaceae bacterium
GGCTGGAACCGCCACCTCCTGGAGCGCAAGCGCCCACGCCACGACGCCGACGGGCTGCGCATCCTCGCCGTCGAGTGGCATTATCCGCAGCTCACCGAGTCCTACGTCCAGGCCGACATCGACGGTCTGGTGGCGCTCGGCGCGCACGTCGAGGTCGCGACGATCGACCCCGGGACGGCGGCGCCGTACTCGACGCACCAGGCGGTGCACCGCGACGGCATCCTCGCGGCCGTGGCGGCCGCCGACCCCGACGTCGTGCTGGTGCACTGGCTCGGGATCGGCGACACGGTGGCGGCGGAGCTGCACGAGGCGGGCTGCACCGTGCCGGTGATCGTCCGCGCCCACGGCTACGAGTACTCGGCCGACGGCGTCCGCTCGTTGCTCGCCCGACCGAACCTCGCCGCCATCGAGCTGCCGGCCCACCTGCACGACTCGCTCGGCATCGCAGATCCTCGTCTGCTGGTGCGACCGGCGGCGTTCCAGTCCGACCTGTTCACGCCGGCCGATCCGCTCGAGGTCGAGCGCGACCTGGTCGTGCGCGCCGGGGTGGCGCTGCCGACGAAGGACTACCGCCTGTTCTTCGACGTGGCGCGTCGCTGCCCCGACCACCGCTTCGTGTTGTGTCTGGCCCCCGCCCACACCCGTGAGGAGCTCCTCGACGAGATCGTTGCCCTGCGCGACGAGCTCGATGCACCGGTCGAGATCCGGCGGTCGGTCCCGCGCCACGAGATGGCCGAGCTCATGCGGCGCGCCGGCATCTACCTCCACACCCACACCGGCGAGCAACCCTTCGGCATGCCGGTGTCGATCGCGGAGGCCCTCGCCTCGTCGACGGTCGTACTGGGTCCGCACCACGGCGGCGTCGACGACACCCTCGGACCGTTCTGCATGCGCTATGGCGACGCCGCCGACGCCGCCCGACAGGTCCTCGACGTGGCGGCATGGGACGACGCCACCTGGGACGCGCACGTCGCCCGCGGCATCGATGCGGCGTTCGCGCGGTGCGCCGCCGAGGTCGTCGCTGCCTCGATGGTCGAGGACTGGCGGCGACTCGGCATCATTCCCCGGCCCTGACGCGCCCGACCTCGGATTGCACCCGGCTCAGAACTCGGTCGGACGCGGCAACAGGTCGTCGAAGGCCGGGTCGCGCTGCTCGCCCTTGGCGGTGAAGCTCTCGAGCATGTCGGCGGGCTGGAACATGCCCGACTGCCACGCCGCGATGTAGTTCAGCCCGTCCGCCACCGAGTGGTCGCGGGTGTAGTTGAGCATCTGCTTGGTGCCGTGGATGGCGAGCGGGCTCTTGGACGCGATCTCTCGGGCGATGTCGAGCACGCCGGCGACGAGCGCATCGTGGTCGGCGAAGACCTCGTTGACCAGACCGACCTGATGCGCCCGCTCGGCGCCGAGGCGATGGCCCCGGTAGGCCATCTCGCGCGCCACGCCCTCGGGGATGAGCTTGGGCAGGCGCTGCAGGGTGCCGACGTCGGCGGTCATGCCGATGTTGATCTCTTGCACGCAGAAGAAGGCGTCCGCCGAGCAGTAGCGCATGTCGGCGGCGGTCACCATGTCGACGGCACCGCCGATGCAGCCGCCGTGGATGGCGGTGAGCACCGGGAAGCGCGCCTCCTCCAAGGCGGTGAAGCTGCCCTGGAGCAGGTGCACCACCTCTTTGAAGTAGGCGCGGGTCCGGCCCGTCTCGGTCGAGAGGCCGTCGCCGGTCGGCGCCCCGCCGGCTCCCGAGGCGAACACGGCCAGGTCCATGCCGGCGCAGAAGTGCTTGCCGGTCGACGACAGCACCGCCGCCCGGGTGGCGCCGTCGGCGTCGAGCGATCGCACGATCGCCGGCAGCTCCATCCAGAAGGCCCGGTTCATCGAGTTCATGGCCTCGGGCCGGTTCATGACGATGTGGGCGACGCCGTCGTCGACGGTCACCTCGAAGCACTCGTAGGTCATGGCGGGAGAACCTAGGCGCTCTGCGCCGCCTGGCGGTCCTGGGTGACGGCGTCGAACTCGAGGTACTCCTCGCCCGTGTCGGCCCAGTCCTCGAACTGGATCACGCCGATCTCGGTGAACCGCTGCCGCAGCCAGGCGCCGTTGGCGTCGAGCAGGCCGAGCTTCTTGCAGTTCGGGACGATCTTGGAGAACAGCATCTGCTGGAAGAGGTTCTCGTCCGGCGGGATGGCCAGCAGCAGCTTGGCGACGCCCTTGCCGTCGATGCCCATGCGCTCCCACACCTCCTGCTGCAGGAAGCGGTCACGCATGCGGACCGCCGCTTCGAAGGCGAACTCTTGGCGCTCGGCCATCTCCTTGTCGGACAGCTCGGCGTAGTACTCCTTGAGCGACAGCACGCCGAAGGCGACGTGGCGGGCCTCGTCGGACATGACGTAGCGCAGCAGCTGCTTGAGCAGCGGCTCCTCGGTGAGCATGTGCATGAAGCCGAAGGCGGCCAGTGCCAGGCCCTCGACCATGATCTGCATGCCCAGGTAGGTCATGTCCCAACGGGAGTCGGCGATGATGTCGTCGAGCAGCATCCGCAGGTGGGCGTTGATCGGGTAGTGGCCGGTCAGCTTCTCGTCGAGGTACTTGGCGAAGACCTCGACGTGGCGGGCCTCGTCCATCACCTGCGTGGAGGCGTAGTACTTGGCGTCGATCCACGGCACGGTCTCGACGATCTTGGCGGTGCAGATCAGCGCGCCCTGCTCGCCGTGCATGAACTGGCTGAGGCGCCAGTTCATCGACTCGACGCCGAGCTGGGTCCACTCCTTCTCACCGAACTTGGCGAACGGCGAGTCAGCGATCTCGGCCATGGCCTGGAACGGCCCGGCGGCGTTGTTGCCCTGCAGCGGCTCGAGGATCTTCTCGGGGTCGACCTCGATGGACCAGTCGAGGTCGGTCTGCGCGTTCCACTGGGCGTTCTTGGCCTTCTCGTAGAGCTTGTCGAGGGCCGGGCGGGCGCCCTTCTCGTAGTCCCAGGTGAAGATGGCGTCGGCGTTGTCCTGCACCTGGTGGATCACCGAGTCCATGTCGGAGTTGGAGATGGCCATGATGGCCTCGAGGTCGTTGACGTCGGCGCGTCCGAGGATCTGGGCGTCGGAGGACATCTGGTCGGTCATGGGTTCGTCTCCTGGGATCAGGTGGTGGTCGGGGTGGAGGTTGGGTTGGCCGTCGGGTTGGCGGTCGGGTAGGCTGTCGGGGTGGCGGGTGCGTTCATGGCGGCGACGACGCGGGCGACGACCTGCTCCCACGATGCGGTGTCGGGGTGCTTGACGTCGATGGCGCCGTAGAGGAGGAAGCCGAGGCCGACGGCATGGGCGAAGTGCACGATGGCCTGGGTATCGACGTCGGTGTCGATCATGCCGGCGTCCTTGCCGGCGTCGATGAGGTCGGCGAGGCGGGCACGCCGGTCATCGAACTGCGAGCGCAGCATGGCGGCGACGTCGGGGTCGCGCCGCGCCGCGACGAACGCCTCGAGCAGCAACGTCGAGGCGTCGTCGTTGCGGTTGCGCTCGACGAGGTGCCCGCCGACCGTGTTGAGGATGTCGGCGGCATCGCCCTCGAAACCGTGCTCGGCGAAGAGCTGATCGAACTCGTCGGGGGTGGAGGCCTTGATGGCGGCAGCGAGCAGCTCGGCCTTGCCGGAGAAGCGGCTGTAGATGGCACCCGTCGTCAATCCGGCCCGGCGGGCGATCTCGGCCACGCCGGCGCGGTCGTAGCCCTTCTCGGCGAACACCTCGGCCGCGGCGGCGAGCAGCCGGCTGCCGGTGTCGTCCGGCTTGGCGGTCGAGCCCTGTTCGCTGCTGTCCGGCGCGCCCGTGACGGCGCCCGGATCCCCCTCGGTCACGCCGCCATAATAACGGTCATTATCACCCCGTCAACCCCCACCGAAATCGGGCTGGAACCTCCAGCGTGTCCGGTTTTTCAGCCCATTGTGGGCTTCACACAAGTGTCAGGCCGCGACCACCTCGTCGGGTGCCATGAACACCAGGTCGACGTTCCAGCAGGTCGGCTCGCAGTCGGGCCCGTTGGGTTGCCACAACTTGACGTCGTCCTCGGCGAGCTCGACGGTGCCGGCCAGACGCACCTCGCCGTTGACCAGCACCTCGACCCGCAGGTCCTCAGGCGGTTCGCTCGGAAAAACGGTCTGCACCGAGTAGACGGTTGGGGACGGTGGCTCGCCGCCAGCCGGGATCTGCTGCGTGCTCTGTGGCGGCGCGCACTCGCTCCCGTCGCCCCGGAAGACACGCACCTCGACGGCTCCGTCGCCGAGTTCGCCACGCTGCGCCGTGACGTCCACCGCCACGAAACCCACGCAGCCGACCATCGTGCACGCCCTCGCCCCAATGCCGAGCGTGCGGACGACCCCGACGCCGGCCAACGCGACGACGACAGCGCCGAGCGCCACCAGGCCGATCACCCGGCATCGACGCTGCCTCGAGGACTCCACCGCCCCATCCCCGTCCACGCCCGCAAGCGTCGCGCGCCTAGGAGACAATGGGCCGGAACCTCGGCCCGGCGACCTCGGCCAGATGGGACGATGGACGAACTCGTGGACGAACTGGTGTGAACGGCGCGCCACGGGTGACGCGGTTTTCGCACCAGAACGCGGTTGTGCTGACCTTGGCTCAGAGGGTCTTGGCGAGGTCGGCGAGGGAGACCTCGGGGCGGGCGCCGAGGTGGCCGATGACCTCGCCGGCGGCCAGGGCGCCGAGGCGGCCCGCCGTCTCGAGGCCGAAGTCGTTGGTGAAGCCGTAGAGGAACCCGGCGGCGTACAGGTCGCCGGCGCCGGTCGTGTCGACCACGGCGTCCACCGGGTGCGCCGGCACGTTGATGCGCTGCCCATCACCCGTCACGATCATCGAGCCGAGCTCCGACCGCGTCAGGCAGGCGATCTCGCAGTGGCCCGCCACCTTGGCCACCGCCGTGTCCCAGTGGTCGGTCTCGTACAGCGAGCAGATCTCGGACTCATTGGCGAACAAGATGTCGACCGAGTGCTCGGCTAGCTCCAGGAACTCGGCCCGATGCCGGTCGACGCAGAACGGGTCGGACAGCGTGAATGCCACCCGGTGACCCGACGCCTTGGCGGTGTCCATTGCCTTGCGGATGGCCTCCTTGGCCACCGGCTGGTCCCACAGGTAGCCCTCGCAGTAGGTCACCGCCGCCCGCTGGGCCAACGCCTCGGGGACGTCGCGCGGGCTCAGGTACGACGAGATGCCCAGGAACGTGTTCATCGTGCGCTGGGCATCGGGCGTGACCAACACCATGCAGCGCGCCGTCGACTCGTCCGAGTCACCCGGGTCCGGCGCGTCGAAGTGCACGCCGGCGGCGCGGATGTCGTGGGTGAACACCTGGCCGAGCTGATCGCCCGCCACCTTGCCGATGAAGGCGACGTGGCCGCCGAAGCTGGCGATGCCCGCCGCCGTGTTGGCCGCCGATCCCCCCGACGACTCGATGCCCGGACCCATGGCGTCGTAGATCGCCAGCGCCCGATCGGCCTCGACCAGCGCCATCGTGCCCTTGACCATGCCGTGCTCGGCCAACAGGGCGTCGTCGGCGTGGCTGATCACGTCCACGATGGCGTTGCCCACGCACAGGACGTCGAAGGATTCCGGCAGGTCGGTCGTCATGG
>CAZYKR010000280.1:0-5586 GCA_964648005.1 uncultured Iamiaceae bacterium
CGGCGGTCCCGCTCGGTCGCCTCGGCGAGCCCGCGGAGGTGGCAGCGGCCGTGCGCTACCTCACCTCAGACGAGGCCGGCTTCGTGACCGGTGCCGTGCTCGGCGTCGACGGCGGACTTGGGATGGGCGCGTGGTGAGTGGTGTAGACAACCCCGGGGTGCGCTGCTGCACCCCTCGACCACAAGGAGACAACCCGTGAGCGACGACGTGCTGGAGCGCTTCCGCAAGTGCGCCGTGGAGATCTTGTCCGTGGAGCCGGATCAGGTCGTACCGACCGCCAGCTTCGGCGACGACCTCGATGCCGACAGCCTCGACCTCGTCGAGCTGGTCATGGCACTCGAAGAGGAGTTCGACATCACTGTCGACGAGTCGGAGCTCGAGGGCATCGAGACCGTGCAGGCGGCGCTCGACCTCGTGACGTCCAAGCTCGGCTGATGGACGGCGGTCGGCGGCGTGTCGCCGTCACGGGCGTCGGAGTCGTCTCGTCGTGCGGTATCGGCGTCGAGGCCTTCTGGTCGGGGCTGTTCGCGGCACCGGCCGAGGGGCTGCGGCGGGTGACGGACTTCGACCCGACACCGTGGTTCGACAACCCCAAGGAGGTTCGGCGCGCCGATCGCTTCCAGCAGTTCGCGCTCGCCGCTGCCGGCGAGGCGCTGGCGCAGTCCGGGCCGCTCCCGCAGGATCCGCTGCGCATCGGCGTGCTCGTCGGCACCGGCATCGGGGGGCTGACCACCCTCGAGGACCAGGTCATCGTCCGCTACGACAAGGGCGTGCGACGGGTGTCGCCGTTCCTCATCCCGATGGTGATGGGCAACGCACCGGCGGCGGCGGTGTCGATGCGCTATGGGTTCCAGGGCCCGTGCGAGACCACCGTGACCGCATGCGCCGCCGGCACCCACTCGGTGGCGAACGCCTTCCACCTGATCGCATCGGGACGCTGCGACGCCATGGTGGCGGGCAGCACCGAGGCGGCGATGACCGAGACGGGCATCGCCGGCTTCACCAACATGACGGCGCTCTCGAGCACCGGCGTGTCGTGCCCGTTCGACCGCCGCCGTGACGGGTTCATGATGTCGGAGGGCGCGGGCGCCCTCGTGCTGGAGGAGTGGGCCAGCGCCGAGGCGCGTGGCGCCACCATCCTGGCGGAGGTGGTGGGCGGCGCGTCCACCGCCGACGCCCACCACATCACGGCGCCGTCGCCCGGTGGCTCGGGCGCGGTGGCGTGCATGCAGCTGGCACTCGACGATGCCGGGCTGTCGGCCGACGACATCGTCCACGTCAATGCCCACGGCACCTCGACGCCGCTCAACGACGCCGCCGAGGCGCAGGCGATGGCGACGCTGTTCGGGACGCCGGGACCGGCGGTGACCTCCATCAAGGGCGTGACCGGGCACTCGCTCGGCGCCGCCGGGTCGATCGAGGCTGTGGCGGTGGTGCTGTCGATGCGCCACGGCGTGCTGCCCCCGACGTTCGGCTTCGCCGAGCGCGATCCGGAGCTGCCCGAGATCGACATCGTGACCGGTGACGGGCGACCGTGGACGCCCGGTCCCACCCTGTCGAACTCGTTCGGGTTCGGCGGCCACAACGGCACCATTGTGCTGCAGCCCGCCTGAATCGTCGGTCAGCCGGCGGCGTCGGCATCGACCAGCACCAGGAGCAGCTCGGCGCTGCAGGCGACCTCGTCGCCGACACGCGCCGTGCCCGTACCTCGGCCGGCGCGTGCCGACATGCGGCCCAGCTCCACGTGCAGCTCGAGGATGTCGCCGGGCACGACCTGGCGCCGGAACCGGACCCCGTCGACCCCGCCGAAGAGCGGGAGCTTGCCCGGGTGCCGACCGGAGGCGAGCACGGCGTAGGCCCCGAGCTGGGCGATGGCCTCGACCATCAGCACCCCCGGCAGCGTCGGACGGCCGGGGAAGTGCCCGCCGAAGAACCACTCGTCGCCGGTCAGATGCCACCGCCCGTCGGCCGTCGTGTCGGTGCAGGCCACCACCTCGTCGACGAACAGGAACGGCGGCCGGTGCGGGAGGACGTCGGCCGGTGCGGCCAGCTCAGCCATCGAGCGCGGCCAGGAGCTTGGTCGGCGTGTCCTTCGGGCTGATCTTGTACCAGGCGTTGGCGATCTTGCCCTGCTCGTCGATGAGGAAGGCGCTGCGGACGATGCCCATGTAGGCGCGCCCGTAGAGCTTCTTCTCGCCCCACACCCCGTACTTGTCGGCGACCACGTGCTCGGGATCGCTCAGCAGCGGGTACCCGAGGCCGTGCTTGTCGTCCCAGCGCTTCTGCTTCGCCGGCTCGTCCGGGCTGATGCCGAGGATCTGCGTGTCGCCGATGCGATCGGCCACGTCGCGCAGCCCGCACGCCTGGGTGGTGCAGCCGGAGGTGTCGGCCTTCGGGTAGAAGAACACGAGCACCTTGCGGCCCTTGAACCCGGTGAGCTTGACCTTGGTGCCGTCCTGGTCGACGAGGGTGAAGGCGGGCGCCCGATCGCCGGCGCTGAGCTTGGTGTCTGCCATGGGCCGCACGCTACCAACCCGCGCCGACAGCACCGGCGGCCCCGCGGCGCCACGCGGGGCCTGGCGTCAGCCTGCGACGTTGCGGAGGTGGTCGGCCGCCATCGCCACGTAGGACCGCAGTGCGGCCTCGTCGGCTGGATCGAGGCCGACGGTGCCGTCGATGGCGGCGCCCATGTGCCGCAACCAGGCGTCGTGCGCCGCACCGTCGATCGGGAACGGTGCGTGCCGCATCCGCAGGCGCGGGTGGCCGCGCTCGTCGCTGTAGGTGGTCGGTCCACCCCAGTACTGGCCGAGGAACAGCGCCAGTCGCCGCAGGGCGGGGCCGAGGTCCTCGTCGGGGTACATCGGACGCAGCACCGGGTCGTCGGCGACGCCGGCGTAGAACCGGGCGACGAGGTCGTCGAAGAACGGCTGGCCGCCGACGCGTTCGTAGAGGCTGTCGGGATCGGGCACGTGGACGACGCTACCGGGGTTGCCGTGCGCCGGGAGAAGCGTCCCGGCAGCCCGGCTAGCCTGCGCAGCCGATGACGGCGCCACCGGCCACGAGGATCGATCCCCGCAGCCCGGCGTATGCCGAGCACCGCCAGGCCATGCAACGACGCCTGCACCAGCTGCGCGCCGAGCAGGACAAGGTGCTCGCCGGCGGTGGCGTCGCCTACGTCGCCCGGCACCGAGCGCGCCACAAGCTGCTGGTGCGTGAGCGCATCGACCTGCTCGTCGACCGTGACAGCCCGTTCCTCGAGCTGTCGCCGCTCGCCGGGTGGGGCACCGACGACCCGCTCGGTGGTGCCATGGTCACGGGCCTGGGCATCGTCGCCGGCGTCGAGTGCGTGATCTCGGCGAACGACCCGACGGTCAAGGGCGGCACCTCCAGCCCGACCTCGATCGCCAAGGCGCTGCGGGCCCAGGAGATCGCCCGTGTCAACCGGCTGCCGCTGATCAACCTCACCGAGTCGGGGGGCGCCGACCTCCCCAAGCAGGCCGATGTGTTCGTCCCGGGCGGGGCCACGTTCAAGAACCTCACGCAGCTCTCCGCCGCCGGCATCCCGACCATCACCGTCGTCTTCGGATCGTCGACCGCCGGCGGCGCCTACGTGCCCGGGATGTCGGACCACACGATCCTCGTGGCCGGCGCGGCGTCGGTGTACCTCGGCGGCCCACCGCTGGTGCAGATGGCCATCGACGAGGTCGCCTCCGACGAGGACCTCGGCGGCGCCGAGATGCACGCCACAGTGTCGGGCCTGGCGGACGAGCTCGCCCGCGACGAGGTCGACGCCATCGCCCGCGCCCGCCGGACCGTGGCCCGGCTCAACTGGCGCACGGCCGGTCCCGGGCCGGCCGCGGCGGCGCGGCCGCCGCGCCTCGACCCCGACGAGCTGCTCGGCGTCGTGCCCGAGGATCTCCGCGTGCCCTTCGACATCCGCGAGGTGCTGTGGCGCGTCGTCGACGGCTCGGTGCTCGACGAGTTCAAGCCCCGCTACGGCACGCAGCTCGTGTGCGCGTTCGCCGACCTGTGCGGCTTCCCGATCGGCGTGCTGGCCAACAACGGCGTGCTGTTCTCCGAGGAGGCCCAGAAGGGCGCGCAGTTCATCCAGCTCTGCAACCGTCGGGACCTCCCCCTGGTGTTCGTGCAGAACATCACCGGCTTCATGGTGGGCACGCGCGCCGAGCGCGGCGGCATCATCAAGCACGGCTCGCTGCTGATCAACGCGGTGGCGAACTCGACCGTGCCCCACCTGACGCTGATGGTCGGCGCGTCCTACGGCGCCGGCAACTACGGCATGTCGGGGCGCGCCTACGACCCGCGCTTCGTGTTCTCGTGGCCCACGCATCGCATCGCCGTGATGGGTGGGACCCAGCTCGCCGGCGTGCTGTCGATCGTGGCGCGCAAGGCCGCCGCCAAGGCCGGCACGCCGTTCGACGAGGATGCCGACGCGGCGCGCACGGCATTGATCGAGGACCAGATCGCCCGCGAGTCCGAGGCCTTGTTCGCCACCGGACGCCTGTGGGACGACGGCATCATCGACCCGCGCGACACGAGGACGGTCCTCGGCATCGCGCTGTCCGCCTGCCACTCGGCACCGGTCGTCGGCGCTGAGCGGTTCGGGGTGTTCCGCCCATGACCGGCATCCACACGCTGCTCATCGCCAACCGCGGCGAGATCGCTCGCCGCATCATCCGCACGGCGCGCGAGATGGGCATCCGCACGGTCGCCGTGTACGCCGACGCCGACCGCACGGCGCCGCACGTGCGCGAAGCGGACGTGGCGGTCCCCCTGCGGGGCGACACGGTCGCCGACACCTACCTCGACGTGGCGCAGCTGCTCGATGCGGCAGCGTGGCAAGGTGCTGACGCCGTGCACCCCGGGTACGGCTTCCTGGCGGAGCGGGCGCCCTTCGCACGGGCAGTCGTCGACGCCGGCCTGCAGTGGGTCGGCCCGCCGCCCGAGGCCATCACCACCCTGGGCGACAAGCTGCGCGCCCGCGCCCTGGCGGCGACGATCGACGTCCCGGTGCTGCCGGGTGCCGTGCTCGGCACCGACCACGTCGACGCCTGGCACGCCGTCGCCGAAGAGATCGGCTTCCCGCTGATGGTCAAGGCCGCTGCCGGAGGCGGCGGCCGCGGCATGCGCGTCGTCGACGACGCCGATGCCCTGGCGGACGCCGTGGCGGCGGCCGGCCGCGAAGCGCTCGCCGCGTTCGGCGATGCCACCGTGTACCTCGAACGGCTCGTCCGTGCGCCGCGCCACGTCGAGGTGCAGATCATCGCCGACCGCCACGGCACGGTCCTGCACCTCGGTGAGCGTGAGTGCTCGATCCAGCGGCGGCACCAGAAGCTCATCGAGGAGGCGCCGAGCCCGTCGCTCGACGACGCCACCCGTGCCGACATCGCCGCCGCGGCGGTACGCCTGGCGGCTGAGGTGGGCTACGAGAGCCTCGGCACCGTCGAGGTGCTCGTCGACGATCGCAGCGCCGAGCCGACGTGGTGGTTCCTCGAGATGAACACGCGCATCCAGGTGGAGCACCCGGTCACCGAGGCGGTCTACGGCGTCGACCTCGTCCGCCTGCAA
>CAZYKR010000281.1:0-5527 GCA_964648005.1 uncultured Iamiaceae bacterium
GCCGCGGACTTCCTACCCGACCCCGATGCCGCATATGGCCACGACCCGCACTGCGTCCGCCAGCACCCAGCCGCGCCGGACCGGCTGTACCAGCAGAACCACTGCGGCATCTACCGCATCGACCGGCCGGCGGACCGCTGGATCCGCATCGGCGACAACATGCCGGCTGACGTCGGCGACATCGGGTTCCCGATCGAGCTGCACCCCCGCGACCCCGACACCGCGTGGGTCTTCCCGATGGACGGCACCGATGTGTGGCCGCGCACGAGCCCCGGTGGCCGGCCGGCTGCCTACGTCACGACCGACGGCGGCGTCAGCTGGCAACGTCAGGGCGACGGGCTACCCGAGCGCGGGTGGTTCACCGTGAAGCGCCAGGCGATGACGACCGACGGCGGCGACCCGGTCGGCGTCTACTTCGGTACGACGAGCGGCGAGGTGTGGGCGAGCACGGACGAGGGCGCGCATTGGCGCCAGCTCGCCGCGCACCTGCCTGAGGTGTACTCGGTCGAGGTGGTGCCGGCGGCGTCACCGTGAAGGTGCGCATCCCGACCCCGCTGCGGTCCTACACCGACCAGTCCGCCGAGGCCGAGGCCGACGGTGCGACGGTACGTGAGCTGCTCGCCGACCTCGACCGGCGTCATCCGGGCCTGGCGTTCCGCGTCGTCGACGAGCGCGGCAGGTTGCGCCCTCACATGCGGGTGTTCGTGAACCGCAACGACGAGCCCGACCTGGACCGGGCCATCGAACCGACCGACGAGGTCGTGCTGATGCAGGCGCTGTCGGGCGGCTGACTGGCTGGCGGCGGCGTCAGCCGCCTGGGCCAGCGCTGACGGGGCCGGTCAGCCGACGGTGATCGGCCGGTCGCCCGGGCGCGGGTCGACGAGCGGGCAGCGCGTACCGGTGTAGATCGTCGGCATGCACCGGTTGCAGTGGATGCACCCCGATGCCTGTGCCGTGCCGGCCTGCCACTGGTTGATCAGGTCGGGGTCGTGCAGCAGCGCCCGGCCCATCGCCACGAAGGCGAACCCCTCGTCGATGGCGTCTTGGGCGGTGTCGAGGCGGCTCACCCCGCCGAGCAGCACGATCGGCAGGTCGACGGCCTCGAGGAAGCGCCGCGCCTTGTCGGCGAAGTAGGCCTCGGCGTAGGGGTAGGCCTTCAAGAACTGCTTGCCGACCAGCCGGAAGCCGGCCCGCAGGTGCCACGGCAGCTCGGCCCGGAACTCGGCCAACGGCGCGTCGCCCTTGAACAGGTACATCGGGTTCATGAGCGAGCTGCCGCCGGTGAGCTCGAGGGCGTCGAGTGCGCCGTCGTCGGCCAGCCACCGTGCCACCTCGAGGCTCTCGTCCAGTTCCAGGCCACCCTTGTAGCCGTCGACCATGTTGAGCTTCGCCGTCACGGCGACGTCGGGCCCGACGGTGGCGCGCACCGCTAGCACCACCTGCCGGGCGAAGCGGGCGCGGTTGGCGAGGCTGCCGCCCCAGTCGTCGGTGCGGCGGTTCAGCTTGGGGCTGAGGAAGGACGACAGCAGGTAGTTGTGGCCGAGGTGGATCTCGAGGCTGTCGAAGCCGGCCTCGACGCACAGTGCCGCGCCGCGCCGGTAGTCGTCGGTGATGCGCTCGATGTCGTACTCGCCGGCGGCGCGACTGCGGCGCATCGAGCGCGGGTCGAACTGCGGGGTGGGGGCGATGGCGGCCACTTTGTTGGAGGCGGCGTTGGCCACTGGACCCGCATGGCCGATCTGGGCGGCGGCCAGGGCGCCTTCGGCGTGCACGGCGTCGGTGAGGCGCCGTAGGCCCGCGACGGCGGACGGCACCAGCACCACGCAGCCGTCGTCGGTGCGGCCGTCGGGGGCGACGGCCAGGTAGGCGACGGTGGTCATGCCGACGCCGCCCGCGGCGATGCGGCGGTGGAACTCGACGAGGTCGTCGGTGACGTGACCTCCCGGCGAGCGCCCCTCGAACGTGGCGGCCTTGATCGTGCGGTTGCGCAGGGTGACCGGGCCGAGCGCAGCGGGTTCGAACAGTGAGGGCATCGGTGCGGAGTCTGTCACGGACCGCTGAAGATGTTGCCGGCCGGGGCGCCGAGGCGGCCGGCCTTCGGGTCGTAGGACTGCGCCGCCTCCTCCCAGCTGGCCAGCTCGGCGCGGCCGACGACGAACCAGTGCACCTCGTCGGGACCGTCGGCGAGGCGCAGCGTGCGTTGGGAGGCGTAGAGGTCGGCGAGCGGCGTCCACTGCGACACGCCGGTGGCGCCGTGGATCTGGATGGCTTCGTCGATGATGTGGCAGACCCGCTCGGGCACCATCGCCTTGACGGCGCTGACCCAGACCCGGGCCTCTCGGTTGCCGAGCACGTCCATGGCCTTGGCGGCCTTGAGGACCATCATCCGCATGGCCTCGATCTCGACCCGCGCCCGGGCGATCACCTCGGTGTTCTTGCCGAGGTTGGCGATGCGCTTGCCGAACGCCTCGCGGGTGAGACCACGCATGGCGAGCATGCCGATGGCCCGCTCCGCCGCGCCGATCGAGCGCATGCAGTGGTGGATGCGGCCGGGGCCGAGGCGCACCTGGGAGATCTCGAAGCCGCGGCCCTCGCCGAGCAGCACGTTGGCGGCGGGGACGCGGCAGTCGGTGAAGCGCAGGTGCATGTGGCCGTGCGGGGCGTCGTCCTTGCCGAAGACCTCCATCGGGCCGAGCACCTCGTACCCGGGGGTGTCGGTCGGGACGAGGATCTGGGACTGGCGCAGATGCGCCGGCCCGTCGGGGCTGGTCTGCACCATGACGATGAGGATCTTGCAGCGGGGGTCGCCGGCGCCCGAGATGTAGTACTTCTCGCCGTTGATGACCCACTCGTCGCCGTCGAGCTCGGCGCGGCACGAGATGTTCTTGGCGTCGGAGCTGGCCAGGTCGGGCTCGGTCATGGCGTAGGCGGAGCGGATCTCGCCGGCGAGCAGCGGAGCGAGCCAGCGCTCCTTCTGCTCGGGGGTGCCGACTCGCTCGAGCACCTCCATGTTGCCGGTGTCGGGAGCGGAGCAGTTGAGGCACTCCGAGGCGATGGGGTTCTTGCCGAGCTCGGCGGCGATGTAGGCGTAGTCGAGGTTCGACAGGCCTTCGCCCGTGTCGGCGTCGGGGAGGAAGAAGTTCCACAGACCGGCCGCCTTGGCCTTGGCCTTGAGCCCGTCGAGCAGCTCGAGCTGGCCCGGTGCCCAGGACCACCGCTCGGTGCGGTCGGCGCCGAGGCGGAAGAACTCGGCGGTGACGGGCTCGACTTCGTCGGCGACGAACGCCACGACCTGGTCGTAGAGCGGCTTGGCGGACTCGGACATCCGCAGGTCGAACATCTCGTCAGTGGTCTGGAGCCCCGTCATGGTGCATCCCCCCTGGTGTTGTGGTCTGCGGGCAACGTAGCGCCGCCCTCAGCGCAGGCGTGACGCCGGCTGGTAGTTCGGGCCGGCGGTCTCGTCGACGCGGCGCAACAGCAGCTCGCACGGCGGTTCGAACCGTTCGGCGAAGGCGTTCGACGCGTCCTCGCCGAGCAGCTCCCACGGCAGCGTGGTGAGGCGGTCGGTCTCGTCCTCGATGTGCTGGCGCAGGGCCACACCCTCGCCGTGCACGGTGCGGGCCCCGGCGTCGGCGAGGCCTTTGGCGTCGAGCGCGGCCCAGCCGGCGTCGAGCGCGGCGGGGGTGGTGCCGCGGGAGTTGGCCAGCCAGTCGGTCTCGTAGCCGAGCCAGGCGTTGTGCAGGATCGACGCCTCGGCGTGGGTGAGCCCGTTGGCGACGACGACGGCCCAATGCGTGTCGCCGCGCCACTCCCGCAGGCAGTTGACGGCGTGCCAGCCCGACAGCACCGGATCGTCGGGGCGGTGGAGGCGCAGGTGCGCGGCGTAGAGCACCCGGCCGACCTCGGGCAGTTGCTCCACCACGTCCCAAAGTGCCGGGCCGAGCTCCGCCAGCGGCGCCTCGATGGCCGGGGCGTAGGCGGCGAGCCCGTCGACGACGGCCTCGTCGCGGGCGGCGCGCATCGCCTCGAAGCGGTCGGGGTCGTGGTCGAGGAGGTCGAACACGGCGTCGATGCCGACGGGGCTGATGGAGCCGAAGGCGGCGACGACGGCGTCGGGGCCGGCGCCGGCGAGCGGCGCGCAGCGCGCCGCGATGTAGCCGAGCGGGCCGGCGAAGGCCTCGGGGAGGCCGAGGGCGTGGTAGCGGGCGGCGGCGCCCGGGTCCCAGAAGATCCACCCGATGGTGGTCTGGACGGACCGGGCGTTGCGGCGGGCGACAGCGGACCAGTCGGTCACGATGCGCTCGCCTCGCTGGACGCACCGAGCTCGGCCAGGCCGGTGAGCGCCATCGCCGCGTGCAGGGCGATGCCGTCGGCCATCGGCGCCTCGTCGAGCAGCATCCGGTTGGAGTGGTTGGGTGGCGCGGCGCCGGGGTTGACGCCGGGGGGGCACATGCCGAGGAAGGCCATGGCGCCGGGTACCTCCTCGAGGACGTAGGAGAAGTCCTCGGCCCCCATCACCGGCGACGGCAGCTCGACGACGCGGTCGGCGCCCAGCAGGTGGGCCGCCGTGGCCAGCGTCCCGGTGGCGCGGCCGGCGTCGTTGACGGTGACGGGGTAGCCGTCGTGGAGGGTGACCTCGGCGACCATGTCGTGGGCGGCGGCGACGTTGGTGGCGACGCGCTCCAGTGCTTCGAGGGCGGCGGCGCGGGTGCGCCCGGAGACGGCGCGCACGGTGCCTTCGAGCAGTGCCGTCTCGGGGATGACGTTGTTGGCCGTGCCGGCACGGACCTTGGTGACGGAGATGACACCGGGGGCGAAGACGTCAACGCGGCGGGTGACGAAGGTCTGCAAGGCCGACACGATCTCGCAGGCGACCGGGATGGGGTCGTTGGCGAAGTGCGGCGTGGAGGCGTGCCCGCCGCGGCCGCGCACGGTGATGGCGAACTCGTCGGCCGATGCCAGCAGGGGACCGGGGCGGGTGCCGACCCACCCGGCGGGCAGGTTCGGCGTGACGTGGATGCCGAAGGCGCGGCCGACGCCGTCGAGCACGCCCTCGTCGATCATGTGGCGGGCGCCGAACTGGCCCTCCTCCCCGGGCTGGAACATGAACCGCACCGTGCCGCCGAGCTCGGACCGTCGGTCGGCCAGGAGGCGGGCGGCGCCGACGAGCATGGCGGTGTGGGTGTCATGCCCGCAGGCGTGCATGGCGTTGCGCACCTCGCTGGCGAACGGCAGCTCGGTGTCCTCGGGCATGGGCAGCGCGTCCATGTCGCCGCGCAGGAGCACCATCGGACCGTCAGGGTCGCCGACGAGGTCGGCGACGACCGAGGTCGACGTGGTGCCGGTGCGGACATCGAGGTCGAGGTCGGCCAGTCGGTCGAGGACCGCCTGCTGGGTGCGCGGGAGCTCGAGACCGAGCTCGGGGTGGCGGTGCAGCTCGCGCCGCAGCTCGACCGCGTCGTCGAGCAGCGACCGGCCGGCCTCGCGCAGATCGTCGGGTGCGAAGGTCATCGGCGGCGAGCCTACG
>CAZYKR010000282.1:0-5524 GCA_964648005.1 uncultured Iamiaceae bacterium
CCGCTCGCCCGAGGCCTGGTCGAAGTACTCGAGCTTCTCGCCCGAGTGCTCGGCGTGCTGGGTCAGGTCGTAGTCGCCGCGGTTGGCGATGCCCTCGAGCTCGCCCCAACCCCAGGGGAAGGCGAACTCCACGTCGGACGTGCCGCTCGAGTAGTGCGACAGCTCGTCGTCGTCATGCGGCCGCAGGCGCAGCTTCTCGGGCGGGATGCCGAGGTCCACGTACCAGTCGAACCGCTCCGTGCACCAGTACTCGTACCAGCGCTGGGCCTCGGCAGGAGGCACGAAGTACTCCATCTCCATCTGCTCGAACTCACGGGTGCGGAACACGAAGTTGCCGGGCGTGATCTCGTTGCGGAACGACTTGCCGATCTGCGCGATGCCGAAGGGCGGCTTGCGGCGCGACGTCTGCAGGACGTTGGCGAAGTTCACGAACATGCCCTGGGCCGTCTCGGGCCGCAGGTAGCACTCGGCGCCGCTGGACTCGACGGGGCCGGCGTGCGTCTTGAACATCAGGTTGAACTGCCGGGCCTCGGTGAAGGCGTCCGTGGCGCCGCAGTTCGGGCACGTCGTCGGGTCGTCGAGGTTGTCGGAGCGGAACCGCTCGTGGCACTCGCGGCAGTCGACGAGCGGGTCGGTGAAGTTCGACAGGTGCCCGGAGGCCTCCCAGATGGCGGGCGGCGACAGGATGGCGGCGTCGAGGCCGACCACGTCGTGGCGCAGCTGCACCATCGACCGCCACCACGCGTCCTTCACGTTGCGCAGCATCAGCACACCGATGGGGCCGTAGTCGTAGGTCGACCGGAAGCCGCCGTAGATCTCGGCCGACGGGAACACGAAGCCCCGCTGGCGGCACAGCCCCACGACCTTCTCCATGAGGGTCTCGTCGTTGGGCACCTCGACCGGCACGGTGCCGGCGTCGGTTGCGGACACGTCGGACGGGGACGGATCGGTCTCGGACATAGGGGCGCCAGCCTAGTGCCCGACCTCGGACGCTCCGATCGGGTTGGCGAGGGCCGGCGCCGATCGGGTTGGGACCGCTCGTGGAGGCCGCGGCGCCGGCGCAGTCATATCAAGGTCACCGAAAGAACCCTTGGCGATCGCCGGCCGGCTCGCCAGACTGGCGAACCATGAGCCCGTACCGCATCGTCGATCCCACCGACGTCCTGTGGCGCCGCACCGGCGCCTTATGCTTGGACGTCGCCATCACCACCGTCATCGCCGCCGTCGTGGGCGTGCTCATCGGCTGGTTGACGTCCGCCTGGGTCGGCGTCGCCGCGTACCTGTTGAGCGGCCTGGCGTGGTGGCTCGCCGTCTCGATCGGTGTCCAAGGACGCTCGGGCGCCACACCCGGCAAGGCCCTGTGCGGGCTGCGCGTCGTGGACAGCACGGGGCGCACCATCGGCACGTCGCAGGCGGTGACGCGCACGCTGGCCTGGCCGATCGACGGGTTTCCGTACGTCGTGCCCGCCACGGCCTTCGCCGCATCGATGAGCTCGCGCAGCGGCCAGCGCGTCGGCGACCGCCTGGCGCGCACCTGGGTGGTCGACAAGGACTTCGTCGGCCTGCCGCCCGTGGCGGTCGCTCTGCCCCGCGACCCCGAGGCCGGCCTCGAGCCGTACGAGCTGCGCACCTTCGGGGATTACCTGCCCGCCGGCATGACGATCACCGAGTTGAAGGCAGCGCGGGTGCGCCCCGACCTGCCGGCGCTGGTCGCCGGCCCGCTCGCCCCGGGTGCGACGCACCGCCACGACCTGCCCGACACCTTCGAGGTGCCGGCCGACCCGTCCGAGCCCCGATGGGATGCGGAGCGGGGGGCCTACGTGCGCTGGAACGCCGTGCACCGCACGTGGATGACCTTCGACGAGACCCGCCGGGAGTGGGTGCTGCCCGCCGGCGCCGCAGCCTGAGGGCGGAGAGGTCTCGCCTGCGGTTCAGCCGGCCAGACCGACGTCGACCGAGCGCAGCCGCCGCTCGAGGTGGTGCTCGAGCAACCGGGTGGCGAGCACCTCCACCTCATGGCTCGCCGGCCCGGGCGGCTCGCTGAGCGCCGAGCCGAGCTGGCCCCCGAGGATGCGCTGCAGCAGTGACAGCGCGTCCGGCGAGATGGCGCCGCCGCGGCGGCACGATCGACACAGCACCCCGCCGGCATCCTCGTCGAAGGCGACCAGGTCCTCGGTGGCGCCGCAGCTCACGCAGTGGTCGACCACCGGCCGGAACCCCTCGAGCGCCAGCGCCTTCAGGAAGAAGCCGGGCACGACGAGCGGCGAACCCTCGTCGGCCAGGGTGCGCAGCGCCCCGACGAGCATCTCGTACAGCCGACGGTTCGGCTCGCCCTCCAGCGCCAGCTGATCGACCGCTTCGAGCAGCGGGACGGCGCGCGCCAACAGGTCCAGGTCGTCTCGGATCGCCCGGAAGTGGTCGATCGAGTCGACCTGGGTCACGGTGTCGAGCTCGCGTCCCGGGTAGAGCTGCACGGCGATGTGGCTGGTCGGCTCCAGGCGCGATCCGAACTTCGACCGGGTCTTGCGCACCCCCTTGGCGACGGCGCGCACCTTGCCGTGGCCCTTGGTCATCAGCACGACGATGCGATCGGCCTCGCCGAGCTTCCAGGTCCGCAGGACGACGCCCTGGTCCCGGTACAGCTGCATCGGGCCCCGATCAGTCCTCGCTGAGCCCGCCGAAGCGGCGCTCGCGGATCTGGAACTCGCGCACGGCCTCGAACAGGTCGCTGCGGCGGAAGTCGGGCCAGAGCGTCTCGGTGAAGATCAGCTCGGAGTACGCCAGCTCCCACAGGAGGTAGTTGGAGATGCGGTACTCCCCCGACGTGCGGATCATCACGTCCGGGTCCGGCATCTGCGGGTCGTAGAGGTACCGGCGGATCGTCTTCTCCGACACCTTGTCGGCCGGGACGCCGTCGCGGATCATCGCCGAGATGGCGTCGACGAGCTCGGCCCGTCCGCCGTAGTTGAAGGCGATCGTGAGCGTCATCGTCTTGTTGCGCTCGGTCAGCGCCACCGACTCGTCCATGCGACGCAGCAGGCGCTTGGGCACCCGCCAGTCGCGCCGGCCGATGAAGCGCATGCGCACGTCACGGTCGTGCAGCTCGTCGCGCCGGCGCACGAGCAGCGACTCGTTGAAGCCCATCAGGAAGCGGACCTCGTCGGTCGGCCGGCGCCAGTTCTCGGTGGAGAAGGCGTACACCGTCAGCCACCGCACGCCGAGCTCGAGTGCCCCCTCGACCGTGTCGAACAGGGCCTCCTCGCCGGCGGCGTGCCCTTCGGTCCGCTTGAGCCCACGGCGCTGCGCCCACCGGCCGTTGCCGTCCATCACGATGGCGACGTGGGCGGGGACATGGGCGGGATCGATGCCGGGGATGGCCACCTGCGCACCCTACTGCCGCGCCGCTGAAGCACCGGACACCCGGCACGGCGTCCCGGCGCGGGTCCGCCGGCCTCGACGCCGACGCCGGTGGACGGTGCGCGAGGATGGCCCCTCATGCACCGGCAGCGCACCAGGACCCGACGCCTCGGCATCGTCGCCCTCCTCGCCATGGCGCTGCTGGCCGGGCTGCTGGCCGCGTGCAGCGACCCGGCCGCCGAGCGCGCCGAGGACCCGCGCCCGAACGTCGTGGTGATCATGACCGACGACCAGACGCTGGCCGAGCTGGCGTCGATGCCCAAGACCAAGCGCTACCTCACCGACGAAGGCACGAACTTCGTCAACTCGTTCGTCAGCTTCCCGCTGTGCTGCCCGGCGCGCTCGACCTACCTCACCGGGACCTACGCCCACACGCACGGCGTGGAGGACAACGTCCCGCCCAAGGGAGGCAACGACAAGCTCGACCAGAGCCAGACGTTGCCGGTGTGGCTCCAGGCCGCTGGCTACACCACCGGCCACGTCGGCAAGTACCTCAACGGCTACGGCGACGAGGCCATCGGCGAACGACCGGCTGCCGTGCCGCCCGGCTACGACGACTGGTTCGGGCTCATCGATCCCGACGTGCTCAAGTACTACGGGTTCACCGTCCTCGACAACGGCGAACGCCGCACCTACGAGGACACGGACGCCAACTACCAGACCGACGTGCTCGCCGACCGTGCCGTCGCCGACATCGCCTCGTTCAGCGAGCAGGGCAAGCCCTTCTACCTGTCGATCTGGCCACTGGCACCGCATTCGGGGACCGGGCGCGGGCAACCGAGCGTCACGAAGAGCAACGGCGCCACCCAGCAGATCGGTGTCGCTCCGGTGCCCGCACCGCGCCACGCCGGACTCTTCCCGGACGCCACCTTCCCCCGCTCGGACTCGTGGTTCGAGCCCGACATCTCGGACAAGCCCGACGAGATGGCCCAGACACGGCAACGCATGGATCAGGGCATCTCCGACCTCGGCCTCGACGGCGTCGACATCGAAGAGGTCGTGGACATCACCTACCGCAGCCGCCTCCAGTCACTACAGGCCGTCGACGACCTCATCGAGAAGGTCGTGATCGCCCTCGACGAGCAGGGCCAGCTCGACAACACGGTCATCATGTTCACCTCCGACAACGGATGGCTCTTCGGCGAGCACGGCATCCCGTTCGCCAAGGTCGTGCTGTACGAAGAGTCGATCCGGGTCCCGATGGTCGCCCGCGGCCCCGGCTTCCCCAAGGGCAAGGTCGTGACCCAGCCCACCGTGAACGTCGACCTCACCGCCACCGTCCTCGACGCCGCCGACGCCACCCCGGCCATCGCCCAGCAGGGCACACCGCTGCAGGTCGTCGCCAACGACCCCGAGGCGGGCAAGGACCGCGCCGTGCTGCTGGAGGCGGCGTGGGAGAAGTTCGACTACGACGCCGTGCGCGTCGCCGGGTACATGTACGCCGAGTACACCTCGGGGTCGGTGGAGCTCTACGACCTGTTCAACGACCCGCACCAGCTCGACAACAAGGCCGGCGATGCGCTCTACGCCGGCGTGCAGCGGCGGCTGGCCCAGGCCTTGGCGGAGCTGCGCGCCTGCCAGGGCCAGGGCTGCATCGTCACCGTGCCCCAGGCCGAGCTGCGCGGCAGCTGAGGTGACCTCCGCCGCGGCGCGACGCGCCGTCGACGCGCTGGTGGCCGTCGCCGCCGAGCTCCCGACCGGCGAGGACCGGCCGGGCCAGCGCGACATGGCCGCCGCCGTAGCCGACGCCATCGAGGGCGAGCGGCATCTGATCGTCGCCGCCGGCACCGGTACGGGCAAGTCCCTCGCCTACCTCGTGCCCGCCATCCTGTCGGGCAAGCGGGTGGTCGTCGCCACCGCCACCAAGGCGCTCCAGGACCAGCTCGCCGGCAAGGACCTGCCCTTGCTGGCCGAGACCTTGGACGTGCCCTTCAGCTTCGCCGTGCTCAAGGGGCGCTCGAACTACATCTGCCGCCAGCGCCTGCGCGAGCAGGCGGTAGACGCCGACCAGCTGCGCCTCGCCGGCGTCGACAGCCCCGGGGTGGCCGACGAGGTGCGCGCGCTGGCGGCTTTCGCTGACGAACGAGACTTCGACGCCGGCGAGATC